>UQUL01000047.1 GCA_900544235.1 uncultured Collinsella sp.
CGCGATTGGCGAAAATGCGTTGGTGGAAATGGTGAAAATTATATTGACGCTAACAGGTGTCGGCGGGGACGCTGTTCACCCACCTCGACCCCGCCCTGGCCAAGGCCGGCCCGCTGCCGTCGACCAACAACATGATCGAGGGAGGGGTGAACTCGCAGCTGAGGGCCGTCCTGCGCAACCACCGGGGGCTGACGTCGGTCAAGCGCGTGAAGGCGGTGTTCTGGTGGTGCCACGCGCACTCGGGGGACGCGAGGACGGCGCGCGAGAAGCTCGCCGCGATGCCGACCGACGCGGACATCGACTTCCTGTTCAGCGTCTACTCCGCCTCGCCGTCGCGCGAGGACGGAGGGCCGGAGTGGGGCGACAGGGCCGTGTGGGAGGACCTCCACCACAGGGACCCGTACCCGTTCTGGCTGGATTAATGGATGGAAACGGGTGTTCTATCGGGACACACATTTTGTCCTATAAGCCCAACTTGTCATTCAAAGAGGACGGCATGACCAGAAGGTCTATGCCGTCCTCTTTTCATGCCAATTTGTTCGCTCTGGCGGGCTTTCGCTCATATGACCCGATCCGCTGTCAAGAGCCGCAATGGCCCCGCCGACCGCTTGCAATCGGTCGGCGGGGCCTGCCGTTAACCCGTCCCGGTCCGCCCCCGGCATGTCATCGACGCCTTCGGCTCAGTCTCATATCCGCGGATACCGTTCTGTCGGCCCGCACTCCATTCCTTCGGCGGGGTTCCCCAAGTCTGTCGAGGCGCATGCGGAGGGCTCCGCGCGCACAGCGAAATAGGGGGTATCCCCGAAGGCCGCCCGGCTCGCCGGGACGGGGGCTATGTCTATTCCGCGCCCTCCCGGCACATCATGCCGAGGGCCCAGAGCCACCTCACGAGCTCGGCCGCGGTGGCCGCGTTGGCCTTCGCCGCGGGCATGCCGCGGGCGAGCATCTCCTCGCGCCGCCGCAGGAGCCGCTCGGACCCCTTCCTCCCGTGCATCCTTATCTCGAGGGGCACGCCCGTGTCCCTTGGCATGAGCTTCGGCTGGTGCCGTGCCGCGGCGTAGCACCATGAACCCTCAACGGCCAGCTTCCTCACGAGCGCGTTGCCCGCACCGCTGATGCCTCCGAGCCGCACGGAGTCGCCACTCGACCTCTGACTCGGCGCGAGGCCGAAATAGGCCGTGACCTGCCTTCCGGAACGGAACCTCGTGAAGTCGCCGACCTCGGCCGAGAAGGCTGCGGCCAGCGCGAAGGCGCAGCCCTTGATCGACTGGAGGGCGGCCACCTCCGCGGCGATCGGGCTGGCATCCACGGCGGCCCTGTACTCGGAGAGCAGGTCCGCCCGGGCCTCCGCCGCGGTCTCGACCTCGTTCCTCAGGGCGGCGAGCGTCCGAACCCCGCCATCGTCCTCCGGCCTGACCTTGTCGAGCCACCTCAGGAAGTCGTAGGTCCAGTACTTCCTCGGGTTGCCGGCGGGCGTGGTGCCGCCGTAGACGAACCCCCGCTTTGCGAGGAAGGCGAGCAGCCGCTGCTTGGCGGTCGCCAGGCGCGCGGTCGCCCCGTCGTGGGCCCCGGCGAGGTCCCTGAGCCCCTCGATCTCGGGGGACGGCACCCATACCGGGGAGATATCGTGCGACAGTATCGCCTTGGCCATCCTGGCGGCGTCGTTCCTGTCGTTCTTGGAGGCCGAGTCGGCGGCCGACCTGGGGATCTTCGAGACCGCGGCGACGACGCACTCGACGCCGAGCCCGGCGAGCTCCCTTTGCGGGGCGAAGCCGAGGTAACCGCTCTCGTAGGCCGCGAGCGACGGCCCGGGGAACCCATCCATCCACCCGGCGATCTCGCCCCAGGGGTTGCCGGGGAACCTCCTCGTCACGGCCTCGCCGGTGTCCGCGTCGAGGGCGCAGACGGTGGTCGACCTCAGGTGGACGTCCATCCCGAACGCGGTAGAATACTTTGGCATGGGAGCCTCCCAACCTCGTTGCGGCGCGGCTGCGCCTATGGCACTTCAACATCATTGTCGCAGCCCCGACCCGCGGTCACGAGCGGGGGCTCCTATCTTTTTAGTGCCCTCGGATTGGGTCATAGTGTCTGTCGGTGCCATAGCATCGGCGTTGCTGTGGCTGTCGGAAATGATCCGTTGTCGCAAGGGGCAGGTTTCCTTTGCACCAGTTTCTGTCGAGTCGGTGCTCTTTGCGGGTTGCCCGTATAATGGTTTGCGTATGAACCGCAACCAAGGAGTTCCAGTTTATGGACCAGAGCCTTTTTAAATTCGACCTGATCGCCGAGGACCCGACGACGCATGCGCGTGCCGGCGTGCTGCACACCCCGCACGGCGACATCGAGACACCGATCTTCATGCCCGTGGGCACCAAGGCAAACGTCAAGGGCATTCCTACCGAGACCGTCAAACAGCTCGGCGCCCAGATCGTGCTTGCCAATACCTATCACCTGTCCATGCGTCCCGGCGAGGACACCATCGCCGAGCTGGGCGGCCTGCACAAGTTTATGAACTGGCACGGCCCTATCCTCACCGACTCGGGCGGTTTCCAGGTCTTCAGTCACAACGATGCCGTCAAGCTCACTGACGAGGGCGTGCGCTTTATCGTCAACGATTACGACGGCCGCCACGTGTTCTGGACACCCGAGGACAACATGGAGATCGCCATGAAGCTCGGCTCCGACATCTGCATGCAGCTGGACCAGTGCCCGGGCTATCCCGCCACGCGCGCCTACGTTGAGCGCGCCGTTGAGCTGTCGAGCATGTGGGCCGAGCGCTGCTATAAGGCGCATACCCGCGACGACCAGGCACTCTTTGGCATCGTTCAGGGCGGCATGCACCTGGACCTGCGCTTGCGCTCGCTGCGCCATCTGGAGGAGTGCGGCGACTTCCCCGGTTACGGCATCGGCGGCTACTCGGTGGGCGAGGACCACGAGACCATGTTCGAGACCCTGGCACCGCTCGTAAGCGAGTACATGCCCAAGCACAAGCCGCGCTACCTGATGGGCGTCGGCAACCCCACCACCCTCGTGCGCGGTGTGGGTGTGGGCATCGACATGTTCGACTGCGTGCTACCGACGCGCACCGGCCGTATGGGCACGGCGTTTTCGAGTGAGGGTCGCCTCAACTTCCGCAACGCGCGCTTTGCGCACGACGACGGCCCCATCGATCCCACCTGCACCTGCCCGGTGTGCACGGGCGGTTACAGCCGCGCACTCATTCGCCACATGGTCACGCAGAAGGAGATGCTCGGCGGCATTCTGCTGTCGATGCACAACATCTACTACCTGCTCAACCTTATGCAGCGTGCCCGTCAGGCCATTATCGAGGGCCGTTACGGCGCATTCATGAGCGATTGGATGAATAGTCCTGCCGCGGTGGATTACTAAGGGCGACAGGCGCGCTTACAGAGCGTGGGCAACGGCAAAGGCTGAGCGGCAGCCGCTCGTCACATTCGCTGACGTCGGCTGCGCGACCGCTGACCGATGCCTTGCAAGCGCATAACGCATCGTGGGTACCATACCGAATAGTTGATGTTCGGGCGGGTGTTTGACGCATGGCGTCGACCCCGCCCGTTTTCTTTTTCTCGATAGGAGCACCCATGATTAAGAATGAGAACGTCGAGGGCGAGCCCGCCTACGACGAGACGTACCGCCGCGGCCCCGTGGTCATGCGCGGCCCCATGATTCCTAAGGACAACACCTACGCCAACCTGCTGGCGCCCGAAGATTCAACCGACTGGTTGCATGCCGATCCGTGGCGCGTCCTTCGTATTCAGGCAGAATTCGTCGATGGCTTTGGCGCGCTTGCCGAGCTCGGGCCCGCGGTGACCATCTTCGGCAGTGCCCGCACGCCCAAGACCGATCCGCTCTACAAGGCGGCGCGCACGGTCGGCCGCAAGATCGCGCAGCGCGGCGTGGCGGTTATCACCGGCGGCGGCCCCGGCATTATGGAGGCGGCCAACAGGGGGGCGGCGAGTGCCAACGGCAAGTCGGTCGGCTTGGGTATCGAGCTTCCGCACGAGCAGGGGCTCAACAAATACGTGAACCTGGGTATGGACTTCCGCTACTTCTTTGTGCGTAAGACCATGTTCGTTAAGTACAGCTCGGGTGCCATCGTGTTCCCCGGCGGTTTCGGCACGCTCGACGAGATGTTCGAGGTGCTCACGCTGGTGCAGACGCACAAGGTCAAGCGCATGCCGCTCGTACTGGTGGGCAGCGAGTACTGGCAAGGCCTGTTCGACTGGCTCAACGGCCCGGTGATGGATGCCGGCATGATTAGCCCGCTCGATCCAGACCTCGTCCACATCACCGACGACCTCAACGAGGCCGTCGACATCGCCCTGAGCGGGCTGATGTAGAGTAGGTAAAATGGGATGGGCTAAAAAGACTGGTCTGAAACGTTTGATACCAGTCTTTTTAGCCCCGTCCCAAATGAACTGCTTCTAAGTTGCGGTGGAATAGGGATTGATTGGCGGCTAATAAGCCAAAAACAGTCCCTATTCCACCGCAACTGATGTGGGCGTCCCTAGTGAGTTGGCTGGTAGCGGGGGCAGTAGCTGATGGCGATGGCATCGACGCCTACGTGGGTGGCGATGGTGCAGCCGATGGGGCCGGTGCCGGCGTCTACGTAGTCCTGGCCCGCGAGCGCCTCGTTGGCAAGTTCCTGCTCCTCGGCGGCGCCGGTCGTGAGCACGCGCACGCTTGAGCCCGGGTGCTCGTCCAAAAACGCGAGGCAATCTGCCATGGTGTTGGCAACGATGCGCTTGGCGCCGCGGCCCTTTTTGATTGCCTTGATCTCGCCCGATTTCCACTCCGGCGAAACGGCCAGGCGAATGTTGAGCATCTGCGTGAGCTGGCCGGCGAGCTTGGGCGCGCGGCCGTTCTTAACGAGATTCTCGAGCGTGCGGGGAATCAGCAGCAGGTGGGCGTCGGGCAGCGTCGCGCGGATCTGCGCCTCGGTCTCGTCCAGGCTGCGGCCGTCCTCGCGCATGGCCAGCGCGTACTCCACCAGCAGGCCCTCGGCGCCCGAGCCGGTGCGCGAGTCGATGCAGCGCACGTCGAGCTCGTGGGTCTCGGCGACCAGGCATGCGTTGGAATAGCAGGCGGACCATTCGCTGCACAGCGAGATAAAGATCGCGCTATCGTGGCCGTCAGCACGCACGCGGTCAAAGAGTGCCTTGAACTCGCCGGCGCTCGGCTGCGAGGTGTGCGGCAGTTGCTCGGAGCCGGCCATGCGCGCGACGTATTCCTCGGCGGTAATCTGCACCTGGTCGAGCAGGTCCTCGCCCTCGATAATCACATGCAGCGGAATCACGTAAATGCCGAGCTCTTGAGCGCGGGCGGGGGAGATGTCCGACGTGGAGTCGGTTATGATGGCAAAAGACATAATTGCACCTTTCGTTGGGGCGCTTGCGCGCCGCCTTCTTAGAGCAAAGTGCGACAAGTATAGTGGAGTTGCTCTACATTGCTAGGTTCAATTGTTGAATAGTCAACAGTTTGAAGTGACGGTGTGGAAATCATCAACTGGGGAAGAGGGATGCCGATGGTGGCATTGCAGCTATGCGAGCGGCCGGTTGTGCTGTTCGATTTTGACGGCACGGTGGCCGATACGGGCCGGGCGGTGATGACCTCGACGCGCAAGACGTTGGCCGCGCGCGGGTTTTCGGAGGCGCAGATGGGTGACCTGCGCCGCATGATCGGGCCGCCCCTGTGGAAGAGCTTTCACGACTTTTATGGCTTCTCCCGCGAGGAGTCGCTTGTGGTGGCCGACGAGTACCGCGCCTTTTTTGACGAGCTGGGACCGGAGGAGTATCCCGTGTTTGACGGGATCCCCGAGCTGCTGGATGGGTTGGTCGCCCAGGGCAAGCGCTTGGCCGTGGCGACGTCGCGCATGGAGGCAAAGTGCGTTGACATGGTGGGAGAGCTGGGACTTTCTCAGTTTGAGGCGGTGGTTGGCATGAATCCGCCGCAGGGGCGCGAGACCAAGGCCGATTCGGTTCGCGACGCGTTGGCGGCCTTGGGTGCGGCCGCGGACGAGGCCGTGATGATCGGCGATCGCTTCAACGATGTGGAGGGCGCACACACAATGGGCGTGCCGTGCATTGGTATCTATTCGGGCGCGGCGGCGCCGGGCGAGCACGAGGCGGCGGGTGCCGATGCAGTGGTGCACTCGGTGGCCGAGCTTGCTAAACTTTTCGCTATCTAATAGACGTAATGTGAGGGACGGGCGTACCCGTCGCTCATTGGTAAGGAGGTCGTCCATGAATCAGGTGGAGCAGAGCGTTACCGAGTATGTCGACGAGGTCTGGGAGGATGTCGTCGCCGATATCGAGCAGTTGGTGAGTTATCCGTCCGTGGCAGTTTCTGCCGATGCGGAGCCCGGCGCGCCGTTTGGCCGCCCGGTCCGTGATGCGCTCGATTGCGCGCTCGGTATCGCGCAAAAGCTCGGCTACCAGACGAGCGATGACGAGGGCTATGTGGGAATCGCCGATATCCCGGGCCGCGGCGACAAACAGCTCGCGACTATCTGCCACGTGGACGTGGTTCCCGCCGGCCCCGGCTGGAACACCGACCCGTTTGCGATGGAGCGTCGCGAGGGCTGGCTGCTCGGCCGCGGCGTGATCGACGACAAGGGTCCGGCCGTGCTGTCGCTCTACGCCGGCGCCTACCTGCTCAAGCACGGCATCGTTCCGCGCTACACCTTCCGCGCGCTGCTGGGCTGCGATGAGGAAGTGGGCATGTCCGACGTTCACCATTATCTGGAGAACTACGCGAATCCCGACTTTCTGTTTACGCCCGATGCCGAGTTCCCGGTCTGCAATGCCGAGAAGGGCCAGTTTGGGGCGACGTTCGTGAGCCCCAAGATCGACGGCGGGCGCATCGTGTCGTGGTGCGGCTCCGAGGCGAGCAATGCCATTCCGTCGCAGTCCATCTGCGAGCTTGCGATTGCCGCCGATGAGCTGCCGGCGCCCGTTGAGAACGTCGACCGCCTGGAGATCACGGCGCTTGATAACGGGCATGCGCAGATTTTCGCCCACGGTATTGGCGGCCACGCTTCGATGCCTGAGGGCACCATCAACGCCGTCGGCCTGATCGTGGCGTATCTGCGCGAGGCCGAGGACGCGTTTGGTGCACGCGATGAGCGCCTGCTGACGCCTGCCGAGCACGAGTTCGTCAAGTTCCTGGCCTTTGTGCATGCGGATGCCTATGGCCGCGGCCTGGGTATCGATGCGACGAGTCCGGCGTTTGGCCCGCTTACCTGCAACGCTGGCGTCATCCGCGTGGCGGATGGCCATATTGAGCAGGTCATCGACGTGCGCTTCCCCGATAGCACCAGTGCCGATACCATCCGCGAGCAGCTCGAGCCGCTCGTGGGCCGTTTTGGCGTGACGTGCCAGCTGGGTCGCGCTAAGGTGCCGTTCTCGGTGTCTGCCGACGATCCGGCCGTGAAGGCGCTTATTGATACCTATAACGAGTTTACGGGCAAGCATGCTGAGCCCTTTGCCATGGGCGGCGGCACGTATGCGCGCAACTTTGCCCGCGCCGTGTCGTTTGGCCCCGAGGAGACCGGCCTTGAGCTGCCCGCGTGGGGCGGCCAGATGCACGGCCCCAACGAGTGCGCCAACGAGGAACAGCTTAAACAGGCGCTCAAGATCTATATTGTTGCGATCCTCCGTTTGAATGAATTAGAGCTTTAAGGTCTCGCGGTTTCCCAATCTAAGTTGCGGTGGAATAGTTCCTAGAATGGGCCATTTGATGGTCAAGCAGGAACTATTTCACCGCAACTTTGTTTTTATTGGTGTAAAAGGCTGGCCATGTTTGGCGGCGGGTTTGTTATTCGTTTGTAAAGGCCGTGCTGCGCTTGCGGTAAGGGTCTATCAGATGCCCGTAAAAAACCGCAGTTGGCGCGGGCACTGCCCGATCGAGGCCGTATCTTTCCAAACAGCAAAGCGGGCAGGGTGCCCGCGAATCGCATGTATGAAAGGAAGATCATGCTCGATCAGGCTTATTCTCGTCGTCAGTTCCTCGGCCTCGCTGGTGGTCTTGCCAGCATCGTCGGTCTCGGTCTCGTTGGGTGCGGCGGCTCCGGCGCATCCGATGCCGCCGACAAGGGTAGCGCCGCTGCTGCCGAGTCCGTCTCCGGCGAGGTGACCTACGACGGTGCCTCTTCGTTCCAGGCTCTCGTCGAGGCCGCTGCCGAGAAGTTCATGGACGCCAACCCCGATGTCTCCGTCTCCGGCTCGGGTAACGGTTCGGGCAAGGGCCTGACCGCTGTCGCCGCCGGCACCGTCACCATCGGTAACTCCGACGTCTTCGCCGAGACCAAGCTCGAGGCCGACCAGGTCAAGAACCTCGTCGACCACGAGGTCGCCGTCGTGGGCATGGGCCCCGTCGTTTCCAAGAACGTGACGGTCGACGATCTGTCCCTCGAGCAGCTCAAGGGCATCTTCTCTGGCCAGATCACCAACTGGAAGGAGGTCGGCGGCGACGACGCTACTATCGTCGTTCTCAACCGCAAGGCCGGCTCCGGTACCCGCGCCACCTTCGAGGCTGCCGTCTTTGGCGACGAGGCTGTCGACTTTAAGGGCGACGCCGAGCTCGACAAGTCCGGCGACGTCCAGACTCAGATGGGCAGCACCGACAATGCCATCTCCTACCTGGACTTCTCGCACTTCGATGACTCCAAGTTCAACGCCATCAAGGTCGAGGGCGTCGAGCCCAAGAGCAAGAACGTCACCGACGACTCCTTCAAGATCTGGGCGACCGAGCACATGTACTGCGCAAAGGACGCCGACGGGGCCACCAAGGCCTTCCTGGAGTTCATGCTTTCCGACGACGTCCAGGGCAAGCTCGTCGAGGAACAGGGCTTTATCCCCGTCTCTGCCATGAAGGTCGTCAAGGACGCCAGCGGCAAGGTCTCCGCTAAATAAGTAATCGCCCCGGAAAGGTTTGCAATGGCAAAACAGCTGCCAAAGCGCGACCTTGAGAACGTGGGCCTGGGCGTCACGGGCGCGTGCGTAGCGCTCGTGACGCTTGTCGTTGCCGCGCTCATCTTTATGGTCGCCCAAAAGGGCCTCTCGGCTTTTCTCAGGGACGGCGTTTCGGTTGTCGAGTTCTTCACCGGCACCAAGTGGGACCTGGCCAACACAGCCGAAAACGGCCTGCCCTATACCGGCGCCCTGCCCCTGATCGTCACCTCGTTTGCGGTCATGGTACTCTCCACGCTCATCGTGCTGCCTATCGCCATCGGCTCTGCCATCTTTGTGGTCGAGATCCAACCCAAATTTGGTTCCAAGGTCTTTCAGCCGCTTATTGAGCTTTTGACTGGCATTCCCTCGGTCGTCTTTGGCCTGATCGGCTTTCACGTGGTCGTCGGCTTTATGAAGAGCGTTTTCCATGTGAGCACGGGTCTGGGCATCTTGCCCGGCGCCATCGTGCTGGCCGTCATGATCCTGCCGACCATGACCACCCTTTCGGTCGATGGCCTGCGCGCCGTGCCCGACAGCTACCGTCGGGGCTCGCTCGCGCTGGGCTACACCCGCTGGCAGACCATCTGGCACGTGGTGCTCAAGTCCGCCATGCCATCGCTCATGACCGCGGTCATCCTTGGCATGACCCGCGCCTTTGGCGAGACGCTCGCCGTGCGCATGGTTATCGGCGGTATTGAGGCCATGCCGACGTCGCTGCTGTCGCCGGCGTCCACCATCACCACCACGCTCACCACGTCTATGGCGGTCTATGCCGAGGGCTCGGCCCAGGACGATGTTCTGTGGGCACTCGGCCTGCTGCTGATGGGCATGAGCCTCATCTTCATCCTGATCATCCACCTTATCGGCCGCAAGGGGGCGAAGGCTCGTGGCTAGCACGCGTATCCACATCGACGAGGCGAGGCTCGGGCGTGTCCAAAAGCAGGACCGCTTCGCCACGGGCGTGTTGACGGCGATCGTCGCCATCGTCATGCTCATCGTCGTCTCCATGGTGGCCTATATCCTGTTCGAGGGCATCTCGACGCTGTTCCAGCCGGGCTTTCTCACGGAGCCGTCGCGCGCCAACGGAACGCAGGGCGGCGTGCTCTACCAGCTGTTCGACTCGTTCTACCTGCTGCTGATCACTCTAGTCATCTCGGTGCCCATCAGCCTGGGCGGCGCGGTCTTCCTGGTTGAGTACGCGCCGAACGGACCCATCCGCGACATCGCCTCCACCGCCATCGAGACGCTGTCCTCGCTGCCTTCCATCGTCGTCGGCATGTTCGGCTTTCTGGTGTTCTCGGTGCAGCTGGGCTGGAAGTACTCCATCATCTCCGGCGCCGTCGCGCTCACCATGTTCAACATCCCCATCCTGGTGCGCGTGATTCAGCAGGCACTCGAGGACGTGCCGCAGGCCCAGCGCGATGCGTGTCTGGCCATGGGCCTTACCCGCTGGGAGGCCACGCTGCACATCCTGATCCCCGAGGCCATGCCCGCCATCGTGACCGGCATCGTGCTTTCGGCCGGCCGCGTGTTTGGCGAGGCCGCGGCGCTGCTCTTTACCTCGGGCATGAGCTCGCCGATGCGTCTGAACTTCTTGAGCTTTAACCTGTCGAGCCCCACTTGCGCCTGGAATGTGTTCCGTCCCGGCGAGTCGCTCGCCGTGCATATCTACAAGATCTATGGCGAGGGCAGCCCCGAGGCTCAGCAGATCGTCTGGGGCACCGCGGCACTGCTGATGATTTGCGTGCTGCTGTTTAACGTAATCGCCCGCATTGTGGGCAAGCAACTGGCAAGGAAGATGACGGCCGAATGAGCGAGATGAAAGCAACGCCCGCAACCGAAGCGGCATCGTCCGAGACCCAGGACTTCCTGTCGAGCGTGGGGGAGAGCGAGAGGCGCGTGCGCGTAAGCGGCAAGGCCGTGAGCGACGAGGTCGTGCTCTCCACCAAGGACGTCAACGTGTACTATGACGACCACCATGCACTGCACAATACGTCGCTCGACTTCCACAAGGGCGAGATCACGGCGCTCATTGGGCCTTCGGGCTGCGGTAAGTCGACCTTCTTGCGTAGCCTCAACCTTATGAATCGCGAGATTCGCGGCTGCCGCGTGGAGGGCGAGATCAACTATCGCGGGCGCAACGTGAACACCAAGACCGAAAACACCTACGAGCTGCGCCGTTCCATTGGCATGGTGTTCCAGCAGCCCAACCCGTTCCGCAAGTCCATTCGCGACAACATCACGTTTGCGCCCAAGCGCCACGGCATCACCGACCGTGACGAGCTCGACCGCATGGTCGAGGAAAGCTTACGCGGCGCGGCGCTGTGGGACGAGGTCAAAGACAAGCTCGATAAGAGCGCCTATGCGCTTTCGGGCGGTCAGCAGCAGCGTCTGTGCATCGCGCGCACGCTGGCGCTCAACCCCGACGTGATTCTGTTCGACGAGCCCTGCTCGGCGCTCGACCCCATCTCGACGCTGGCGATCGAGGACCTCATGTCATCGATCGTGGCCGACCGCGCCATCGTTATCGTGACGCACAACATGGAGCAGGCGTCGCGCGTGTCCAACCGCACGGCGTTCTTCTATATGGGCGATATGGTCGAGTACGACGAGACTGACGAGATTTTCCAACGGCCCAAGGATAAGCGGCTGAATGATTACCTCACCGGCATGTTCTCCTAGTCCGGGACATGCTTGAGGCCTGCAGCGGCCACGGTTGCCGCAGGACTGATTGGAGAGGCGGGTCATCTCTTGCGGGAGATGGCCCGCCTTTTGCTCTGCGACCGAAACGACCACCACAAAGGGGACAGGCGCCTTCGTGGTGGTTTGGGGTGGGGCTCGCTGCTATCATGGACAACGTTGAATTTCTACGAAGGAGCAGGGCATATGGCGATTCTTTTGGGATGCGATTCCGTCAGCCTAGAGTTTCCCACCAAGCATATTTTCGATAGCGTGACGCTCGGCGTGGGCGAGGGCGACCGCATTGGTATTGTCGGTAAAAACGGCGACGGCAAGTCGACGCTGCTGAGCGTGCTCGCTGGCACGCTGGAGCCCGACGACGGGCGCGTGACGCACCGTCGCGGCACCACGATCGGCCTACTTGGCCAAAAGGACCAGCTGGCCGATACTGATACCGTGCATCATGCCGTTGTGGGCGACACGCCCGAGTATGAGTGGGCGTCGAGTCCGCGTACGCGCCAGATTCTGGCCGGCCTCATTAGCGATGTGCCTTGGGAGGGCACGGTGGGCGAGCTTTCGGGTGGCCAGCGCCGTCGCGTGGACCTCGCGCGCCTGCTGATCGGCGACTATGACGTGCTCATGCTCGACGAGCCCACCAATCACCTGGACATGCGCACCATCAACTGGCTCGCGCGTCACTTAAAGGCCCGCTGGCAGCGCGGCCAGGGCGCCATGCTCGTGGTCACGCATGACCGTTGGTTCTTGGACGAGGTCTGCACCAGCATGTGGGAGGTCCACGACGGCCAGGTCGACCCCTTCGAGGGCGGTTACTCGGCCTACATCCTGCAGCGCGTGGAGCGCGACCGCATGGCCGCGGTTACCGAGGAGCGCCGTCGCAACATGGCACGTAAGGAGCTCGCGTGGCTGAGCCGCGGTGCCCAGGCTCGTTCCACCAAGCCCAAGTTTCGCGTGGATGCCGCCCGCGAGCTGATCGCCGACGTGCCGCCCGTGCGTGACGAGCTGGAGCTCAAGCGCCTCGCCGTGAGCCGCTTGGGCAAGCAGGTTATCGATGTGGTCGACGTGGATGCCGGCTATGCGGATACCGATGGCGCGCCCAAGCAGGTGCTCACCGATGTGACCTGGCTCATTGGTGCGGGCGACCGCTATGGTCTTTTGGGCGAGAACGGCGCCGGCAAGTCGACCTTGCTCGACGTGATCCAGGGCAAGATTGAACCCACGCGCGGCCGTGTAAAGATCGGCCAGACAGTGCGCTTTGGCGTGCTGTCGCAGCAGCTCGAGGAGCTCGAGCCCTACATGGGCGACACGATTCGCGAGGTGCTCAGCAACTATAAGAAGTACTACGTCATCGACGGCAAGGAAACTTCGCCCGAGAAGCTCTGCGAGCGCCTAGGATTTACGACGCAGCAGCTCTGGAGCCGCATCGGCGATCTTTCGGGCGGCCAGCGCCGTCGCCTGTCGCTGCTGCTGACGATTCTGGACGAGCCCAACGTGCTCATCCTGGACGAGCCTGGCAACGACCTGGATACCGACATGCTCGCGATTGTCGAGGACCTGCTCGACGGCTGGCCCGGCACGCTGATTCTGGTGACGCACGACCGCTTTTTGATGGAGCGCGTGACCGACCAGCAGTGGGCGCTGCTTGACGGCCACCTGACGCATATGCCCGGCGGCGTGGACCAGTACCTGCGCCTGTGCAACGCTACCGCCGAGGGCGAGCCAGTGGGCGCACCGAGTGCCAAGACTGGCGCGTTCGACACCGGTGCCGCGGCAGCTGCGGCCGAAAAGCCCAAGTCGAGCGGTCAGCCCAACGGCCTGTCCAACGCCGAGCGTCAGAAGCTCCGCCGCGAGGTGAGCTCGCTCGAGCGCAAGATGGAGACGCAACGCACCCGCGTTGAGGAGGCCGAGGCCGCCATGGCTCAAGTCGATCCCACCAACTACACGGCGCTCGGCGAGCAGCAGGCAAAGATCGACGAGGCTCACGCTGCCATGGACGAGCTGGAGATGGCGTGGCTCGAGGCGAGCGAAAAGCTCGAGGGCGAGGAGTAGGCGAGAATGATCAAAGCCGCGTTTTTCGATATCGACGGCACGCTGCTGAGCTTTAAGACCCACCGGATTCCGGCGTCGGCGCAGCAGGTGCTCGACAGCTTTCACGAGCAGGGGATCGCGTGCGTGATCGCCACGGGCCGTCCGACCTACCAGATGCCGGACTGGCTGTTCGACCTGGGTTGGGATGCGTACATTACGCTCTCGGGCCAGCACTGCTTTGATGCCGAGGGAGTTTATCGCAGCTGTCCGATCGATCCGGACGACGTTGCGGTGATTGTGGACCAGGTGGCGCAGGGGCGCTACGACTCGCTGTGCATGCAGGGCGAGAACTCGTTTGTGAACCGTCTGTCCGAGCGCGTGGTGACGGCTGGCAGCAACGCGGGAATCGTCTACCACGAGGAGCCGTTTGAGCACGCCTTTGACGCGCCGGTCTATCAGTTCTGTGCCTTTGTTGACCCAGTTGACGAGCACATCGTGACCGATGCCGTGTCGCATTCGCTCACCACGCGCTGGTGCGACCTGTTCTGCGACATTATTCCGGCCAACGGCGGCAAGGACCTGGGTGTGGCGGCGACGCTGGAGCGCCTGGGCATCGACGCGAGCGAGGCGATTGCCTTTGGCGACGGCGAGAACGACCTGTCGATGTTTGCCGCCGTGGGCACGAGCGTGGCCATGGGCAACGCACAGGACACGGTGAAAGCTGCGGCGACCTATGTAACGACAGCCGTGGACGACGACGGCATCTACAACGCCGCGAAGCACTTTGGACTGTTATAGCTGCGGCTCGGCACTTAGGGACGCTTCTTTTCTGCCGGCAGCTGGGGACACTCCTTGCGGGGCGTCCCCATTTTGTTTTCATCCCGCACGTTTTGTGAAACACGGCTAACTTTTAGGCAAAGTAGTAAGACATGGGCAACTTTTGCAGTAAAGTAAGCTGTGAAAAGTATCCAAAGGCTAACTAGCAATCATCGCGAAAGGCGGCCCATGGCCCTACGTGAATCCGGAGAAGACTATCTCGAATCGATCTACGTTCTGTCGGAACGTCAGGGCATCGTGCGCTCGATCGACGTTGCGGAGTACCTCGGCGTAACCAAGGCGAGCGTCTCTAAAGCTATGGCGACGCTGGAGAACAGCGGCTATGTCGAAATGGGCAAGCGCGACGTTCATCTGACGGAGCGTGGTCTGGAGGTCGCTCGTCAAATGTGGGAGCGTCACTGCTTTTTCGTGGGGCTGCTGGAGGATGCGGGTGTTTCGGCTGAGGTCGCGTCGCAAGAGGGCTGCCACATGGAGCACTGCCTAAGCGAGGAAAGCTTCGAGAAGCTGAGGGCGATGCTGGGACGGGACGGTGCTTCGGCGCCAATAATGACCGACTAGCATTCCCGCAGCGGCGCGCCTCCCGCGCCGGAACGGCGCGGGACAGCGACCGAGACGAGTGGTCCCACCAACTAAGTCCAACTCAGACAAGGAACCCCACCAGCAAGCGATGCCCAAGAACCGCCAGCAACGTTACCGCAGGCCGGGGCCGGGCTTGGTTTTGAAAACATTCCGCACTGATATTTTCTGTATTGAAGACGTCGATGATGCACCCGTATAC
>UQUL01000048.1 GCA_900544235.1 uncultured Collinsella sp.
GGTCTACGGGGTCAACGATATGGCACCGTGGGGACACATGTATGTCAATCCTGGTCTAACAGAGCCTTACAAAACCTTGAGTCGGAGGGCCGCTGCCCGTAAAGACAACATCATACTTTTCCCCCAGCGCCTTACAGAAGCATTTGATGCTGAAGACCATGTAACGGAAGGCCCTTTGGATGGGATTCTTGCCTTCCTTACATAACGACATTCGATGAATGATAACCCTATCCCCGCGTGTTGATTCTATGCGATTCTTCTTGTAGCTCTCACGCACCTCATCACTAACACCGCGAGTCGGAACGGGAACAAAGACGTTAACTTCCCATCCTGATTTCGCCATCCCATCCAATAAATCCTGTACGAGATGGGAGCCGCTCGCCTTCTCGGGAGGGAAGTATTGGTCGAAGTAGAGGACCTTCATCAATGCCCCTTATTTGCTTTAAGATTGAGTTTTGCAATCAAAAGGTCTGACATGGCTTCAGCTGAATAACGCTCACGTCCAAAGTCGTAGGACGCCCTGGTCATTTGACTATATTCCGCTTTACCGATCGCAGTTGCCATTTTGACCTTAGAAATAAAAGCATCGATATCGCCCGCAGGGACGAGAAAACCCGTCACACCATCCATAACCTGGTTTCCAATTGCTCCAACGTCAAACGCAACTACGGGTCTCCCGTACTTGTAGGCATCAATTATCACACCTGACTGCGACGCGCTCTCATATGGCAGAAGGACCCACGAGGCTTGCCGAAATGCTTCCTCCATCTCGGTATCCGCTACCTCGCGGTCAACGACCGTGCAGTTAGGGAGATTCTTAATAGCATCGAGTGCCGAACGGCTCTGATCATCTGGAGAACCCATGATGGTAAAACGCAACATGGGCATCGAGCGAACAATCTCATCTATAGCCGGTAGGCCCTTATACTTGCGCACGCGTCCGAAGAACAGACAACTGCCGTCACCCACACCGGGTTCGTAAGGAGGCCATTCACGGAAGACGCCAACAGTAAGTATGCGCTCGGCAGGCACCCCATAGAGACGCGAACATTCTTCGCAAAACGCTTCACTCTTAATCGCGACAAAATCAGACAGGCGACATTGAAGCTTTTGGCAGGCAAGCACCGATTTGGAACCGTCATGCGGAACGACATCATGCAAGGTAGTCACACGCGTGTATTTTTTACCCAAACAAGCCAAGACATAGCAGTTCCATAGGTGAACGCTCTCAAAGTAGACCGTCTTGCAACCCGTGGAGCGAATAGCGGCGACCACATAATTTGCAGCAGCAATGTCAAAAGTACCTTTTGCGATGCCAGGACGGGCAGGACAGTCAACGTATATGTTGTGAGAAGTGTGTTTAGCGTTGGAACAGACAGGGTCCTTTGCTCCAACAGTCCAAACCTCGTAGCCTCGTGCATCCAAAGCCGAAAACATGGCGTAAAGACTATTTTGCATGTCGCTATTCATAGACAGCGAGACAAGGCAGATGCCGGATGCAGGGATGTCATACGGAAAGATTTTACTCATCGAGCCCCCTCCCCCGTCTTTACAACGCCGAGAGTTTTAAGCATGATAATGAAATCCATTTTGAGAGTTCGAGATGCGATGTAATAGAGATCAAACTTAACCTTCTCACTTGGAAGAAGGTCATAACCGCCTGTAACCTGGGCAAGGCCAGAAATGCCCGGGCGCACCATGGTGCGATAATGCCAACCATGAATACGCTTCTCGAACTCCTTGCAAAACGCAGGACGCTCGGGACGCGGACCGATTAGGCTCATGTCACCCTTGAAGACATTCCAGAACTGCGGAATCTCGTCCAGACGCGTCTTGCGCATAATCTTACCGAAAGGCGTGACGCGCGGATCTTCGTCCTGCGCCCGCTGAGCGCCTCGAGACTCTGCATCGGTATACATGCTACGGAATTTGTAGATGTTAAACACCTTGCCGTCTTTGCCTACACGACGTTGGGCGTAAATAACAGGGCCCTCAGATTCAGTTTTAATCTTGATTGCGATAACCGCCATCGGAATTGCAAGCAGAATTAAGGCACAGCCACAGGAAACAACATCAAAGGATCGCTTAATAAAGCGATAGAAAAGCCCACCATTAACGACAGGCTTTTCCAATTCAAGAATGTCATTGCCAGGTAACAGCTTCTCTAGCACATCTGCTGGAATACCGTTTTCGCTCAACTTCGGCTCGTGTTTACCCACATTAAGGAGCTTGGTGGCCTCACGCCTACTCTCGTGCGTTACACCAACAGTTGCTGAATCCCCCATTTGATTATCTATCACTATTTCCTTCAAACCTACGCCCCCGCCTCCGGGGATCCTCCCTGTTCCGTAAAACAGTCGCCTACAGCTAGGCGATCGCCTTTTTAAGGTTTCGTATTACGCGCTGCTCGGCCGAAAGCACGGCAAGGCCAACGCGAGTGGTTACGCGCCGGCCGCAAAGGTCGAGCTCCAAATAAGCAGTGCTCTTGCGTCTGTTAATGTTTTTGATAAGGCCCTCGTGGCCCAGCAGCGGACCTGCCGTCACTACGACCTGGTCGCCGTCTTTTAGGGCCTCGCTCATGGGCACTACGCGGTCTCCCCTATGCGTAAAACTGCCGATGAGCTGGACCTCTTCTTTTGCCAGCGGCACAAACTGACCGTCCTGGGATAGCACCCGGGCAAAGTCGTCCATGCACAGCAGATACTGTTGCACGGTGCGGGGATCTGCCGTATCGCAGATGAGATAACCGGGAAAGAGCGGCTTGGTCGTGTTGACCCATTCGCCGTGAACTTTAATCTCGGTTTGAAATTGGGGATAAAAGAGCTCCTGCATGGCACCTGTCGGCAGCACGTGCTCAATGCGCTCGCGCATTATGTCTTCGCGACCGTTAATGACCTGGATCACATACCACACGAGCACCACCCCCTTGCTGTCTTACGTGTGGCTCACGGGGTTTGGGTATGGCTTCGCCAGGGCGCTTAGTGCGCGAAGGCGCTCCATATTCAAACCCTGAGCCCAGTTAGACAAGCACGTGGCTCTGCCCCACCGTGAAAGGTATGTATGAGTGCAGTGGCTAGAGTCGCGGACGTGTATCGCAAAAATGACCGCGACTCCAGCTGGCTGCGTGCGGCCCAGTCAAGCGGGTACAAAACTGGACCGCACGCAAACAGCTGCAGGACTGCTGCAATTTGTCATGAAATATCGATTCGAATGAACAGCTTGCACATAGACAGGAACAAAGTCATTCGATGCGAAACGCATGACGAGGCTATTGGAGCTCGTGGTTTTTCTGACACCGCCGTTACGGCCGGATGCTGATCGACCCTGCGCTTTGCGGCTTGCTGGAGCCGTGAGCACAGTTGAACCCATGTAACGTTAATTTTCCTAGCACAGCAGGTAGCCCATACGTTTTGGGGTGTGTTGAGCAACATATTGTTTATTTGCCGTGGTTATGGGGGATATCGCGCCGCCTCGCACGCATTGCCGCAGGTTTATGGGGGTGTGTGGTTTGGCGATCACTGCCTGAGTTGTATTGCTGAGGGCGTGAATTGCTCAAACTATTAAGTTTGGCTAACAAACTTTGTACAAAACCGGGAAGGTAATTGCGCAACTTTTTGGGCAGCAGTTGTCGCAAAATTTGCGACAACTGCTGCTGACGGCGAACTTGAACAGGGAAGTAATTTGCATATTTTGCAAAAATGCAGTTCAGGCCACTTAATATCGTATGCAAATAAAAAAGGCCACTCGGCTGAGTGGCCATGCATTCACGATGGTGGAGACGAGGGGGATCGAACCCCTGACCTCTTGACTGCCAGTCAAGCGCTCTCCCAGCTGAGCTACGCCCCCGTTACGAGGCAGTACTATAGGGGAAGATCTTCGGGGATGCAAGAGGTTTTTGTTGAAACTTTTTCTTACGGGTTTTCCTGTGACGGGGCTGAATTGACTGATTTTGGCTTCGGCAAAATCAGTCAATTAATCCACCGTCCCGATAAAACCCTCACGCGGCGATGCCTTACTTGTAGAGGTAGGCAATCGCGATGCCTTGGTGGACTTGTATCTTGGCCGTTTTCCTGACGACATTTGAGATACCAGTGTCAGCCAAGAGTCCTAAGGGGGAATGATCTAGCTCCCATTCTAGGCCGTGTTCACTTATCTCTGTGTTGGGAGCGATGGCGATGATGGAGAAGGTTTTGCCCTCGGCGCCCTCGATGGACCAGGTCTCGTCCTGGTGCAGGATTCTGGCCGTCACTTCGTCTTCTTCGATCCAGACGGGGGCATCCGCATAGCCTGCCAGTAGCCCTAGCACAGACAGGGCCATGTCCGGGCGGCCGCCGGTGGCGCAGGTTGCTACCACTTCGGCACCCGGCCACCGACGGCGGACCGAATCGAGCGCCAGTGCCAGATCGGTATAGTCCTTGTAGGGATCGTGGCGCTCCACTTCAAAATCGGAAGCGGCATCGACCAGAGCACGTCCCTCATCGCTTACGGTATCGGCGTCGCCTACGTAGACGTCGCAACTCAGGCCAGCGCCCAACAGGGCGTCCAGGCCGCGGTCTACGGCTACGATGTGGTCGCACTCCCCTGCCAGGTGGCGCAGCAGATCCGCGCTCGCCAACACCGGCGAGCCGCAAACCACTAATACTTTGCAAGCCACGGCCCTCGCCTAGCCCTCAAACGAAAGCACGCGGGCCAGGTCCAGGTCCTCATAGCTGTCGATAAAGATGTCGCAGTTGGCACGCACCTCGTCGCGCTCCATACGGCCGTGCGGGTCATAGATGCCCACGCGTTTAAAGCCCGCAGCGCCAGAGCTCTTAAGGCCAAAGACGGCGTCCTCAAACACCCACGCGCGCTCAAACTTGTGCCCGCGGCGCTCTTCCAAGCGTCGCAACGCCAGCTCGTACACGTCGGGGAACTGCTTGGAGCGCCCCGCCTCGCCCGTCGTGGTAATAAACTCCATATACCGATCAAGGCCAGCAGCCGCAAGGGCGGACTGCACCAGCTCGGTCGGCGTGGACGTGGCCACGCACATGGCAATGCCCGCCGCCTTCGCCAGCTCCAAAAATGCCAGGAGCCCCTCGCGCGGCGGCACCTTGGAGTACCCATCAATCAAAATCTCGCCCAGCTCGCGGTAGAGCTCCTCACCATTCGCGCCAATGCCCCACGTGTCGTGGTAGGCCTGGCACTCGTCCTCGAGCGACAAATGCTCAAACTGGGCAAAATCGTCGACCGTCACATCAATGCCATGACGGCGCAATAACTCTGTCTGCGCATGGCCCCAGACGGGGGAGCTATTAACCAGTGTTCCGTCGCAATCGAAAATAAAAGCAACACTTGGAGCAGCGATGTGGTTCATAAACGAGCCTTTCGATGTCAAATGGTAAACAACCTGCTAAAAACGTTTTACCAAATGTTAGCCTAACAGTTTTGAAACCCTAATTGGTAAAACTGTCAAGGGTTTTACCACGGCAATTCTGCCAGTGGTATAAACATGTCGCTTACCGATTAAACGCCCCCGCAAATCCGCTTTCGTCCATAAAACTAACGTACAGGTGTTATCGTAGTTTCTGCCGAAAGTTCCACCGAGCACGCGAGGTGGAACGAATCATAGAGCTATCGCCGTCCCTTCGATTCGTGCAGCCTTGGACCTTTCGCATTTAACCACCAAGGCAACACGCTGCCGCGTCATGATGGGATCAAACGTGAGCGATACAAAGCTAAAGCCAGCAACCAAAAAGCCCGCTACCCGTAAAGCCGCCCCGCATGCACCGGAGCTCACCAAGGACGATGTCTACCTGTTTGGCATCGGCACATGGGAGCGCAGCTGGGAAAAGATGGGCGCTCACCCCGACACGCAGAACCGTACGCGCGGCTGGCGCTTTTGCGTTTGGGCGCCCGACGTAAAGAGCGTCCATGTCATTGGCGAATTTAACGACTGGGATGAGCAAGCCAACCCGCTGGTGCCCATGCATACGAGCGTTATTTGGGAAGGCTTTATTCCTGGTGCCGAGCAAGGTCAGCTCTATAAGTATCTTATCGAGACCAACGAGGGCGAAAAGCTCTACAAGGCCGATCCGTATGCCTTTAAAGCCGAGTGCCCTCCGGGAACCGCCAGCGTGCTGTGGACCCTCGATGGCTACAAGTGGAACGACGCCGCGTGGCTCAAGCGCCGTGCCGGCCACAACCACATGTCGCAGCCGCTCAACATCTACGAGGTGCATATTGGCTCGTGGAAGCGCCACGGCGACGCGCCGCAGGGCGAGCCCGACGAGTACGGCAACTACCCCGGCCCCATGGATCCCTTCCCCGCGCAGCGCGGCGAGTTCTACACCTACGACGATCTGTCGGTGGAGCTCGTGGACTACGTGCGCGACATGGGCTATACGCATATCGAGGTCATGCCGCTTATGGAGCATCCCTTCGATGGCTCCTGGGGCTACCAGACGACCGGCTACTATGCCGCCACGTCGCGTTACGGCAACCCGCAACAGCTCATGCACTTTATCGATGCGTGCCACGAGGCGGGCATCGGCGTGATCATGGACTGGGTACCCGGCGGTTTTTGCGCCGACTCCCACGGACTTGCCACCTTTAACGGCCACATGCTGTTTGAGCACGAAATTCACCCCAACTGGGGAACGCACAAGTTCGACTTCGCCCGCGGTGAGGTCCGATCCTTCCTGGTCTCCAACGTGCTGTACTGGCTCGAGAACTTCCACGTGGACGGCATTCGCATGGACGGCGTTTCCAGCATGCTGTACCTCAACTTTGGCATCGACGATCCGGGCCAAAAGAAGTTCAACAAGTACGGTACCGAGGAGGACCTGGACGCCAGCGCGTTTATCCGTCAGGTCAACTGCGCTGTTGAGGCGCACTACCCTGACGTGATGATGATGGCCGAGGAGTCCACCGCGTGGCCGCTCGTGACCTATCCGCCGCAGGACGGCGGCCTGGGCTTCCATTACAAGTGGGACATGGGCTGGATGAACGACACCCTGCACTACATGCAGACCGATTTTCCGTGGCGCCCCGGCAACCACGGCCTACTCACGTTCTCCATCATGTACGCCTTTACCGAGAACTTCATTTGCCCGCTGAGCCACGACGAGGTCGTGCACGGCAAGTGCTCGCTCATCGGCCGCATGCCGGGCGACTGGTGGCGCCAGTTTGCCGGCCTGCGCACGCTCGCCTTCTACCAGATGACGCACCCCGGCGCCAAGCTCAACTTTATGGGCAACGAGATCGGCCAGTTTATTGAGTGGCGCTACTACGAGTCCATCCAGTGGTTCCTGACCGAGGAGTACGAGACTCACAAGCATCATCAGGCGTTTATCAAGGCGCTCAATCACCTATACACCGCCGAGCCCGCCCTGTACGAGCGCGGCTACACCGACGATGGCTTTACCTGGATCGATGCGGACAACTCCAAGCAGTCCATCGTGAGCTTTGTACGCCAGGGCGAGGACATCGACGACGACCTGGTGATTCTAATCAACTTTGACCCGGCGAGCTACGAGAGCTTCCGCGTGGGCGTGCCGCGTGAGGGTGACTGGGAGGTCATTTTCGACTCCGACCGTCCCGAGTTTGGCGGCAGCGGCTATGCCGGCGAGGAGCCCTACACCTGCTCGAGCGAGCCCTATCCCTGGAACGGGCAGATGGACTCCATTGAGATTAAGGTGCCCGGCCTGGCTGGCGTGGTGCTTAAGCGCCGCGGTCCCAGCAGCTACAAGCCGCCGGTGGTTGAGGAACCTAAAAAGGTGACGCGCAAGCGCACGTCCTCGGTGAAGCCCAAGCCTGCAGCTGCCAAGAAGGCTCCTGCTAAGGCCAAGGCTACGACCACCAAGGCCAAGGCGAAGGCCGCCGCAAAGCCCGCTGCTAAGGCTACCGCGACCAAGAAGCCGGCTGCCAAAAAGCCCGCTGCCAAGGCCAAGTCTGCTTCTGTTAAGTCGTCTGCCAAGGATGCGTAACAAAGCCGTTACAGCTGTAATTACCCGCCTCGGCGAGGCGTAGGATACAAGTCATAACCGTTCCGGGAGAAACATCCCCGGGGGAAAGGAACGTATGAATAAGATCTTCGACAACAAGCAGGAGTTTACCGAGCTCTATCGCGATGCCGTCATGAGCATCAGCGGCAAGAGCGTCGAGGCCGCCAGCGACCTCGACCGCTTTAACGCCCTGGCTAAGCTCGTGGCCGAGAAGGCCCGCACCGTTGCCACCAAGAGCGACGCCCGCGCCACCGCCGAGGGCAAAAAGCGCGTGTACTACTTCTCGATCGAGTTTTTGATCGGTCGCTTGCTCGACAACTACCTGCTCAACTTTGGCGTGCGCGACATGGTCGCCGAGGCGCTTGACGACATGGGCTTTGACTTGTCCGTCATCGAGAACCAGGAGCCCGATCCGGCGCTGGGCAACGGCGGCCTGGGCCGTCTTGCCGCATGCTTCCTGGATTCCATGGCAGCCGAGGGCATCGCCGGCTATGGCAACGGCATGCGCTACCGCTACGGCCTGTTTAAGCAGGAGATCGTCAACGGTAGCCAGGTGGAGGCCACCGACGAGTGGCTCACCCACGGCTATCCCTGGGAGGTCCGTCGTCAGGACAAGGCCGTGACCATTAAGTTTGGCGGCCATGTTGAGGGCTTTGAGGAGAACGACCGCACGTTCTACCGCACGGTGGACACGCAGGACATCCTGGCCGTCCCCTATGACATCCCCGTGGTGGGCTATGCCGGCGAGACCGTCAACAAGCTGCGCGTCTGGGCTGCCGAGCCGGTCGAGGAGCACTTTGACCTGGAGGCCTTCAACCGCGGCGACTATGCCCTGGCCGACGCCGAGCGCGCCGAGGCCGAGGCCATCAGCGCCATCCTCTACCCCAACGACGCTGGCGAGCACGGCCGTCTGCTGCGCCTGAAGCAGGAGTACCTGTTTGTCTCGGCCGGCATCTACAGCCTGCTCGACACCTTTGAGAAGGAGCACGGCGAAAACTGGGAGCTGCTGCCGCAGTTTGTGGCCATCCACACCAACGACACCCACCCCGCCATGTGTGGCCCCGAGCTCATGCGTATCCTCATCGACGAGAAGAAGCTCGAGTGGGATGACGCCTGGAACATCGTGACGCAGGTTGTGAGCTACACCAACCACACCATCCTGCCCGAGGCTCTGGAGAAGTGGCCCATCGGCACGTTCTCCAAGCTCCTCCCCCGCGTGTACCAGATCATCGACGAGATCAGCCGTCGTTGGCACGAGTCGTTCGACACTACACAGGAGGGCTGGCAGGAGCGTCTGCGCCAGACCGCCATCCTGTGGGACGGCGAGATTCGCATGGCCAACCTATCCGTGATCTGCAGCCACAGCGTCAACGGCGTGGCCAAGATCCACTCCGATATCATCAAGAACATCGTGCTCAAGGACTTCTATGCCTTAACGCCCGAGAAGTTCAACAACAAGACCAACGGCATCTCGCACCGTCGCTTCTTTGCCGAGGCCAACCCCACCTACGCCAAGCTCGTGACCGAGGCCATTGGCGACGGTTGGCTCAAGGACGCCTTTGAGCTGGAGAAGCTCAAGGAGTTTAAGGACGACACCGAGTTCCTGAAGGCCGTGGGTGCCTCCAAGCGCGCCAACAAGGAGCGCCTGGCCGCCTACGTCAAGGCCGAGACCGGTCTGGTCATCGATCCCAACACCGTCTTCGATGTTCAGGTTAAGCGCTTCCACGCCTACAAGCGCCAGCTCATGAACATCATGAAGGTGATGGACATCTACAACCGTCGCATCGCCGATCCCAACTTCCACGTGACGCCGACGACCTTCATCTTTAGCGGCAAGGCTGCCTCGAGCTACACCTTCGCCAAGGAGACCATCCGCCTCATTAACTCCGTGGCCGAGGTCATCAACAACGATGCCCGCGTCAACGAGGTCATGAAGGTTTGCTTTATCCCCAACTTCCGCGTGAGCAACGCCCAGCTCATCTACCCTGCCGCCGAGATCTCGGAGCAGATCTCCACGGCCGGCAAGGAGGCCTCGGGCACGTCCAACATGAAGCTCATGATGAACGGCGCCATCACGCTGGGCACCCTCGACGGCGCCAACATCGAGATCGCCGACCTGGCCGGTCGCGAGAACGAGGCCATCTTTGGCCTGACCGCTCCCGAGGTCGAGCAGCTCTGGGCATCGAACAGCTACTTTGCGTGGGATACCCTCAACGGCGACCGCGAGCGTCTGGGCCGCGTGATGGACGAGCTCAAGGACAACACCTTTGCGGGTCTTTCGGGCAACTTCGAGAGCATCTACAACGAGCTCATGAACAACAACGACCCCGATCTGGTCATGGCAGACTTCCGCAGCTACGTCGACGCCTGGGAGAAGCTCACGAACAGCTACGGCGACCAGGAGACCTGGAACCGCAAGGCGCTGCTCAACACCGCCTCCTCCGGCTGGTTCTCGAGCGACCGCACCATTCGCGAGTACCGCGACGAGATCTGGCACGCGTAAAGGCGCGCGAGCTCCCTTATGCCAGCACGGCATTACTCGACGGGCGCGACCGAGCGCTGCGCCCGTCGCTAATGGGTTTAAGAACATCGATGACAGAAGGAGAAATCGATGAGTAAGAAAGAATGCATCGCGATGCTCCTCGCAGGAGGACAGGGCAGCCGATTGGGGGCACTCACCCAAAAGATCGCTAAGCCGGCGGTTAGCTTTGGTGGCAAGTTCCGCATTATCGACTTTTCGCTGTCCAACTGCTCCAACTCGGGCATCGACACGGTGGGCGTTCTGACGCAGTACCGCCCCTACCTGCTGCATGCCTATGTGGGCTCCGGCGAGGCTTGGGATCTGGACAGCCGCGACGGCGGCGTGTCGATCCTGCCGCCGTACGAGACGCAGACCGGCGGCGCCTGGTATGCGGGCACGGCCGACGCCATTACGCAGAACCTCGACTACATCAAGGCAAACGACCCCAAGTACGTCCTGATTCTTTCGGGCGACCATCTGTATCGCATGGACTACCGCAAGATGCTCAAGACGCACATTGAGAACAACGCCGACCTCACGGTGAGCGTTATGCCCGTGCCGTGGGAGGAGGCCAGCCGCTTTGGCATCCTGACCACCGACCCCGAGGACGGCCGCATCACCAAGTTCACCGAGAAGCCCGATAAGCCCGATTCGAATCTCGCATCCATGGGCATCTACATCTTCTCGGCCGACGTGCTGATCGAGGCGCTCGAGGAGGACGCTCTGGACCAGCGCTCGAGCCACGACTTTGGCAAGGACATCATCCCCAAGCTGCTCGGCGAGGGCAAGCGCCTGTACAGCTACGAGTTCCACGGCTTTTGGAAGGACGTCGGCACCATCGCCAGCTTCCACGAGACCTCGATGGACCTGCTGGGCAACAACCCCGAGTTCGATCTGTTTGACAAGAACTTCCCCATCATGTCCAACATCACCACGCGTCCGCCGCACTACATTGGCCCGGACGGCCGTCTGGACGACTGCCTGGTCTCCAACGGCTGCAAGATCTACGGCACCGCTCGCCACTCGATCCTTTCGACCGATGTCATCATCGAGGAGCGCGCCGTGGTCGAGGACTCCGTGCTGCTGCCGGGTGCGCACGTTAAGAGCGGCGCGCACATCTGCCGCGCTATTTTGGGCGAGAACTCCACGGTCGAAGAGGGCGTGAAGCTCGGCTCT
Organism: uncultured Collinsella sp.; assembly: GCA_900544235.1. Lineage (GTDB taxonomy): Bacteria > Actinomycetota > Coriobacteriia > Coriobacteriales > Coriobacteriaceae > Collinsella. Next base: position 11,680 of record UQUL01000048.1, read on the forward strand.
GTCGATACCACCAAGGATACGGCCGTCGTTGGAAATGACGTCGTTATCGGGAAGGGGGAATGATCCGATGATCAATCGCAAGGCCATCGGTTATATCACCGCTAACTACTCTTCGACCTACGGCAGCGTCCTGCTCAAGGACCGCCCCATCGCGTCCGTCCCGTTTTTGGGCCGCTACCGCCTGATCGACTTCCCGCTGTCCAACATGATGAATGCCGGCATTAAGACCGTCGGGGTCGTCATGCCGGGTAACTACCGCTCGCTGATCGACCACGTGGGCTCGGGCAAGGACTGGGGCCTGGACCGCAAGAAGGGCGGCCTGTTCATGGTGCCCGGCAACGCGTATGGCACCACCAAGGGCGGCATGCGCTTCCTGCTGCGCGACATCATCTCCAACAAGACGCTGTTCCAGCGCTCGGACAAGCCCTATGTTGTGATGATGGGCACCAACATCATCTTTAACATGGACCTCAACACCATCATCGACGCGCACGAGAACTCCGGCGCCCAGATGACCGTGGTGTACTGCAAGGCCACGCGCAATGTTGATGACGAGACCAAGCTCGAGATTAACGAGAACGGCCGCCTGACGGGCGTGAGCGCCGGCGTCGTGTACGGCGACAACGCCTCCATGGACTGCTGCATCGTCAACCGCGAGACGCTGCTCGAGATCATCGACCACTACCAGGCCGCCGACTATCTGGACCTGCTCGAGGCACTCCAGGGCGACTTTGGCAACATCGACGTGTGCAGCTACGAGTACAAGGGCGAGGTCGTGGGCGTGTTTAGCGAGAAGTCGCTGTATCGCCGCAGCATGGACCTGCTCGACCAGACCGTGGCCGACCAGCTCTTTGATCCCGAGCGCCCGATCCTGACCAAGGCTCACGACGTGCCGCCTTCGCGCTATGCGACCGGCAGCCACGCGTGCAACTCGATCATCTCGGCCGGCTGCATCATCAAGGGCACCGTGCGCAACTCGATCCTGTCGCGTGGCGTCGTGGTTGAGGAAGGCGCTTCGGTGACCAACTCGATCATCAACCAGAGCTGCATCATCAAGAGTGGCGCCCGCGTTGAGAATGCCATCCTGGACAAGAACAACGTGGTTCCCACCAACACCGAGCTTCGCGGCACGCCCGAGAACATCCTGGTGCTGGGCAAGGCTCCGTTAACTTCCGATACCACCATCGTGCGTTAACGTTGGCACCACAACATCGCTCGTAACATGTAGAATAGCCGCCCGGTTTGCGCCAGGCGGCTATTCTCGAATTGCAACAGGGAGACAATATGGCAGATTCCAGCAAAAAGATGCAGATCGTGTTTGCCTCGGCCGAGTGCGCACCGTTTGTAAAGACCGGTGGCCTGGGCGACGTGGCGGGCTCGCTGCCCGCGGCACTCGTGCGCGCCGGCGCCGAAGTCATCGTGATGGTGCCCAAGTACGCCACCATCAAGGACGAGTACAAGGCGCAGATGGAGCACTTCTCCGACTTTTACGTGAGCCTGGGCTGGCGCAACGAGTACTGCGGGCTCGAGAAGCTCGAGCGCGACGGCGTCACCTATATGTTCATCGACAACGAGCGCTACTTTGCGCGCGACTATCCGTACGGCTTCTTTGATGACGGCGAGCGCTTTGCGTTCTTCTCCAAGGCCATCACCGAGAGCCTGCAGCACCTACCCGAGGGCTTTGAGTGCGACATCTTGCACTGCAACGACTGGCAGACGGCACTGGCGCCCGTGCTGTCTCTTATACACATCTCCGAGCCCACGAGACGCGTAGTAATCTCGT
>UQUL01000049.1 GCA_900544235.1 uncultured Collinsella sp.
GAACAGGAGAGCACTTAATGTGCTCTCCGTCGTGAGCAGGACTGTAGAGCAGCAACCTTAATATGCCTCAGGCCCGCCCCCTCCGCCGCACACTGGGAACGTGCCACGCACTTTACCTGCGTAAACAATGTGAGTGAAATATGAATCTCGATGGATACGCCCGCAGCCGTGTATACTAAACAGCTGTGTGTAACCAGGGGAGTATTCTGGCTGGACAAAATGCCTGCTTAATAGGGTTGTCAGGTAGTCCGGGCGAAATACAAGGCTGGGGAGCACGTCGTGTAAGTAGTGGTCCTCTAGGGGCGTACGCTCGGTGGTGTACGCATTGTCCCAAGATCACGCGAGAGTTGGGATCATATCTTGATCAGCATGATTCTCGGCCGCAAGATTGGCATGACCCAGGTTTGGGACGAGGACGACAACGTCGTTCCCGTCACGGTCATCCAGGCTGGCCCCTGCGCTGTCTCGCAGGTTAAAACTCAGGCAACCGACGGCTATGATGCCGTCCAGATCGGTTTCGGCGACATCAAGGCCAAGAACGTGAACAAGCCCATGGCTGGTCACTTCGCCAAGGCCGGCGTCGAGCCTGTCCGCTTCCTTCGTGAGGTCCGCGTCGAGAACGGCGAGGAGCACAAGGTCGGCGAGGTCGTCACCGTCGCTGATTTCGCTGATGTCGAGAAGGTCGACGTCATCGGTACCTCCAAGGGTAAGGGCTTCCAGGGTCGCATCAAGCGCTGGGGTCAGCGCCGCGGTCCTATGACGCATGGTTCTCACTTCCAGCGTCACCCCGGTTCTATCGGTCAGTGCGCCTATCCTGCGCGCGTCCTCAAGGGCGTCAAGATGGCCGGTCACATGGGTAACGAGCGCGTTACCGTCAAGAACCTTTCCGTTGTCCGCATCGATGCCGAGCAGAACCTCATCTTGGTCAAGGGCGCTGTCCCGGGTGCCAAGAATGGTCTCGTCGCCATCCGTATGGCCTAAGGGCCCAGCCCATTTAGCCCAGCGTCATACCAAGGAGAACACTTAAATGGCAAAGTTTGAAGTAAAGAACAGCGAGGGCAAGAAGGTCGCCGAGGCCGAGCTCGCCGCTGAGGTGTACGGCATCGAGCCGAACATCCACGTTATGCACCACATCGTCAAGTGCCAGATGGCCTCTTGGCGTCAGGGCACCCAGTCTGCTAAGGGTCGCTCTGAGGTTTCCGGTGGCGGCAAGAAGCCTTGGCGTCAGAAGGGCACCGGACGTGCCCGCCAAGGTTCCATCCGTGCTGCCCAGTGGCGTCACGGTGGCGTTGTCTTCGCCCCCAAGCCCCGTTCCTACGCTAAGCGTATGAACAACAAGGAGGTCAAGCTGGCTATGCGCTCCGCGCTGTCCGCCAAGCTGGCCGATGGCGAGCTCGTGCTCGTCGACGACTACGGCTTCGAGAAGCCTTCCACCAAGGCTGCCGTCGCCATGCTCAAGGCTCTCGGCCTTGAGGGCAAGCGTCTGACCATCATCGTTCGCGATGAGGACGTCAACGCCTACCTGTCGTTCCGCAACATTCCCAAGACGTTCATCATCACCGCTGACGAGGCCAACACCTACGATCTCGTCAACAACAACGCTGTGCTGATGCCCGCCGACATCGCCGCTCACTTCGGGGAGGTGCTTGCATAAATGACCGCCCACGAGATCATCATCCGTCCGATCGTGTCCGAGCGTTCCTTCTCCGGCATGGAGCAGAACAAGTACACGTTCGAGGTCGCCAAGGATGCTAACAAGTATCAGATCAAGGACGCTGTCGAGGAGATCTTCGGCGTCAAGGTCGTTCGCGTGAACACCCTGACGGTCAAGCCCAAGACCAAGCGCGTGCGCTATGTCGCCGGCAAGACCCGTTCTTGGAAGAAGGCCATCGTCACGCTGGCCGAGGGCGACACCATCGAGGTCTTTGGCAACCAGGCCTAAGACTCGCTGCTGTTGAGTGAGCTCATGCCTCCCAAATAGGGGAGGCGGGAGCTCAAGGTTTTGGGCGTATAAAATGGACACGCCCGGAACCGTGTATACGTCCGGTGTCATCGCACCCGAGGCAGAACCTCGAATCCCTGTCTGCGATGGCTAACGGATTCCTATTGAAAGGGATTGTAATGGCTGTAAAGCACCTTAAGCCGACCTCCGCTGGTAGGCGTTGGCAGACGATCTCCGACTTCTCCGAGATCACCTGCACCAAGCCCGAGAAGTCTCTTCTCGAGCCCCTGCCCAAGAAGGCCGGTCGTAACAACAACGGCCGCATCACCACCCGCCACCAGGGCGGCGGCGTGAAGCGTCGTTACCGCGTGATCGACTTCAAGCGCAACAAGGACGGCGTGCCCGCCAAGGTTGCCACGATCGAGTACGATCCGAACCGTTCCGCTCGCATCGCTCTGCTGCACTACGCTGACGGTGAGAAGCGCTACATCCTGGCCCCCAAGGGCCTCGAGGTCGGTCAGACCATCATGTCCGGTTCTGACGCCGACATCAAGCCGGGCAACGCTCTGCCCCTCGCCGACATCCCCGTCGGTACGCTCATCCACGCCGTCGAGTTCCAGCCGGGCAAGGGCGCCGCTATCGCCCGTTCCGCCGGTAACTCCTGCCAGCTGATGGGTAAGGAGGGCAAGTACGCCATCGTCCGTATGCCTTCCTCCGAGATGCGCCGCATCCTCGTTACCTGCCGCGCCACCGTCGGTGAGGTCGGCAACGCCGATCACTCCAACATCGTCATCGGCAAGGCCGGCCGTAAGCGTCACATGAACGTGCGCCCGACCGTCCGCGGTACCGTCATGAACCCTGTCGACCACCCGCACGGCGGTGGCGAGGGCAAGAACCACACCTCTGGTCGTCCCTCCGTTACCCCCTGGGGTAAGCCGACGAAGGGCCTTCGTACGCGCAAGAAGAAGAAGGTCTCGAACCAGCACATCATTCGTCGCCGTAAGAAGTAATTTCGGATACCGAGTTTTAGGAGAAAGCACTTATGAGCAGAAGTCTCAAAAAGGGCCCGTTCGTGGAGACTCGCCTTCTCTCGCGTATCACCGCGATGAACGAGGCTGGCAAGAAGGACGTCGTGAAGACCTGGTCCCGCGCGTCCACCATCTTCCCCGAGATGGTTGGTCACACCATCGCCGTCCACGACGGCCGCAAGCATGTGCCCGTGTATGTTACCGAGTCCATGGTTGGTCACAAGCTCGGCGAGTTCGCGCCGACTCGTACGTTCCGTGGCCACAAGGCCAAATAGGGGGTTAACCGTAAATGGCAACTAAGTCTATTGAAACTGAGGCCACCGAGGTTCGCGCCGTCGCTAAGTACGTGCGTGTTTCCCCCAGCAAGGCCCGCCTGGTGGTCGATCTGATCCGCCGCAAGCCTGTCGCTCAGGCCTTCGACATCCTCCACTTCTGCGACCGCGCCGTCGCCGTGGATGTCGAGAAGGTTCTCCGTTCCGCCGTTGCGAACGCCGAGAACAACAACGGTCTGCGTGCCGACAACCTGGTTGTCGCCGCTGCCTATGTTGACGAGGGTCCGACGCTTAAGCGCATCCGTCCCCGCGCCAAGGGTTCCGCTTCTCGCATTCTGAAGCGTACTTCCCACATCACCGTCGTCGTTGCTCCTCGAAAGGAGGCGTAAAGCTGTATGGGTCAGAAAGTCTACCCCACCGGCTTCCGTCTTGGCATCACCGAGAACTGGCGCTCCCGCTGGTTCGCAGAGAAGGATTACGCTAAGACCCTCGGTAACGATCTCGAGATCCGCAAGTACCTCGAGAAGCGTCTTTCCCGCGCAGCTGTCTCCCGCGTCGAGATCGAGCGCGCTGGCGACAAGGTGAAGGTCATCATCCTCACCGCTCGCCCCGGCGTTGTCATCGGTAAGAAGGGTGCCGAGATCGATACCCTCCGCACCGAGCTCGAGAAGGTCGCTGGCGTCTCCAAGGGCCAGCTCTCCGTCGACGTTGTCGAGATCAAGCGTCCCGAGCTCGACGCCAACCTCGTTGCTCAGTCCATCGCTGAGCAGCTCGAGGGCCGCGTTGCCTTCCGTCGCGCTATGCGCAAGGCTGTCCAGTCCGCCCGCAAGGCCGGCGCCAAGGGCATCCGTATCCAGTGCTCCGGTCGTCTCGGCGGTGCCGAGATGGGCCGTCGTGAGTGGTACCGTGAGGGTCGCGTGCCTCTGCACACCCTCCGTGCCAAGATCGACTACGGCACGGCTGTCGCCAGCACCACCATGGGTGCCTGCGGCGTGAAGGTCTGGATCTACCTGGGCGAGAAGCTCCCGGGCCAGCCTGTTCCCAACCCTGCACTCGAGGGCTCTTCCCGTCCTCGTCGTCGTAACTCCGAGAGGAGGGGTCAGTAGTGCTTGCCCCTAAGCGTATTCTTCACCGCAAGGTGCAGCGTGGCTCCATGAAGGGCCAGGCCAAGGGTAATACCGAGCTGCATTTCGGCGAGTTTGGTATCCAGGCTCTCGAGGCCCATTGGATCACCAACCGTCAGATCGAGGCCGCTCGTATTGCCATGACCCGCTACATGAAGCGTGGCGGTCGTGTCTACATCACGATCTTCCCCGATAAGCCCATCACCAAGAAGCCTGCCGAGACTCGCATGGGTTCTGGTAAGGGTAACCCCGAGGAGTGGGTGGCCGTCGTCAAGCCCGGCCGCATCATGTTCGAGGTCAAGGGCGTGCCCGAGGAGGTCGCTCGCGAGGCTCTGCGTCTTGCACAGCACAAGCTTCCCATCAAGACCAAGATTGTTGCTGCCAAGAACGCTGAGCAGCGCATCGAGAAGGAGATGGCTGAGGAGGCCGCTCTCGAGGCCAAGTGGGCTGCTGAGGACGCCGCCGCCGCCAAGGAGGAGAACTAATGAAGCCCGCAGAGATTCGTGAGCTCTCGGACGCTCAGCTCGTTGAGAAGCTGAAGGAAATGCGCGCCGAGCTCTTTAACCTTCGTTTCCAGATGGCCACCAGCCAGCTGGACAACACCGCTCGCGTCAACACCGTGAAGAAGGACATCGCTCGCGTCCTCACGGAGCAGCGCGCCCGTGAGATCGCAGCGGAGAAGTCCGCTGTCGCCGAGTAGGACCTAAGGAGAGAACATGACTGATTCGCGTAACTCGCGTAAGGTCCGTACGGGTGTCGTTACCTCCGTCTCCGGTGCCAAGACCATTGTTGTCACCATCACCGAGCGCAAGCGTCACCCCAAGTACGGCAAGATGATGACCAGCTCCAAGAAGCTGCACGCTCACGACGAGGAGTGCACGGCTGGCGTGGGCGACACCGTCCGCGTTATGGAGACCCGTCCTATGTCCAAGATGAAGCGTTGGCGCCTCATCGAGGTCGTCGAGCGCGCTAAATAAGCAGTCGCTCTTACGACTTGTACGTTTCCGAAGATGTGCGTATGCCTGGCTTGCATACCATAGGCCGTATAAAGGCAGCGCACCTCTCTTCGGTTCTTAGTTCGGAGGAACATCTACCATGATTCAGATGCAAACCATGCTGAACGTCGCCGACAACTCCGGCGCTCGCAAGATTCGCTGCATCAAGGTGCTTGGCGGTTCCAAGCGTCGTTATGCAGGCATCGGCGATGTGTTCATCGGTGCTGTCCAGGAGGCTACCCCTGGCGCCAACGTCAAGAAGAAGGACGTTGTCCGTTGCGTCGTCGTTCGCACCGTTAAGGAGATCCGCCGCAAGGATGGCTCCTACATTCGCTTTGATGAGAACGCCTGCGTTGTCATCAACAACGATGGTTCGCCCGTCGGCACCCGTATCTTCGGGCCTGTCGCTCGCGAGCTTCGTGACAAGAAGTACATGAAGATCGTCTCGCTCGCTCCCGAGACCCTGTAGTTAGGGGAGATATATGTATATCAAGAAGGGCGATAAGGTCCAGGTTCTCTCTGGTAAGGATCGCGGCAAGCAGGGCGTTGTCCTGCGTGCTCTTCCCGCCGAGAACAAGGTCGTTGTCGAGGGCGTTTCGGTCGTCAAGAAGGCCGTCAAGCCCAACGCTGCCAACCAGCAGGGCGGCATCGTTTCGCAGGAGGCTCCTATCGACGCCTCTAACGTCAATCTCGTCTGCCCCGAGTGCGGTAAGGTTACCCGCGTCGGTCACGAGAAGGACGGCAAGAACAAGCTGCGCGTCTGCAAGAAGTGCGGCCACAAGTTCTAAGCTGCCCGCAACATCAAGTTGCTAGCAAAGGCCCGGATGCCCCACGGCACCCGGGCCTTTTTCTATCCCTACTCATTGGGGACTCATTGGGGACAGATACTCATTGGGGACAGACTTACATGAGTGATTGTGCTCATTGGGGACAGACTTAAATGAGTAGTCCCGGCAGTTGGGGACAGTCCCCATGTGTCGGCAGTTTGGGACGGTCCATTGATGCCTGATGCCCCTAGAGGGGAAGAGTAAGACAGCCTGCTCTGCCTTTTTGGGCTTTGGTGTTCCGCTTCTTTATCCTTTACAAGGATCCTCGCATGCGCATTATCGCGCATAGCATTGCGTGTTAATGCGTATGACCGCGTAAAAATGTGCAAAATATGGCTAAATAATGACCGATAAACAAATAAACACGCAAATACAAGCAAATGCGCGCGCATTTGTGCGAATATAAGGCTGTTGGAAATGAAGAACTTCCGATGACTCAGGAGGCACATATGGCAGATTCCAAGCAGGCTCCACTCGACTCCGCGGCAGCCGCAAAAGCAGCGTTCGCTTCGGTCCAGGATAAGCCGTTCCCTAACGACATCTTTACGGCTCCCGAGCTTCGCTGGGCTGTGATCGGTTGTGGCGTTATCGCCAACCAAATGGCCCAGTCCCTCGCGCTGGCCGGCCGCAAGCTTGCGGGCGTCGCCAACCGCACGCTGTCCAAGGCCCAGGCTTTTGCTGAGCAGTATGGCATCGAGAAGGTCTATGAAACGGTTGAGGACCTCTATGCCGATCCGGATATCGACGCCGTCTATATCACCACGCCGCACAACACGCATATCACCTATCTGCGTGCCGCGCTGGCCGCCGGCAAGCACGTGCTCTGCGAGAAGGCCATTACCCTCAACTCTGCCGAGCTCGACGAGGCCCGTACCATCGCCGACGAGCACAACGTGGTCCTTATGGATGCTACCACGGTGCTCCACATGCCGCTGTATCAGGAGCTGCGCCGTCGCATGGATGCGGGCGACTTTGGCCGCATGAACCTCGCCCAGCTCAACTTTGGCAGCTATAAGGAGTACGGCGATCTGACCAACCGCTTCTACAGCCGCAGCCTTGCCGGCGGCGCCATGCTCGATATTGGCGTGTATGCCCTGTCCGTCATGCGCCTCTTTATGGCAAGCCAGCCCGCTGAGGTCGTTTCGCTGGGCAATACCTGCGAGACTGGCGTTGACGTCGCAGGTGGCATTGTCTGCCGTAACGCCGAGCAGCAGCTGGGCGTCGTGAGCCTTACGCTCCACTCCAAGCAGCCCAAGCGCTCGGTTATCAGCTTCGACAAGTGTTATATCGAGGTCAACGAGTATCCGCGTGCCGACCATGCGACCATCGTGTGGACTGCAGACGGTCACCGCGAGGAGGTCCACACTGGCACCGAGGCCTACGCACTGTGCTACGAGATGGCCGACCTGGAGAAGGCCGTTGCCGGCGATGATTCTAAGCGCGAGCTTCTGGGCTATGCTTCCGATGTTATGGAGCTGATGACCAAGCTCCGCGCCGATTGGGGAGTCGTGTACCCCGAGGAGGAGTAAGCGATGCTTGCGGAAGATAGGCTCAACGAGATCGTGTCGATGGTGCAGCAGACCGGCTCGGTTACCGTGCCGGAGCTTGCTGAGGTCCTGGGCGTGACGGCGTCTACTATTCGGCGCGACCTGCAGACGCTCGACCGAGCACACCGTATCGCCAAGGTGCACGGAGGTGCGACAAGTCTGGAGCGCGCGCACGTGACGCGCGACCTGACGATCAGCGAGCGCAGTGATCTCCATAACGATGACAAGGAGCGCATCTGCGCCCGTGCCGCGGCCCTGGTGGAGCCCGAGAGCTTTGTGTACATCGATTCAGGTTCGACGACGCTTAGGCTCATCGAGCATCTTCCGCGCCTTGAGGGCGTCACCTATGTGACCGACTCCGTGCTCCATGCTCAGCATCTCGCTCTGCGCGGCATGCGCACCGTGGTGCTGGGCGGCGAGCTCAAGCCCGAGACCGAGGCGCTCGTCGGTCCCGACGCCTTGGCAACCCTGGACCGCTATAACTTCAACTGCGGCTTTTGGGGTTCCAATGGCATCGCCGTCGAGCAAGGTCTCACCACACCGGATATCGAGGAAGCGCAAGTCAAGCGTATCTCGATGCGCCATACCGCCAAACGCTTCGTAATCTCAGACGCCAGCAAATTCGGCATGGTGGCGCCCGTCAAGTTCGCGGACTTCCGCGACGCAACGATTATTACCGCGGGCGAGGTCCCCGCCAAGTACCGGGCAATGGACAACGTCATCACGGTCTAGCAGCAGGGGACGGGCTAAGGCCAAAACCACCGCGAAGGGGCAGGAACCTTTGTGGCGGTTTTGACGTTTGTCCAGATAAAACCTGCCAAAATAAACCTGTCCCTTTTCGGCAGGTTTTAGGGCTCCCAGGGGCAGGGGGCTTCGATGTGGATGTGCTCGCCGGTTACGGGATGCGTGAAGGACACGCTGTGGGCGTGGAGCATCAGGCCGCAGGGACGCGGCGTTCCGTACAGGTCGTCGCCTACCAGGGGATGACGCTCGCTCGCCAGATGCACACGGATTTGGTGCTTGCGGCCGGTGAGCAGCTCGACATCGATATACGAGCGCGTGGGCAGGCCACGACGGCTCTTAAGACGCTTGAGCACCTTCACGCGCGTCTGAGACGGCTTGCCGCTGGCGCCGACGCGCATCTTGCGGCTGTCGTGACGGTCGCGGGCGATGGGCTTGTCGATGAGCTTTTCGTTCCAGTCGATCTTGCCCTCGGCGAGCGCCAGGTAGTGCTTTTCGAAAGCGTGGTCGATGACCATCTGGTCAAAGGCGGGCTGCGTCTGCTTGTCGAGCGAGAACAGCACCACGCCGGTGGTGTCGCGGTCTAGGCGGTTGAGCGGCTGCATATCGGTCGCGGCAAAGCCGTCGCCCATCGCCAGCAGCAGGTCGCTGGCGTAGTCGGTGAGTGTGCGCTCGCCGGTGCCGTCGCCGTGGACGATCATGCCGGCGGGCTTGTCGATGGCCATGAGCCAGGCGTCGCAGTAGAGGACTTGAGGTTCTTCGTTCACGTGTAAGCCTTTCGGTTAGCTGATTCCCACAAACATGCAGCCCGAGGTCGCCCCGCGTAGGCGGGCGGCGGGCTTGCGGCCGGCCTGCGCGGCTTCGACGGCACGACGGACGCGGGCGACGGCACGGCCCACCTCATCTGCCTCGAGCAGCGTTCCGTCCACCATGAGACGACGCACGCCGGCATCGAGCAGCTGAGGAATCTGCGGCGTGAGGTCGATGGGGTAGGCATCGTACAGGCGAGAGCGGCCGTGGATGTCGGTGCGGACGGGCATGACCTTTCCGTCGATATTCTTGAGCGAGAGCTTGCGGGCACGCAGACGGCAGTTGACACAATCGTGGATGCAGCCGTTGGCAACCTGCAGAATGCAATGCTCGCTTGTCATGACGCGCGGGCGGCCAAAGACGGTGATGCCCAAAGCCGCGGGCGCGGCGGCACCGAGCGAGACAATCTCGTCGAGCGTGATTTCGGGCGAGAGCCAAAACGCACCGGCTCCGCGCTCGGCAAGCGCCTCCATGCAGGGCGTGTTGTGCACCGGCAGGCAAGAGCGAATTTCGGCCGTGGCGCCGGCCTGCGCGGCTACGGCGAGCTCGGAGATATTACCGACGGCGACGGTAGCTCCGGCATTGATCCAGGGATCGACGCGCTCGTGGTCGACGGCGCGGCAGACCTCGTCGAGTACGGGTACGATGCCCTGCTCAAACGCATCGGCGGGGGAGAGCTCGGCCGCATCGAGCGCATCGGTGGTCATGTAGATGCGCGTGGCGCCCTCGGCGCGAGCTGCCTCGGCGGCTTCGAGCGTGGTGACGGCGGCGCAGATCTGCGGCTCATCGCGGTAATGCTCGGGCATAGCGCGCGTACATTTGTCGAGCACCGGAATCTCGAGAGTTTTCGCGCGCTCCTCGTACGGCGCCAGAATGGCCTCTTCCAGCGCCTTGCAAGCGGCGGCGCGCACCTTGTGAACGGCGGAGAAGCCCATGCCGCAGCCGGCGTCGAGCGAAACGTCAAAGCTCGCTGCCTCAAAGGGCGAGGAGCCCATGCGGCCCACATGCTCAACCAGGTCTGCCGCCTCGACGGCGCGGGTCTTGGCGGCCTCGACGGTGAAGCCTGTGGCGGTGGCGGTGAGCGCGGGGCTGTCACAGCAGGTGAGTGTGACGGTAAACGGCTCGCCCAGGCGCGCCACGACGGACGCATCAACAGCTCGGCGGCGCAGCACATCGCGCTTGAGCGCGGCGCCGGCGGCGTCGATGGCACGCTGGCTGCGAATCACGCGGACGCGGCAGCCCTCGGGCATGCTGCGGGGTACGCGACATTCGATGATGTCGCCTGCGGCGGCATCATCGGCAGCAATGGTGGTCAGGAACTGGTCAAACTCGTTATCGTGGCGAAGCTCCAGCAGGTCGCCTTTGCCCACGGGCTCAAACAGCTCAATGCGGGCGATGGCGGCGCGGCGACGGCGGTCGTCGGGCTTGAGACCGCGCACATCGCGGTTGGCCGGGCGGCTGCCCAGCACCGTGCCCACGATCTGGCCGCGGTTGTTGGAACGCTCGTAGCTCATCATTTCGTCGCCCGAGGTGCCGTCCTGATAGGCGTGCGTAAAGTCGCGGTTGAAGCAGCGCTTGAGCTGGCGCTGGCGGGCGGCTTCCTCGTCCTTGGCAACGGTGGCTCCGGATAGCATGTCGTCAATTTCGTGACGATATACATCAACGATGGAGTACACGTAATCGGGCGCCTTCATGCGGCCCTCGAGCTTGAGCGACGCGGCGCCGGCGTCATACAGACGGCAAACAAGCTGTGAAGTGTTGGTGTCACGCGGGCATAGCGCACGCTCGCGGCCGGCGGGGGAGAGTGCGCGACCGTTCTCGTCGATCAGCTTGTAGGGCAGGCGGCAGGGCTGGGCGCACATGCCACGGTTGGCCGATCGTCCCGCCATGGCAAAGCTCGAAAGCAGGCACAGGCCCGAGTAGCAAAAGCAGATGGCACCATGGCTAAAGACCTCAAGGTCCACATCGGGCGCGGCATCGTGAATGGCGGCAATCTCGTCGATGGAAAGCTCGCGCGAGAGGGTCACACGGTCGGCGCCCTGCTCGCGGCACCAAAGGGTTCCGCGGTCGTCGTGGATGTTTGCTTGGGTTGAGATGTGCGTCTCGATGCCGGGCATCGTGCGCTTGACCTCAAAGAACAGGCCCCAGTCCTGGATGATGAAGGCATCGGCGCCCAGCGTGGAGCTGCGGTGGATGAGTTGCAGCGCGTCGCCCATTTCGGACTGCTTGATGACGATGTTGACCGTGACGTAGACGCGCGACCCGGCTAGATGCGCGGCGCGGCAGGCTTGCTCAAAGGCCTCGTCGGTAAAGTTGGTGGCCTTGCGGCGGGCGTTGAAGCTGCCCATGCCGCAGTAGATGGCGTCTGCCCCGGCGGCGAGTGCGGCGGCAAAGGGCTCGGGCCCTCCGGCGGGCGCCAAAAGCTCGGGTCTGCGGTTGGTGGTTCGACTGGCGGTTGCGGTCATATCCTGCCTTTCAAAATGCTCAGATACTCAAAAGTATAGTGGTGCTGTTGCGGCGGGCGATGCCCGTGCTCCAAGCGGGATAAAGTCTTCAGCAGTCCTTGCAGCAAAAATGACCCGTTTCCCTCCGTCCCCTATGGATTACCTGATCCGATGGGGACGGAGGGAAACGGATCATTTTGAGCTTCACCGTCCGGTCGTGCCGTTCAGCGGCCGACAGGTGCCGTTGGGCGATAAATTATTCTCGCAACGTGATAATAATCTTGCATCGCGCGGAAACCTTGAGTACTATCCCAAATCAAGCGCGGTGTTCAGACCGAATTGTGCCTCCCGGTGCGAACGCCGCGCTCACGCTCTCTATCTGATCGTAAGGAGAAAAACATGAGCAAGACCGTCGTGTCTTCCGATAACGCACCCGCAGCCATCGGCCCGTATTCCCCCGGTATCCAGACCGGCAACATGGTGTTCCTGTCCGGCCAGCTGGGCATCGACCCCGCAACCGGCAAGCTGCCCGAGGGCGTCGAGGCCCAGGCCAAGCAGTCCCTTGCTAACGTCGAGGCTCTGCTGACCGCTGCCGGCGCCACCTTTGCCGATGTCGTCAAGACTACGGTCTACCTGGCCGACATTGCCGACTTCGCTGCCGTGAACGAGATCTACGCCTCCAAGTTCGAGGCCCCGTTCCCCGCGCGCAGCGCTTTCCAGGTTGCCGCCCTTCCGGCTGGCGGTCTGGTCGAGATCGAGGTCGTCGCCGCTCTCTAAGGCGTTGGCAACAACTAAACATGACATGCAAAAAGACCCTGCAGCGCGTGCGAGTGAACTGCCTCCCATTTCTTGGACATGAGAAATGGGAGGCTTTTTATGCGTGTCGACTTGAGGGTGAAGCACGACATCGTGGCCAGGAAGGCGGCGATCGGGCTCTTCGAGCGAGGCCACGGCTCCGAGTCGGCGGCGAAGGCGCTGTCGGTCCCGCGCGACACCGTGAGACAATGGCTCTACGTATACCGGTCGTTCGGAAGCGAGGTGCTGCTATCCATGGACGGCAAGCAGGCCAGGTACACATACGAGCAGAAGGTCGCCGCCGCCTCGGCCGTGGTCGACGGCGGCATGAGCAAGCGGGACGCCATGGAGGCGTTCGGGGTCATGTCCCTGACGCCGCTCAAGAGATGGTGCGCGCTCTACCGCGAGGGCGGCGCGGAGGCCCTGCGCCCGAGGCCCAAGGGCCGGCCGAGCGGTTCCAAGGCGAGGCCGCGCACGCGCGAGCAGGAGCTCGAGGAGCGCTGCCGAAGGCTCGAGACCGAGGTGGCCTACCTAAAAAAATTGCGTGCCCTGGTCGAGAGGGACGGACTCTGACCAGGGCGAAGGTCGAGGCCGTGAGCGCCCTGCGCGAAGAGGGGTACGGGCTGGGGCGCCTGCTGGAGTGCGCCGGCATGGCCCGGTCCAGCTACTACTACGCGCTGTCGCACCCGAAGGCTCCCACCAGGCCCGAGCTCTGGGAGGCCGCCGCCGAGATATTCTCGCGCACCGCCA
>UQUL01000050.1 GCA_900544235.1 uncultured Collinsella sp.
GAGATTACTACGCGTCTCGTGGGCTCGGAGATGTGTATAAGAGACAGATTCGAGGTTGTTGACGTCGCCTCGAATGCCGGTTTTTGCAGTAGAATCCTCGAGGCTCTACAGCGAAATGTTCGTCTTGCATCAATGTCGATTTCCCCATCAATTCTAGGAGTCAGCCTTGGCTCCGTTGAGGTATCGAAGTCGGCATCTCATCTGGGCGAGGCAATGTACGATGCCGCGAAGCGCGGAGGTCTGCTCATTACGCTCGACGAGATTCAGGATGCCTCAACTGAGGAAATGCGCGAGCTGGGCAATGAGATGCAGCTTTTGATTCGCCAAGGGGCGAATGTCGCTTTTGCATTCGCTGGCTTGCCAACATCGGTGGATGGCGTGGTGGTTGATGATACCCTTACGTTCCTTCAGCGTGCAAAACATATCGAACTCACTCGTCTCTCCGATTTTGAAGTCGGTGGATCGCTTGAGGATACAATGAGACGAGCGGGCAAGGAGCTCGATGAAGACGCCGCTGAGCTATTAACAAAGGCTTCAGCAGGCTATCCCTTTATGGTCCAGTTGGTCGGATATTACGCTTGGCAGGTTGCTGCGCGCAGCGGGGCGGAGAGCGTGAGTGAAGAGGCGGCTCGCAAGGGTGTCCAGGCGGCTCTTGATAGTTTCAATGCCATGGTGATTGCCCCCGCGCTGCGCAGGGTGTCGGAGCGGCAGTTTCAATATCTCGCGGCGATGGCGCAATGCGAAGGCGGCGAGATTACGAACGGTGATATTGCCAAAAAGATGGGATTGCCGGCGAATAAAGTCGGGTCGTATCGCAAACGTCTGATCGATACGGGACTGATTGAGCCTGCTGGCTACGGCTGTGTTTCGTTTGCAATTCCGTACATGCGCGATTATCTGTTGGAGACCGTTCGAGCGGACTAATAAAGACTGGAGGCATAGACGCCGCCGCTGGGGTTGCCCCGTATCTTTGTCTAAATCTGTAACATCTGGACGAAGATTCGGCCTGTAACTGTTACAGATTGAGATGATTGGGTGAGACGTCTACTGGCAAATTGGAATCGCTCCAAAATTCCCTCTTGCCCATCCTCGACTGTTTGGTTACTATAGAACGGCTGTTACGGAGAGCTGACCGAGAGGCCGAAGGTGCTCGCCTGCTAAGCGAGTATGCCCCAAAAGGGCATCTGGGGTTCGAATCCCCAGCTCTCCGCCAGTTTAACTTTAAAGAAGGGTCCCATCGGGGGCCCTTTTTTATTATCGAGAAAGGGCGCTGGGGATTCGAACCCTCAAAAAAAGAGGCATCCTTTCGGACGCCTCCTTTCAGTGAGCTTATTATTCTTGCGCCCTACATCTCGGGTGCCTTGGCTACGGTCTCGCTTTCGGCCGTGAGCGGGCGGTTGTCGATGCGACGGCCCAGGCGATCGAGCTTCACGAGTAGCCATTCAATGGGATTCGGCCCTGCGCCTTCCTCGTCGGCAACCAGGTCCATGACGGCGATCTTGGTGCCGTCCTGCTTGAGCGTAACGCTGCCCACCTTGTCGCCCACATGCACCGTGCCCGAAAGATCGTCGTAGCTAACCTTTTCGGTCACCTCGCCGGCAAGGGAAAACACGGTCGCTTGCGCCGTAGGATCGGCGAGTGTGGCGTCGATTGTCTTATCCGTCCAGTCGGTTTGGCCAACGCGCGCCATAAGCGGGTTGCCGTTGGCGGTCTTTTCCTGCGTGTTGGCGATTGCGACCGTCACCTTGTGGCCGTAGTACCAATTGGCAAGGGTTGCGGTATCGGTAAAGCGCTGGTCGGTGGTGGTGGAGTTCAAAACGACGGTGTAGATCTCGTCGCCGTCGCGGTTGTAGGCGCTCGTAAAGCAATAGCCCGCGTCGTCGGTGGTGCCGGTCTTGCCGCCGATGTTGCCATCTTGGCCCAGCAAATAGTTATGCGTGTCCATGGAATGCGAATGGTCGGTGCCGTCGGCGCCCGTGACCTCGATCCAGGAATCCTCGCTCGCTACGACCTCGCGGATCGTGTCGTTTTTCATGGCCTCCTGCATCATCAGCGCTACGTCATGTGCAGTTGAGTGCATATCGCCAGCCCACTCATCAAAGTCCAGACCATGCGGGTTTTCAAAAAGCGTACCAGTGCAGCCGAGCTTCTTAGCGCGCTCGTTCATGGCCTTCACAAAGGTGGCCTCGGCGTCTTTGGTCTTAGGGTCGATCTTCTTGCCCACATATTCGGCGAGCACGATGGCGGCGTCGTTGCCCGAGGGAATCATCAGGCCGCGCAGCGCCTGCTCCACGGTAAGCTTGTCGCCTTCGAGCAAGCCGGCGGTCGAATTGCCCACGGTGGCTGCGGCGTTGCTCACCGTGACCTTCTCGTCCATCTTGCAATTCTCGACGGTTAGGATTGCGGTCATGACCTTGGTGATCGAGGCAATTTTGACCTGCTCATCGGTATCGCGGGCATAGTAGACGGTGCCGTCTTTGCCCATGACGAGGGCATTGGTCGCATCGATATCGGGCAGGTTTTCGGCCGTGATACCGCGCACATCGGCGGTTTTGCCGCAAACATTGTCGGTCGTGAGCACTTGGGCGCCGGCGACGGTGGGCACGCCAGCGGCAAGGGCGATAGCGCAGACAAAGCCGGCGGCAAGCTGGGCTGAGCGCTTTGCAAAAGAGGTGAGGGACTTCACGGATTTCGCTTTCGACGGGATGGTCTCTTCTGGAACTAGAGTATATCGTTTGCCGGCGTCGGTGATCATCGCGTGCGTGCGTGGCCCACATCCGCGCCCGAACGGGCACAAGGGTGCTTAAGGCCGACTTAATCACCCACGCTTGTTGTGTGTGGCGTGCGTCGCCTCGGGCATAATGGAGCGCGAGAGGAGCACGCATGAACGAGCGCATTTTGGTAGTTGATGACGAGAAGGCCATCGCCGACTTGGTTGGTATCTACCTTACAAAAGAGGGCTTTGATGTCCAGATTGCCTATAGCGGGGCCGATGCTGCCAAGGCGATTTTGGAGCAGGAGTTTGATTTGGCGCTGCTGGATGTCATGCTGCCCGATATCGATGGGTTTGAGCTGCTGCGTACGATCCGTTCCAGCCATACCTATCCCGTGATCATGCTGACGGCGCGCGATGCCCAGCAAGACAAGATCGAGGGCCTTTCGCTTGGCGCGGACGATTACGTGGTTAAGCCGTTCCGTCCGCTGGAGCTCATCGCGCGCGTGCACGCTCAGCTTCGCCGCTACACCAGCTACGGTAGCCGCTCGCAGGTGGCCGAGTCGCCGACCATCCAGCTCGACGGCCTGGAGATCAACCGCGAAGCTCGATCCGTAGCGGTGGACGGTTCACCGGTACGCCTCACACCCACCGAGTATTCAATCTTGCTGTATCTGGTCGAGCATCGCGGCAGCGTGGTGGCCGTGGGGGACCTGTTCCGCGCGGTGTGGAACGAGGACTTTATGCCCGGCTCCAACAATACGGTGATGGTGCACATCCGCCATCTGCGCGAAAAGATCGGCGACGATGCTCAAAAGCCGCGCTTTATCAAAAACGTCTGGGGCGTCGGCTACATAATCGAATAACGCCTTTGATGGTGGGGGAAGTGGATATGACAAAAGACGATAGGCGGGTATTCGAGGTGCCCGATCGACTCTTTGAATACATAAAGGCGGTCGTCGACAACCGCGCGCTTGCGACGGTACTGCTCTTTTTGTTGAGTCTGCTACTCATTGGCATTGACAATATCGTTGGCATTCTGGCGGTTTTGCTCATTGGCTTCTTGCTGATCGATCGATTCGAAATCGTTCGCCGCTGCGTGGTAATCGGCGGTGCCGCGTGGACAATTACGCTGGCGATCGGGGCCATGGCGCTTGGCGGTATTGGCGAGCCCGTGTTCTTTGATGCCGCCTTTGTGTTCAATATGCTCGGCTTTGTGCTGGCGCTCGCCGTGTGTGTCCTGTTCTTTTGCGGGCGTGCCCTGTATTACCAGGGTTATGAGCAAGGCGAGCAGCATGCCGACCGCGTGATCGCCGCCCGTATTCAGGACCGTCTGATCGATAACCCCGACACGTGGGATACCATCGACGGCGATTTTCTCGAGGTCGAGGGTGCGCTCAACCGGGCGCGCGATTGCGAGCGTAAGGTGCAACAGGCCTTGCGTGACGAATCGCATCGCAAAGATGACCTGGTTACGTACCTAGCGCACGACCTGCGTACGCCGCTCGCCAGCGTGGTGGGCTATCTTTCGCTCTTGCAGGAGGCTCCCGATTTGCCGCTTGAGCAGCGTGCACGCTTTACGGGCGTGGCACTCGACAAGGCCCATCGGCTCGACGCGCTCATCGAGGAGTTCTTCGACATCACGCGTTTCGATTTCCACGATATTGTGCTCACCCGCGCCTACGTCGATTTGGGGCTATTGCTGGCGCAGGTGGCCGACGAGTTCTATCCCATTCTCAACGAACAGCACAAGGAAGCTCAGGTTGATATTTGCGAGGACCTGACGGTACTCGTGGACGGCGACAAGATGGCTCGCGTATTCAACAACATCATGAAAAACGCCGTTGCCTATAGCTATGAGGGCTCGACTATCACGATCGAGGCCGGGCGCCAAGACGATGGCGGCGTGCGCGTGCGCTTTATCAATCAGGGCGATCCTATCCCTGCGGCTAAGCTCAAGGTGATCTTTGAGAAGTTCTATCGCCTGGATGCGGCGCGTGCGACCAATCGCGGTGGTGCCGGTCTGGGCCTTGCTATTGCCAAGGAGATCATCGCGGCACACGGCGGTACCGTTGCATGTGAATCGACGCCCGAACACACGATATTCACCATCGAGCTGCCCGCCGCATAGCCAGCGTGCCCTTACAAACACTTGACAATGCGCTCACGTGCATATGAGCCGCGATTTCTACTATCGATACTGCTGAATTGATATCGATGTGGAGGTATGCGGTATGACGGCTGCTGCGGCTGTGGAGCCCACGGAGCTTGAAGAACTCATGAAAGCGCAGGCCGAGGCCGCGCACGAGCGCGAGGTTGGGGATGCGACTCGCCCCACGGCAGAGGATCTTGCCGCCTCGCCGACGCGCATCGACGTCGAGGGCCTCGACCTGTTCTATGGCGACCATCATGCGCTCAAGGACGTGAATATCAAGATCCGCGACAAGCAGATCACCTCGTTTATCGGGCCTTCGGGCTGCGGAAAGTCCACGTTGCTGCGCTGCTTTAACCGCATGAACGACGGCATCAAGGATTGCCGCATCGAGGGCAAGATTGCGCTCGATGGTCAAGATATCCTGGGCGATTACGACATCTGCCGTTTGCGCCAGCGCGTGGGCATGGTGTTTCAGCGCCCCAACCCGTTTCCCATGAGCATCTACGACAACGTCGCCTACGGTCCTCGCGGCATGGGAGTGCGCGACCGCGTCGTGCTCGACGAGCTGGTCGAAGACTCCCTGCGACGCGCCGCCCTGTGGGACGAGGTCAAGGACAAGCTCAAAGAATCGGGTCTGGGTCTTTCGGGCGGCCAGCAGCAGCGTCTGTGCATCGCCCGTGCGCTGGCCGTGCAGCCCGACATTCTGCTGATGGACGAGCCGACCTCGGCGCTCGATCCCGTATCGACGCTCGTGGTGGAGCAGCTGGCCTGCGAGCTCAGGGAGACCTGCACGCTGGTGGTCGTTACGCACAACATGCAGCAGGCTGCGCGTATTTCCGATTCGGTCGCATTCTTTTTGCTGGGTGAGCTGGTGGAGCACGCGCCCACCGCGCAACTCTTCAAGAATCCGATCGATCCGCGTACGGCGGATTATTTGACGGGCCGTTTTGGCTGATACCATCTAGTACAGGCACCTTTAGGGTTAAGATGCGGTCATGCCGGCCGCAAAGGGGTTCAACATGATCTATTACGTCGAGGACGATGACAACATCAGGGATTTGACGGTCTATGCGCTGCGCAAGCAGGGAATCGAGGCCGAGGGCTTTTCGTGCGACGGCGAGTTTAAGGCTGCCGTGGCGCGACGGGTACCCGATGCCGTGCTGCTCGACATCATGCTGCCCGATACCGATGGTTTGGCGATTATGCGCCGCCTGCGCGCCGACCGCCTGACGGCGACGGTGCCCATCATGATGCTTACCGCCAAGGACACCGAGCTCGACAAGGTGATGGCGCTCGATGGCGGTGCCGACGATTACCTGACTAAGCCGTTTTCGCTCATGGAGCTTGCGAGCCGCTGCCGCGCACTGCTGCGTCGCGGCGGCATGGTCAAGCAGACGAGCGATGTGCTCAGCGTGGGCGACATCGTGCTCTCACCCAGCCATCGCGAGGTGACCGTTGCCGGCGAGCCGCTTAAGCTCACCCTGCGCGAGTTCGACCTGCTCGAGTACCTCATGCGCAAGCCCGGCGTGGTTTTTACCCGCGAGTCGTTGCTGCAGAGCGTGTGGGGCTGGGACTTCGACGGCGGTTCGCGCACCGTTGACGTGCACGTGCAGACGCTTCGCCAAAAACTGGGCGAGCATGCCGGTGCCATCGAGACCGTACGCGGCGTGGGCTACCGCTTGGCCGAGCCTTCTGCCGGTGATGGTGCCGAAGGTGACGACACCGCGGCCACCGCATCAGAGGAGTAACCCGTGGTCTTCGCCCCCCAGGGAAAACATACGCTGTCGCACCGCGTTTTTGTGACGATCTTTGTCTGCGCCATGGCGGTTATCGTGGCGTTTACGGTGCTGGGCGCGTTCTTTGTGCAAAACACCTTGGCGGATGCCACGAGTGCCAACCTGGCGCAGGAAACCGAGCTCATTGCTGCCGCCCTCGACGAGCAGCAGGAGCCCATCCCGTTCTTGCGTAGCCTCGATCGCGAGGACTTGCGCATCACGCTGATTAACAAGGATGGATCGGTTGCCTACGACAACGAGGCGTCGCCTTCCACACTGCCCAACCATGGCGATCGCCCCGAGGTCATCGAGGCCTTTGAGAGTGGTTTGGGTTCCGCGGAGCGCGCAAGCTCTACGCTCGACGAGATCATGCTGTATCGCGCCGTCGCCCTTGATAACGGCCAGGTTGTCCGCTTGGCGCAGGCCCAGCCTGGCGTTGCGGCGATTTTGCTGTCGATGGTGGCGCCGATGCTGCTTATCGCAGCAGCGGGTGCGGTACTCTCGTTTTTTATGGCGCGCCGCGAGTCCCGTGCCATCATCGCGCCTTTGCAAGAGGTGGATTTGGACCACCCACGCCGTAGCTATGAGCACGCCTATGCCGAGATGGTCCCCATGCTTGAGCGTATTGAGTCGCAGCGCCAGGAGCTCAAGCGCCAAATGGCGGTGCTAGCGGACAACGACCGTATGCGCCGCGAGTTCACGGCGAATATCACTCATGAGCTCAAGACGCCGCTTACGGCGATTTCGGGCTATGCCGAGCTCATCGCAAACGGCATGGTCGAGGGCGAGGACGACCTGCGCAACTTTGGCGGTCGCATCTATCGTGAGGCGGGCCGCTTGGCAGCGCTTGTCAACGATATCCTTACGCTGTCTAACTTGGACGAGGCCGAGCGTGCAACTGAGGGCGAGGCGGTGCCCATTGGGTCCACGGAGTCTATTGAGCTCTCGCGCGCCATCTACGCGGTCGAGCAGCGTCTTGAACAGGTCGCCCGTCAGGCGAATGTGACGATAAGTCATGAGACCAAGCCTGTGGTCATCGAAGGCGTGTCGCGCTTGATTGACGAGCTCATCTATAATCTGGCGAGCAACGCCATCCGCTACAATCGACCCGGCGGTGCGGTTACGCTGCAGTGCGGCACCAACGACGAAGGCCATCCGTTCCTTGCGGTCGCCGACACGGGAATCGGTATCGCGCCTGAAGAACAGGGCAAGGTATTTGAGCGGTTCTATCGCGTGGACAAGAGTAGGTCCAAGGCGCGCGGCGGAACCGGTCTGGGGCTTGCAATTGTCAAGCATGCGGCCCTGTATCATCACGCCACGCTCGATCTGTCGAGCGAGTTGGGCGTGGGAACCACCATTACGGTGACGTTTCCCATACAGCAGGACGAGCCATTCGCATAGCGATACAACATAGATATTGATGTAGGCGCCGCATCGGACTTTCTGGTGCGGCGTTGTTGTGCAATTTTACGATTGCTTCCGACATTTTTACAGGAGAGCCTGTTTCTTATGTATAGAGTTTGGTCTCGGTAAAAAGATGCGATAACATACGGACAGTTTTGTCAATCCGAACTGGGGAAATGAAAGGCAAGCTGCATGACCCTTCTCGAACTGTTCCAGCTGCTGAAGAAGCACCTTCAGCTGGTCATCACCCTTCCGGTGGTCTGCGCGATCGCCATGGGCATCGTGTCCTTCGTTGCGATGGACAACACCTATACCGCGACGACGAGCATGTACATTCTCGCCAAGACCGACGATAGCGGTCAGATGAGCTACAACGATCTCTCGGCGAGTCAGATGCTTTCCAACGATATCGCCACGCTGCTGGATAGCGATAGCGTTAAGAGCGGCGCAGCCAATGAACTGGGCCTCACCGATCTGGATGACTACAAGGTGTCTGTTTCCTCCGAGACCACCACGCGTGTCATTACGCTTTCGGTTACCGGCACCGATGCCAAGGAGACGGCTAAGGTCGCAAAAGCCATGGCCAGCTCGGTGAGTACGGTCGCTCAGAACGTCGGCGCTGCCCAGAGCATCAACGTTATCGACGAGGCTAAGACCCCCGAAGCCCCCAGCGGTCCCAAGCGTATGCTGTACGTTGCTGTCGCGTTCCTCGCGGGCATCTTTATCGCAGTTGCCTATGTCGTTTTGGCAGACATGCTCAACACCCGCATCCGCGGTGCCGAAGAGGCAGAAGAGCTCCTGGGCATTCCCGTTGTTGGCCGAATTCCGGCTATGAAAGGTGGTAAATAGGCATGGCTAAGGCAAAGAACACCGATAAGCTCGTTGTACAGAATGCCGCCAAGACCCTTCTGGCCAACATCCGCTTTGCGAGCGTGGACGACCCCATTCGCACCATCACCGTTACGTCCTCGATTCCCAACGAGGGCAAGTCTACGGTTTCCATCAACCTTGCCCAGGCTATCGCCACCAGCGGCAAGAGCGTCCTGCTGGTCGAGGCTGATATGCGTCGCAGGTCCCTTGCCGATATGCTCGGCGTCCGCTCCCGCGGCGGACTCTATGCAGTCCTTTCCGAGCAGGTTTCTATTGACCAGGCGATTGTCGAGACGGGTCAGAAGAACTTCTACTTCCTCGATGCCGAGCCGCATATTCCCAATCCTGCCGACATCATCGTCTCTCACCGCTTTGCCAAGCTGGTAAAGGCACTGTCCGCCAAGTTCCAGTACGTCATCTTTGATGCTCCCCCGGTCGGCACCTTCATCGATGCTGCCGAGATCGCAAGTCTGACCGACGGTGCGCTTTTTGTCGTGCGTGAGGATTTCACCAAGCGCGAGGAGGCGCTCAACGCCATCGGTCAGCTTAAGAAGTCCGAGAAGGTCAAGCTCATCGGTACCGTTATGAACTACTGCGAGACCGAGACCAGCGAGTACTACTACTCCTACTACACCAAGGACGGTAAGAAGGTGAAGAAGGGCTCCGACGATCAGGGGACTTCCAAAAAGGGCATCTTCACCAACCGAGCAAACGTTTAGTTGATTAAGGCTGACCTATGCGTGACATTCATTGCCATATCTTGCCGGGTGTAGACGACGGCGCCGCCGATCTCGATGAGAGCTTGGCGATGCTCGAGGCTGCCAAGCGGGCCGGTGTAACCAGAATCGTTTGCACTCCTCACTGCCGTGATCCCTATTTTGATTACGACAAGATGTGGGATGCCTTTGAGCTGCTGCGTGATAACGCTGACGGTTTTCCGCTCCAGATGGGCTTCGAGGTCAACCATCGAAAGCTCGTTGAGCTTGGTATCGATGCCGCGGAGCACTTGCATTTCGATGGGACCAACGAGTTTCTGCTCGAGCTTTCGACGCATGCCGATGCGTATGCGTTTAGAGAGTACGAGAACACGATTTACGATTTGCAGTGCCGTGGCTACCAGGTGATCATCGCTCATCCTGAGCGCTATCGTGCGGTTCAAAAGGATGTAAGCGTGGCGGAGCGCCTGGTCGATATGGGCTGCAAGCTGCAGGCTTCGGCGGACTTTATTGCCGGCGGTCGCTTTGGTCGCGAGAAAAAGCCGGCACAGCGCCTGTTCGATCAGAACCTGTATAGCTTCATCGCGAGCGATGCCCATAACGTGGGTCATTACGACTGCCTGGCGAAGGCTCGCGCGAAGTTTAGCGTGCGCGGAGCTCATTTTCGCTAATATCTGTCCCTAACGTTCGCATTGAATGAAAGGGCAGCCATGGATATCCAACTTAAGACGGGATGCTTTGATGACGCGGCGTTGGTGCGCCGCGTCGTTTTTATAGACGAGCAGGGCTACGAGAATGAGTTCGACGCTATCGACGAGGATCAGAGCTGCATTCATGTGACGCTCTATGTAGACGGCGAGCTTGCCGGTTGCTCGCGCGTGTTTCCCGAAGAGCTTGAGCGCGTGGCTGACGCAGAGGCCCCGGTGTTGCCGGCATGCGACATGGACGAAGGCGTTGCGGCGGGGGAGACCTACATTATGGGGCGCGTCGCCGTGCTGCCGGCTATGCGTCGTCGCGGACTGGCGAGTGCGATCGTCGAGGCCAGTGCTTCGTGTGCACGCGATGCCGGCGCTAAGCTTATTAAGCTGCATGCGCAGGAATACGTGTTGCCGCTCTATGCAAAGGCGGGCTACACGCAAATTGCCCCGGTAGATTACGAAGACGAGGGCCAGCCCCATGTCTGGATGGCCAAGCGCGTAGATGGCAGATAGGGACGTTCCTTTTCTGCCGGCAGTTGGGGACGCTCCTTGGCAATTGGCGCATCGGAGCGCTTAGACATACAGTTTTTCGATTCCGTATGTATATATGCGCGCTAATGGGTTATAAAATCTAAGTCTGAACATAGCAGGTCTGCGATTCGGCTCGGGCGACCGGGCCGTTTTTGCGGACGGGGGTAGCGCGAAAGGACTGCACATGCGTCAATTTAAGACCGAGAGCAAAAAACTGCTCGACCTCATGATCAACTCCATCTACACCAATAAGGAAATCTTCCTGCGCGAGCTTATCTCTAACGCGAGCGACGCCGTCGACAAGCTCAACTTTAAGAGCCTGCAGGATCCGAGCGTCAAGATCGACCAGGGCGACCTGGCTATTCGCGTTTCCTTTGATAAAGACGCCCGCACCATTACCATCTCGGATAACGGCATTGGCATGACCGCCGAGGAGCTCGAGCGCAATCTGGGCACCATCGCCCATTCCGGCTCCGAGGAGTTTAAGACCGAGAACGCCGAGCAGCAGGGTTCGGATGTCGACATCATCGGCCAGTTTGGCGTGGGCTTCTACTCGGCTTTTATGGTCGCCAGCCATGTGAAGGTCGTCAGCCGCGCCTACGGCGAGGATGTCGCCCATGTGTGGGAATCCGACGGTCTTGAGGGCTACACCATCGAGGACGGCGAGCGTGCCGAGCACGGTACCGATGTCATCCTGACGCTGCGCGAGAACGAGAAGCTCGATACCGACGGCGAGGCCGAGACCTACGATCGCTTCCTGACCGAGTGGGGCCTCAAGAGCCTAATTCAGCAGTACAGTAACTATGTGCGTTACCCGATCCAGATGATGGTGTCCAAGAGCCGCCAGAAGCCCAAGCCCGAGGATGCTGGCGATGACTACACGCCCGAGTACGAGGACTACCAGGAGCTCGAGACCGTCAACTCCATGACGCCGATCTGGAAAAAGCGCAGCTCCGATGTCGAGCAGAAGGACTACGACGAGTTCTACAAGTCCACGTTCCACGACTTTGACGATCCTGCGCGCACCATCAGCTTCCATGCCGAGGGCACGCTCGAGTATGACGCCCTGCTGTTTGTGCCGGGCCGCGCGCCGTTCGATCTGTACAGCAAGGATTACGAGAAGGGTCTGGCGCTCTACAGCTCCAATGTCCTGATCATGGAGAAGTGCGACGACCTGCTGCCCGACTACTACAACTTTGTCCGCGGCGTCGTGGATTCCGCCGACGTGTCGCTCAACATCTCGCGTGAGACGCTGCAGCAGAACCGTCAGCTCAAGGCCATCGCCAAGCGTGTGGAAAAGAAGATCACCGCTGACCTTGAGGATATGCGTGACAACGACCGCGAGGCCTACGAGAAGTTCTTTGAGAACTTTGGCCGCGGCCTTAAGTACGGCATCTACTCGAGCTATGGCATGAAGGCCGATGAGCTCGCCGACCTGTTGCTGTTCTGGTCTGCCAAGGAACAGAAGATGATTACCCTGGCCGAGTATGCCAAGGGCATGCCCGAGGATCAGAAGGCCATCTACTACGCCGCCGGTGACTCGCGCGAGCGCTTGGCCAAGATGCCCGTGGTAAAGGGCGTGCTCGACCGCGGCTATGACGTGCTGCTGCTGACGCAGGATGTGGATGAGTTCACGTTCCAAGCTATGCGTGAGTACGTTGCCGCCGATATGCCCAAGATCTATGAGGACGACGCAGCTCGCGAGGCTGCCGAAAAGGCTGTGGCCGACGGTGCCGAGCCCGAGGTCGAGGATCGTCATCTGGAGCTCAAGAACGTCGCGACCGGTGATCTTGACCTGGCGACCGAGGATGAGAAGAAGGAGGCCGAGGACGCCACCAAGGAGAACGAGGACCTCTTTAGCGCTATGAAGGAGGCACTCGGTGGCAAGGTCGAGAAAGTTGCCGTCTCCGCGCGCCTGACCGATGCTCCCGCGTGCATCACCACCGAGGGTCCGCTTTCGCTTGAGATGGAGAAGGTACTCCAGAAGGGACCCGAGGGCGCGCCCGACGGCATGCCCAAGAGCCAGCGCGTGCTCGAGCTCAACGCCAAGCACCCGGTCTTTGACAAGCTTGTCGCTGCCCAGAAGGCAGGCGACGCCGACAAGATCAAGCAGTACTCTGGTCTGCTCTACGATCAGGCCCTGCTGGTCGAGGGTATCCTCCCCGAGGACCCCGTTGCCTTCGCGGCGGCTGTTTGCAACTTGATGTAGTTAGGTAGTTACGCGGTTTTACCAAACCGCGTAACGGCTCGACGCTGCCCTCAGTTCCGC
>UQUL01000051.1 GCA_900544235.1 uncultured Collinsella sp.
GGCCCGTGGGTTATACCCTAAGAGCAAACCACCCTTTTTAAGGGTGGTTCTGATTGTACATTTGAGGAAATACGTTAGCTCGTCCGGCTGACTACCGCGTCTAAAAGCTTCAAAAATGCCCCGAATCGCTGCTACTAAAAAGGTAACAGTACTCATATTTGATGTTTTTTGTCCACAGCCATTTGTAAACCCCTAGATAGCGACCTTAAGAAGGGCTTTGTCGGTCGTTTTGATCAAGACTGTCCCCAGCGACTAGGTGTGGCTGCTGCCAAGGAGTGTCCCGGGGTGCCGGCACAAAGGGAACGTCCCTAACTGCCGGGCCTAGGCTGTTAGGTCGAGTTCGTAGAGGAAGCTTTCGCGCGGCATGGCGTGGCGGCGTTCCTCGCGGTTGGCGCGGTGCGTGGCGGTGCGCTTAAAGCCGTGCAACTCGTAGAACTTCCACGAACAGTTGGAGTCGGTGTACAGGTGTGCGCTGGTCGCCCCGCACGAGGACAGATGCGAGATTGCGGCGTCGAGCAGTACCGATCCCACGCCCAGGCCGTGGACGTCAGGGTCGACGGCGAGCAGCGTGACCTCGTTGTCATGTGGCAGTGGGCTTTTCTCGAGCAGACGGTTGTTGGTTCGAATGGTGGCGCGCACAAACGAGAGGTACTCGGCGCACGACTCGGGTTCTAGCTCACGCATCTGCGACAACAGCGCACGCTCGGTATCCATCCAGTGCTCCTTAACGGTGGTGCCGGAACTCTGTTCCGCGCGCGCAAGCGAAATACCGCGCGCCTCGCCATCGATAACTGCAACCTGCGAAAACGTCGAGGAAGAAAGGCAGTAGGCAAGATCGCACGCGGCCTCAAGGCGGTTGTACTCATCGTTATCCGAATTGTTATGCCAAAGCTGCTGCAGAATCAGCGCGATGGCGTCGAAGTCTTCGGTATCAAACGGTCGGTAGAGAACCCGCGAGACCATGGTGCCTCTTTCTATTGCGGATGCATATCGAGCACAGTTCTACCACGCCATTGGCATCTAATTATGGTGCCCCTGTGTTCCATGAACTCACCGTGCCCGGTGCCGTGCCCATCCCCTCTGCTCGCAAACTTTTTCTGCATATGCGCCCGTTGCGGGGTGCATCGATGCGCTCGATGCGCTACATTAAATCAGTATTTTCAATGCCGCTGCGCGAGCGCTGCAGATCGACGTATCACCGACTCACAGAGCACGGCGGCGTACCAGACAGGAGGACTGCATGGGATCTGATGTGAAGATCGCACGCGCGTTGATCTCGGTTACCGATAAGACGGGCGTCGTCGATTTCGCACGGACGCTGGTTGACGACTTTGGCGTCGAGATCATCTCTACGGGCGGCACGGCTCGTGCCATCGAGGACGCGGGCGTTCCCGTAACCCCCATCGAGGAGTTCACGGGCTATCCCGAGATGATGGACGGCCGCGTCAAGACGCTGCACCCCAAGGTTCACGGCGCGCTGCTGGCCCGCCGCGATTCCGAGCAGCACATGCAGGAGGCCGCTGAGCACGGCATTAAGTTGATCGACCTGGTCGTCGTCAACCTGTACGAGTTCGAGAAGACCGTTGCCAACCCCGAGGTCACCTTCGCGGACG
Organism: uncultured Collinsella sp.; assembly: GCA_900544235.1. Classification (GTDB taxonomy): domain Bacteria; phylum Actinomycetota; class Coriobacteriia; order Coriobacteriales; family Coriobacteriaceae; genus Collinsella. The sequence goes on from UQUL01000051.1 coordinate 1,614, forward strand.
CTATCGAGCACATCGACATCGGTGGCCCCTCTATGCTGCGCTCTGCTGCCAAGAACGCCGCGAGCGTTACCGTCATCTCCGACCCGGCCGACTATGATGCCGTCCTGGCCGAGATGCACGAGACCGGTGGCTGCACCACGCTTTCCACCCGTCGTCGCCTGCAGGTGAAGGTCTACCAGACCACCGCCGCCTACGACACGGCTATCTCCCGTTGGCTTGCCGCCCAGGCAAGCGACGTGGCGGACACCTCTGCCAAGCTCGAGATCTCGCTGGAGAAGGTCGACGACCTGCGCTATGGCGAGAATCCTCAGCAGAAGGCTACGGTCTACCGCTTCGCCGAGGGCTGCGAGAACACCGCGAGCTCGCAGTTCCCGCTCGTGGGCTCCGAGCAGATCCAGGGCAAGCCGCTCAGCTACAACAACTATCTGGATGCCGATGCCGCTTGGAACCTGGTCCGCGAGTTCGACGAGCCGGCCTGCGTGATCCTCAAGCACCAGAACCCTTGCGGTTCTGCCGTTGCCGAGGACATCACGGCTGCCTACGACCGCGCATTCGCCTGCGATCCCAAGAGCGCCTTTGGCGGCATCATCGCCTGCAACCGCGAGGTTCCCTATGAGCTGGTCGAGCACTTTGCCGATCAGAACAAGCAGTTCGTCGAGGTCATCATCGCCCCGAGCTACACTGCCGAGGCGCTCGAGCGCATGGCCAAGCGCCCCAACCTGCGCGTGCTGGCCACCGGCGGCGTGGACCACGGCGCCCAGGTGGAGCTGCGCTCCATCGACGGCGGCATGCTGGTGCAGGAAGTCGACCACGTGACCGAGGATCCCGCGACCTTTACGTTCCCCACCGACCGCAAGCCCACCGACGCCGAGATGGCCGAGCTCGAGTTTGCCTGGAAGGTCTGCAAGGGCGTTAAGTCCAACGCCATCTTGGTTTCCAAGGGCAAGGCCGGCATTGGCATGGGCCCGGGTCAGCCTAACCGCGTTGACTCTGCGCTGCTTGCCTGCGAGCGTGCCGAGGACTTCTGCGAGCGCGAGGGCGTGGAGAAGGGCGGCTTTGCCTGTGCAAGCGACGCGTTCTTCCCGTTCCGCGACAATGTTGACGTGCTCGCCGCGCACGGTGTGACCTGCATCATCCAGCCCGGTGGCTCCAAGCGCGACGATGAGAGCATCCAGGCCTGCAATGAGCATGGCATCGCGATGGTCTTTACGGGTGCCAGGCATTTTAGGCACTAGAGGCTTTCCCAAGCACCCGACCTTGCCCCTCAAACCGTCGCTTGCGTACATTTAGTACGCGGCGCTCCTCTTTCGGGGCAATCTCGGGCACTTGGAAAACCCTTAATGGGATGTTGTTCTATCCCATTAAGCTGATCGGTCGCCTGACCATATCGTCAAAATAATCTCCGCAAAAGACGGTCGCTCCGTTTGGAGGGCCGTCTTTTTGGTATAAGAGGACGGAATGACTAACACGAAAGGTACAACCATGCCCCAGATTGATGATGCCGAGCTGTTTGGCAATGCTGAGGATCAGCGTGCGTATGAGGACTTTTGCGCCAATCAGGAGGCGGTCGAGACGTTTACGCTCGACAAGCCCGCGCTTGTCTGCCGTTGGCGCATGTCCAATAAAAAGGTGCCCATGCTCAACCGCCACATTCGCGCACTGTCCGAGCGCCTGGTGCAGGGCGAGCCGCTTACCCATAACATGCTCAGCTGGGCCAAGCAGCACGTTGAGTGGTCGCTTGCCGAGGGCGATTACACCGCACGCGACGGCGTGCTCATGCTGGTGATCGACATCAACGGCAATGCCGCCATGACGGTGGGGGAGTACGAGCCGCTCGCCGATACGTCGGCCAAGGCGCTGCGTGCCCGTTCCGCTGAGGCTCGCTCCGAGGCCGACGAAACCGGCGTGGCGCCCGAGCTGCTCGCCGCCGTCAACAACGGCGAGCTTGCCTTTGTGGCGCCGGCGGACGAGTTCCTGTGCGGCACGGCGACGCTCATCGAGCAGCTGGCCCAGACCAAGGGCATCCCGGTCACGCGCGTAGACATTCCCGCGCAGCTCAAGGGCGCCCTGTTCCTAGTGAGCGACGAGCACGGCGTGGTCCCCGCTGCCGAGACGGACGCCACCGACGCCGACGCCGCCACGGTCGCCTTCTTCGCCGAAGGCTACGAAAAGCTCCGCGCCCGCCGCTAAATGATTTTCTGGGACGGGGATTAAAGAATCATTTTGGTCCCCGCCACCGCTGCGAGTGCGAGGTGGACAAAACGCCCCCGCTCGCGAACAGTTCTGTCACCTTGGCACCGCGCGCGGTGCACACCTGCAGTTTCGCAGCCATAATGGTGGCAAGACAACCAAGAGGGGAGCGGAACCCATGCCGCTGATCTATATCGTTGAGGACGACGAGCCCATCCGTCGCGAGCTCGCCGACATCCTCGCCCGTGCCGGTTTTGGGGTTGAGGCCTGCGAATCGTTCGAGCACGTCTCGCGCGATATTCTCGCCGCCGCACCCGACCTGGTGCTGCTCGACCTGACGCTTCCCGTCAAGGACGGCCAGCATATCTGCCACGAGGTTCGCCGCGAATCCGAGGTTCCCATCATCGTCCTCACGTCTCGCACGACCGAGATCGACGAGGTCATGGCCATGACGCTCGGCGCGGACGACTTTGTTCCCAAGCCCTACAGCGCGCGCGTGCTCGTGGCCCGCATCAATGCCCTGCTGCGCCGCACCACGGCGGCAGGCGAGCGCAGCACACTTGTCCACAAGGGGCTGGAGCTCGACCTCGCCCGCTCCATGGTTACCAACACGCAAACCGGCACTAGCACCGAGCTCACCAAAAACGAGCTGCGTATCCTTTCACTGCTTCTGAGCCGCGCGGGCAAGATCGTCTCGCGCTCGGCCATCATGCAGGACCTGTGGGACTCCGACGCCTTCGTGGACGACAATACGCTCACCGTCAACATCAACCGTCTGCGCACCACGCTCGAAAAAATCGGCATCAAGGGGTATTTGACAACGCACCGCGGCCAAGGCTATTCGGTCTAGGGGCCGGCTATGTCGTTTGGCAAGTTCTTTAAAGATGCGCTGCTTCCCGTCGCCGTGTGGACGTGCGGCGTGCTGCTGAGCTGCTTTGTGCTGACGGTCGCCGGCGCCCCCGTTTCCATCGTGGTCGTGGCGGTCAGCGTGTCCTTTATCTTTGGCATGCTGGGCATCGTGATCGAGTATGCGCGTCGCCGTCGCTTTCTGCGTCAGCTGGAGCGTGCGGCAGAGGAGCTCGAGAGTCCCGCATGGGTGCAGGAGATGGTGCAATGCCCGACCTATGCCGAGGGCGAGCTCGAGTACGAGGTCTTGCGCCGGGTGGGCAAGGCGGCATGCGACGAGGTTGCCGAAGGCCGGCGTCAGACCGATGACTATCGCGACTATATCGAGAGCTGGGTCCACGAGGCCAAGCTGCCCCTGGCGGCGGCCCATCTGATTTTGGAAAACCTGGATGGCAGCGAAGACGACCTGTCGCGTGTGGATGACCTGGGTCGCGAGCTGGCTCGCGTGGAGCGCTATATCGACCAGGCGCTGTACTACGCGCGCTCGGAAGTCGTGGAGCGGGACTACCTGATTCGCCGCTGGGATCTCAAGACCCTGGTGACGGGCGCGATTAAGGCCAACGCGCGCGAGCTCATTGCGGCGCACGTGGCCCCGGTGTGCGAGAACCTCGACTTTGAGGTCTTTACCGACGAGAAGTGGCTCGAGTTTATTCTGGGCCAGCTCATTCAGAACAGCATTAAATATGCGCGCGCGGATGGCGCAAAGATCGTGTTTTCGGGTGCGTTGCTGGACGAGGGCCTGGCAAGCGAGCGCATCGAGCTTACCGTCGCGGACAACGGCTGCGGCGTGTGTGCGGCAGACCTGCCGCGCGTGTTCGAGAAGGGCTTTACCGGCGACAACGGCCGCACCACCAAGCGCGCAACGGGCATCGGTCTCTATCTGGTGGCGCGCCTGTGCTCCAAGATGGGCATCGACGTCACCGCAGCATCCGACTCCGACAAAGGCTTTGTCGTCACGTTTGCCTTCTCAACCAACAAGTTTCAATACTTCGAGTAGTCGGGTCGTATGGCGTAGCCGTTCAGGATCTTCCCATTTAAGAAGAAATCAGGCTTTTCGGCAGCTATATTCCTGAACGGGAACATTGCTAATGTAGTCAACACTATATTCCCGTACATGAACATAGTGCTACAGTTTTATACTATGTTCACGGACAGGAATATAGCTGGAGGCGTCATGAGAACGGTGACAACGATTAAAAAGCTGGATGGGCGCATCAGGCTCAAACCGTCGGAAGTCGCTTTCTCGGAGCGCACGGTTTTCGATCCCGCCGAGATAGGGAAGGCCCTTAGGCTCAGAAGGCGTGAGCTCGGTTTGACTCAACGTGACGTCGCGACTATGACGGGTCGCAGTCTTCGTGTGATTGGTGATATCGAACGGGGGCGGACAACGGTCGAAATTGGTGTCATTTTCGATTACGCCTCCATCGTGGATATTGATTTTATTCTGAAGGTGAGGGGGAAGTAATGGATGGCACGCTGTTCGTTCACCGTGAGTTTAATGGGTCTTACCAGCTGGTTGGCATATTGGAGGAACATGCGGGGTTTCCGGCATTCACCTATAGCCCCAAATATCTCGAGAGCGGTGATGCGGCGCCGATTTCGATCTCGCTGCCGTTGTCGGCCGAGACATTTAGTCCGGACGCAACGGGCTCCTTTTTCTCTGGCATCATTCCGGAGGGGCAGCTCAACAGGGACCTTGAGAAAAGGGCGCGAGCGGAACGCGGAGATTACTTCAAGGTGCTCGATTTAGTCCGCGATGAACCTGTCGGCGCTCTGGTTTTGACGCGAGAGCCTTCGGCCGACAGTCTCGAAATGGGCTATGAAGAGATAGGTGAGGAACAGCTAAGCGGGCTGGCATACGCGCCGGCGGAGGTTGCTTTTGATTTAGCGCTAGAGAGTCGAATCTCCCTTGCAGGTGCTCAGGCGAAGGTCGGTCTCTACCATACGGGCGATGACCCATGTGGCGGATGGTACCTGCCTCATGGAGCGGCCCCATCCACGCACATTCTCAAGGCGGGATCGAAAACGTTCCCGGGTGAGACGGTGTGCGAAGCGATGTGCGTGAGAGCCGCCTCTCTGATGGACCTATCGGCCGAAGAGTGTTTTCTTGTCCGAGTTGAGGACGCCGAGCCAATTATCGCCGTGAAGCGATTTGACCGAGTAACGCCTGATGCTGGACGCTCGGTTGACGGATTGCCAATTCCGTACCGTTTGCACCAGGAAGATGTTTGTCAGGCCAAGGGTATCTCGCGTGAGCTTAAATATGAGCCGACGGGCGTCAATTACCTGGGGCTTATCGTCGATGCGGTGCGAAGGGCGTCGACGAATCAAATGGAGGACAGGTTCCTTGTCGGCTATAACCAGCTGTTCGACTATGCCGTAGGTAACTGCGATAACCATCTAAAGAACTGGTCGCTCGTATGGGACGAAAGTTGGAAGCAGGTGAGGTTGGCGCCGCTCTATGACGTGCTGTGCACAACGGTTTACCCCAGTCTCGTTCGTGAGATGGGCGTCTCGTTTGGTGGGAGCCGCAAGATTGACGACGTAACGCGTGGGTCGGTGATGAGCCAAATGATTGAGGCGGGTTTGCCCGGGGGAATTGTCGCCGGAATGATTGCTGATACCTGCAATGAGGTTCCAGACGCGCTAAGAGACGCGGCGCGCGGTCTCAAAGAAGAGGGTTTTCCCGAGGCGGAGGTAATGTTCGAGAAGATCATTCCAGAAGTGCAAGCTCGTCTAAGCAGGATCGCCTTATAACAAAAACGTGCCGCCCCAAACAAAACGTACCGCCACAAACGGGGCGGCACGCCATTCCTCTATTCAGATAACTCGCTGAAGTACGGTGACGAAGGCGCAAGGCCGGGAGGGGTTATCTAAGCCGACATCCCGCAGCCGCGAAGCGGCGAGGACGTCGGCGTGATAACCCCGCAGGCCTTGCGCCGGCGGGAAGGAACCTACTTCACGACCAGAATGTCGCAATCCGTATTGCGCAGCAGGAACGTCGAAATCGAGCCCAGTAGCGCGTACTTAATTGAGGACAGGCCGCGGGCGCCGCAGAGCACCAGATCTGGCTTGACCACGTCGAGCATCTCATCCTTGAGCGTCTCGCGAATACGGCCGGCGCGAATCATGACCTCGACCTCGGGAATATCGGGATTGGCCTTGGCCTCTTCGAGCTGCTTGGCGATGGAGTTCTTAAATGCCTCCTCTAGGCCGTTGACCAGATCGACCGGATAGGAACCGGCGCTCTCGAGCGCCGTGGAATCGATAACGTGGCCGATGATTAGCTTGGCGCCGTTGTTCGCGGCGACCTTGATGGCGCGTGCGAGCACAAAATCCTGCTGCTCAGTACCGTCGAGTGAAACAAATACCTTGGTGTAGCCCTCGTTCATGGTTTCCTCCTTGGTCTATCGCACGGGCGCGGGGCTCGTGCATCGGGCGGGCGCGGGCGCGTCGGCCGCCGGACACTTTATCTTGTTGCAGTTATACCCAAGGATTTGGGTTTGACCGCTCGCAATTCTGTGAACGGGCGAGTTTTTTGGTAAGGGTAGGCGTAGACGCGCCCGAACGGTTGATAATGGGACATCGCCCGCACCGTCCGCAGAACAATATCGGCGGGTGTCTAACGAGGGGGTCCCTTTGGATATCATCGAGCTTCTAAAATCTGCCTTCATGGGCCTGGTCGAGGGCATCACCGAATGGCTGCCTGTTTCGTCGACCGGTCACATGATCTTGGTGGACGAGTTCGTCAAGATGAACGTGAGCGAGACGTTCTGGAATATGTTCCTGGTCGTGATTCAGCTCGGCGCCATTCTGGCCGTCTGTGTGCTGTTCTTCCATGAGCTCAATCCGTTCTCGCCCAGCAAGGGCAAGGAGGGCCGTCGCGACACCTGGGTGCTGTGGGGCAAGATTGTGCTCGGTTGCATTCCTGCGGCGGCGATCGGCTTGCCGCTCAACGACTGGATGGAGGAGCATTTCTACAATGCTCCCGTCGTGGCGCTGGCGCTCATTGTGTACGGCGTGCTGTTTATCGTGATCGAGAACTGGCGCGCGAGCAAGCGCGAGGAAATGGCCGTTGCCGGTTCGTTTGGTTCGCGTGCTGTGGTGTCGGGTGGACGTCCCGCCGGTGCGCACTTTGCGGCGCCCGCCGCGGCTACCGCTGAGGATGAGGATGATGACGAGGATCTGGACTTTGGCTCCATCGCCACGCTCGAGGACCTGAGCTGGAAGACTGCGCTGGGTATCGGCTGCTTCCAGGTGCTTTCGCTGGTGCCTGGTACGTCTCGCTCCGGTTCTACCATCATCGGCGGCCTGCTTTTGGGCTGCACGCGTTCGGTGGCGTCCAAGTTTACGTTCTTCCTGGCCATCCCTGTTATGTTTGGCGCGAGTGCGCTCAAGCTGGTCAAGTACTTCATCAAGGGCGGCACGTTCGGCGCCAACGAGGTCGCTATCTTGGGCGTGGGCTGCGTTGTGGCCTTTGTGGTTTCGCTCATCGCCATCAAGTGGCTCATGGGCTTCGTCCGCCGTCACGACTTTAAGTCCTTCGGTGTTTACCGCATCATCCTGGGCATCGTAGTGCTCGCATATTTCTTCGTTCTGGAGCCGATGCTCGGCCTCTAACTTAGTCGACGCTGCGCGGCGGCCGGGGCGACAACTTGTCATTCAAAGGGGGTGGCATGACCAAAAGGTCTATGCCGCCCCCTTTTCATGCCAATTTGTTCGCCCCGGCCGCCGCTCGCTGCTGCTGCCATGACATCGGCGGTTTCGTGATTGCCAATAGATTGGTGCAAAGTAACCTGACCCCATTGCGCCAAATCCGCTGGGCGGGCCTGACGGTGGCGCACGGAGTCGTGGTGTGATTTGCGTCGGTGTCCGCGCGGCTCGGTATACTGGTACGGCTCAAACTATGGCGCCGCCCGCAGGCGCGCCGTCCGTCAGATGAGGAGTCGCTCATGACCCAGCCCTTGCCCTGGGAAAAGAACGCCGCGGTACCCGTGCCGCCCGCGCCGGAACCCGTGCCGCTCGATGCATACACCGCCCCTGCTGCGCCGGAGCCCGAGCTCGTTCCGCTCGACATCTACGACGCTCCCGCGCCGGCGTCTAAGCCCGCCAAGCCGCTCGTCGACATCGACAGCCTTAATCCCGCCCAGCGCGAGGCGGTCCTGACCACCGAGGGTCCGTTGCTGGTCCTTGCCGGCGCCGGCTCGGGCAAGACCCGCGTCTTGACCTTCCGCATCGCACATATGCTCGGCGACCTGGGCGTTAAGCCCTGGCAGATCCTTGCCATCACGTTTACCAACAAGGCCGCGGCCGAGATGCGCGAGCGTCTGGCGGCACTCATCCCCAGCGGTACCCGCGGCATGTGGGTGTGCACCTTCCATGCTATGTGCGTGCGCATGCTGCGCGAGGACGCTGACCTGCTGGGCTACACCGGTCAGTTCACCATCTACGATGACGACGATTCCAAGCGCATGGTGCGCGATATTATGCAGGCGCTCGGTATCGAGCAAAAGCAATTCCCCATCAACATGATCCGCAGCAAGATCAGTTCGGCCAAAAACGCCATGATCGGCCCCGAGGACATGCTTAAATCCGCCGACAGCCCCAACGACAAAAAGGCCGCGCAGGTCTACTTGGAGCTGGAACGTCGCCTGCGCGCCGCCAACGCGATGGACTTCGACGACCTGCTCGTGCGCACGCTCGAGCTGCTGCGCACCCGCCCCGAGGTGCTCGACAAGTACCAAGAGCGCTTCCGCTACATTAGCGTCGACGAGTATCAGGACACCAATCACGTCCAGTACGAGATCGCCAACCTGCTGGCCGCCAAGTACCAAAACCTCATGGTCGTGGGCGACGACGACCAGTCCATTTATAGCTGGCGTGGCGCCGACATCACCAACATCCTGGACTTTGAACAGGACTTTAATAACTGCAAGACCGTTAAGCTGGAGCAGAACTACCGCTCCACGGGCCATATCCTGAGCGCCGCCAACGCCGTGGTGCGCCACAACTCGCAGCGCAAGGACAAGCGCCTGTTTACGGCCGAGGGCGATGGCGAGAAGATTCAGGCCTTCCAGGCGAGCGATGAGCGCGATGAGGGCCGCTGGATTGCCGGCGAGATCGAAAAACTGCATGCCAAAGGCACGAGCTACGACGATATCGCCGTGTTCTACCGCACCAACGCCCAGTCGCGTATCCTCGAAGATATGTTCCTGCGCGCAGGCGTGCCCTACAAGATCGTGGGCGGCACGCGATTCTTCGACCGTGCTGAGATCCGCGACGTCATGGCCTACCTTAAGATGATCGTGAACCCGGCCGACGAGATGAGCGTCAAGCGCGTCATCAACACGCCGCGCCGCGGCATCGGCTCCACCTCGATCCAAAAGATCGAGCAGCTGGCGCGCGACAATCGCTGCTCGTTCTTTCAGGCCTGCGAGATCGCAACAGCCGAGACAGGCATGTTTAGCGCCAAGGTGCGTAACGGCCTGTCGAGCTTTGTGGCGCTGGTGCGCGAGGGCCGTCGCATGGACGGCGAGCTCAAGGACGTCGTCGAGATGATTGTCGACAAGACGGGCCTGCTGCAGGCGTTCCGCGCCGAGGGCACCATGGAGTCCGAGAGTCGCGCCGAGAACATTCAGGAATTCTTGGGCGTCGCAGCCGAATTTGAGGAGACGCACGAGGATATCGAGGGTACGCTCGAGAGCTTGGAAGAGCTGCGCGCGGCCGGTGTTGCCGATGTGCCCGCCGGCGCCGAGCCCGAGCCCGTTGTGGTGAGCGCGCCTGCGCCCGAGCCCGGCCCGTCTGCGCCCGTGTCTTCGTTTGAGGCGCTCGTTGGCGCGCGTGATGCCGCGGGTTCCAATCCGCTCGATAGCCTGGCGGCCCCGGCGCTCTCGCCGCAGGATGCCCTGGCTGCCGCCATCGCGGGCAACGCGTATGCCGCGCCGACTGAGCTGCCGGCGGGCGCCGTGCATGCCGACGAGATCGAGCGCACCTACGGTCCGCTCACCTGTAAGGCGCTGCCGGCACTCATGGAGTGGCTGGCCCTGCGCTCCGACTTGGATTCCCTGGCCGGCGAGACGCATGCCATTACCATGATGACCATCCACTCCGCCAAGGGCCTGGAGTTCCCGGCGGTGTTCGTGGCCGGCATGGAGGAGGGTATCTTCCCGCACGTGCACGACTTTGGCGGTAGTGACGATCCGGGCAAGCTCGAGGAGGAGCGCCGCTTGGCCTACGTCGCCATCACGCGTGCTCGCAAGCGCCTGTTCCTGACCTATGCGGCCACGCGTCGCACCTACGGCTCGACCTCTGCCAACCCGCGCTCGCGCTTCCTCAACGAGATTCCGTTTGAGGATATCGAGTTTAGCGGCATCGGTTCTGCCGGTTTTGAGGGCACGGGCTGGGAGAAGCGCGGCGACCGTCACGGCACCTTTGGCTCGGGCATGGGCTCGGATATGTACGGCGGCAAGGTGTTTGGCTCGCATACGCGCTCGACCGGCGGTTCCGGTTCGCGCGGCGGATCGAGCTTTGACGATTTCTTTGGCGGCAGCAGTTACGGGACCGAGCGCCATCGTGGGGTTTCGCCTGACGCCGGCCGTGTCGCCTCGACTTTTGGTTCGGGCGCGTCGCGAGCCAAAAAGCCGTCTTCCAAGGTGTCCCCGACGGTGGAGCGCAAGGTCGATCGTGCCAGCGCATCGCAGGACTTTGCCGCGGGCGATACCGTGAGCCACAAGACTTTTGGCACGGGTACCGTGATCTCGGTCGCCGGAGACATGATCGAGGTTCAATTCGAAAAGACCGGCCAGACCAAAAAGCTTATGAAGGGCTTTGCTCCGATCGTCAAGCTGTCGTGATCCCGGCGGACCTGGGCGGGCGTATGGGGCAACATCGCCTGCTCGGGCAGTCCTGCTCGCACGGAGAGCACATTAAGTGCTCTCCGTGCGAGCAGGACTGCCCGAGCAGGCGATGTTGCCCCATAC
>UQUL01000052.1 GCA_900544235.1 uncultured Collinsella sp.
TCACGACGGAGGCCACATTAAGTGGCCTCCTGTTCGTGCGGAACTCGCGATAAACCTAAGCCGGTGTCCCCGCTCTCCCGGGGCCTGTGGTTACCTGGTTGTTGCATGCGGCTCGCTTTTCGGAACGGGGCTGATATTTTCTTGATGTTAGGCGCTCTTGGTCCTAATGGGCTTGGGGCGCCTTCGCGTTTCCTCAGCTCCGCACCCTTGTGGGTTCGAATCCCTCCGCTTGCCCACAAGAAAGCGCCCCGGGCTGATGAAAGCCCGGGGCGCTCAGTTACCTTGGCTGGGACGGAGGGATTCGAACCCCCAACAGCCGGCACCAAAAACCGGAGTTCTACCGTTGAACTACGTCCCAATGTGTGGCGTTGCCCAAAAGCAACTCGTTTAGTTTACCTAATCTGCGAGGGCATCGCAAACGCCATCGAGCAGGCGTACGGCGAGTGTCTGCGCGTCGCTGGCCGTGAAGGTGCCGTTGTAGCGCGTCATGCCCGTGAGCTCAATGCGAATGCGAGCCGGCTTCTGCTGCGCGGCGACATTGGCGGTGCGGATGCGCTGGGCCAGGTTGTGGCACTCGGCGAGGGCAATCGTGGCACGCGGTGCGGCGTCGGCGGGCAGCTCGTCGCTTGCGATCTCGAGCACCAGGTCAACGTCGGTTGGGACCTCGGAGTCGCAGAGCATCATGCCGCTGTTGTCGGTCGTTGCCGTGGCGATATTCCACATGCGCGACGCAACACTGCGTGCGATGGGGTCCTCGCCGATAACGGCAATCTGGAAGCGCTCGAGCACGTTGGCGGCGCGAGCAAAACCGATGCGGGACTCGGCTTCGGTGACCGAGGGCTTGCCCTCCCACACATGGTGCAGGCGGTTGATGTAGGCGTAGGTGTCCTGGAAGGCCATGCCGTCGGCAAACAGGCCGACATTTTCCTGGAACTGCTGCAGGGCGGCCTCGGTATGCGGACCAAAGTAGCCGTCGTCTTCGCCACAGGCAAAGCCCAAAACGTTGAGAGCGCGCTGCAGGGCCTGCACATCGGCGCCATGGAAATTGGGCATGCGCAGATAGAGGGTGCGGTCGCCCAGCTTATACGAAGCGTCTACAAGGGCGCTCCAACAGGGGATATCGACGGCATGACCGGCAGCAAGGCCGCTGTCGAGCCTGAAGGTGCTGACGGCCTGCTCGGTGGTGGCTCCAAAGTACTTGTCGGTGACTTCGGCGGCATCAATCGTGTAGCCGAGCTGCAGGAGACGAGACTGCACGTCCTCGACGGCTGCTCCTTGCATGCCCGTTGTAATAGGTTCCATGAACGAACCCCTTTCGGCGTACCATTCGTACTATTTGAGCGTCTGTCGGATAGACAACGCAAAGGGATGCATAAACATGCACTCAACAGTGTAGCAAGTTGTGCCTAAATACGCTGCTGACAGGTTTTATAACCCCCGTTAGTTAAGACGCTCCACAAAGAAATCTGCCATGGAGAGGAACAGCTCGCGTGCGTGCGGATCAAGCTCAACGTTCTCGATGGCCGCTTTGGCCTTAGCGGTTAGGTCGAGCGCGTAAGTGTGGGCGTAATCGATGGAGCCGGTCTCCTGGAAGATCTCCACGGCGCGTGCGAGCTGCGCGGAATCATCGGTGCCCGAGGAAAGAATCGCCTCGACCTCGTCGTGGTGGCGCTCATCAGAGAGGGCGTGTACGGCGACAAGCGTGCGCTTGCCCTCGGTGATGTCGGTGCGGAAGTCCTTGTTGGCGGCTTCCTTAGTGCCGACAAGGTTGAGCAGGTCGTCCTGAATCTGAAAGGCAAGGCCTGTGTGCAGGCCAAAGGCGCGCAGCGCTTCGATTTGCTCATCGCTGCCGCCGCCGATAATGGCTCCGGCGGCAAGCGGCGTGGCTCCGCTGTAAAACGCGGTCTTGTGCGTCGCCATGTCCAGGTAGTCATCAACCGAGATATCAAAGCGCCCGTCACGGACCCAACCCAGGTCGAGTGCTTGACCCTCAATGGTGCGGACGATCATCTCGGTAAGCTCGTGGAGCACGCGCAGCTTCACGTCGGACTCCAGCGTGGGGTCGTCGAGAACCGTCTTGGTGACCATGGTGAGCGCCAGGTCGCCGCAATTGATGGCAAGGCCCGTGCCCTCGGTAAGGTACATGCAGGGCTTGCCTCGACGAAGCTGTCCGTTGTCGGCGATGTCGTCGTGGATCAGCGCGCCCGACTGGAAATGCTCGATGGCTGCCGCGGCGCTGCGGGCGCTCTCAAAGCTACCGCCCACTGCGGTTGCGGCGAGCATGCAGATAAGCGGGCGGTGGCGCTTGCCGGCGTTGGCCGTAAAAGCCGAGAGCGGCGCATACAGGTAGCGCTCGATATCGGCAGAGGTCGCCTGTCCGTCAAAGAACGTGGCCAGATAGTCGTTAATCTGGTCAAAGTGCTGGGCTAAAAAGCTGGTAAACGGACTGGACACGGGTTCTCGCATTCTTTCTGAGGTTGCGTTGATGCAATATGCAGACAACATATTGCCACATTAGGGCGTTTGGCGCGGCAGTTTTGGCGATTTGGGACCACGGGCGTGCGTTTGATGGAGCGCGCCTAAATCAGCCCAAAATGCTCGAGCGCCGCAACGACACCGTCGTGATCGACGGTGTCGGTCACGTAATCGGCCTTATCCTTTAGATAGTCCGGCGCATTGCCCATGGCGATACCGACATCGACGGCGTTCATCAGCGAGACGTCATTGCTGGCGTCGCCGATGCCGTATACGGTTCCGTGGTGGGGATCGAGGGCGTCGAGTACAGACTGGATGCCCCCGCGCTTCGTGCATTCGCGGGGCGAGATTTCGGTTACCTCGAGTTCGAGCTCGTTAAAGCACAGCAGCGGCTCAAGTGCCTTATCTTGAGCGATGTGGTTGGCGAGCGATGTAGACATCAAGATCTTGTAGACACTGTAATGTTGCAGCTGCGTGACTGCGTCGCCCAGGGTGCGCGCGTATCCGGGGGCATCGGGGGCATCGGCACTCATGCGCACGACGCCGTTGAGGCCCTCAAAGCGGATGACCTCGCCCGATTGCTCAAGATAGGGGGCAAGATGCTGCAGCATGCTGGGCGTCATCGACAGATCGCGAATTGCGTGTCCGTTGATCTCGGCGTAACCGCCCGCAAGACAGACGATGCCGGTCCAGGGCAGCTCAAGAAGTTTGGGGTGGATGCAGCTCAGGGTGCGTCCCGTGCAGATAAAGGCCATGTTGCCGTTGGCGACAAACTCGCGGATTGCCTGCGAAACCGCCTCGTTGGGATAGGGGGAGAGGTCCCGCTCGTCTTCGGGAAGGTCTTGGGCGAGCCTGGGGTCTTGCCAGGCGAGCGTTCCGTCGATATCGAAGAAGCAGATATCGCCGCGCTTATGGGCTGCGCTGGCGGCAGGGGAGGCCGAGGTGGTGGGCACAAATTCCGGCTCGAGGCCCATGATCTGGTCAAAATGCTCTTTAACGCGGGGAACGGAGATGCCGATGACCACCTGGGCGGTCTTGCCCGTAATGATGAGGCCCTTGGCGCCCACCGCGACAAACGACGCGTTATCTGCAACGATGGAAGGGTCTGCGACCTCGACGCGCAGGCGCGTGGCGCAGTTGGTTGCGCCCACGATATTGCCAACGCCACCTAAAAGCTGAATTACCCGCTCAGCGAGGACGTGATCTTGATCGGATCGACTATCGACCTCGTCATTGGGGGATTGCTCTTTGGCAAAGTCGCTTCCCGTTAAACAATCGATTGCCGCGCGATTGGCAACATGATCCTCGCGGCCCGGTGTCTTAAGGTCATAGACCAAGATGAGTGCTCGAAAACTAACAAAAAAGATGAGGCTAAAGGCAAGGCCGATACCGAGCGCCAAAAGATAGGCACCGGCATGCGTGCGCATGAGCGGAATAAAGTTGAAGGCTGCCATCTCCATGAGGCCGCCCGAGAAGATGCCGACGATGCCAAAGAGATTCATGGTTGTGGCAAGGCAAGACGATAAGACGGCGTAGAGCAAAAAGAGCCCGGGGTGGGTGAACATAAAGAGAAACTCGAGTGGCTCGGTAACGCCGCAAACCACCGAGGCGATGATGGCGGGAGCAAGGATGACCCTGAGGCCGGCGCGGCGCTCGGGTTTTGCGGTGGAGTAGAACGCAGCTGCGATGGCAGGAAGGCCAAAGAGCTTGACCCAGCCGGTGGCGGTAAAACCGGCCCACGGCGCAAGTTCATTAAGGGGGCGCGTGCTATGGGAGAGGATGGGGAGCAAACTGCTCCACGTGGCGTAGATGCCGTCGTTAATGACTAGGTTGTCGTAGTAGATCGGCATGTAGAGCAGGTGGTGCAGGCCAAAGGGCTCGAGTGCTCGTTCTAAAAAGACAAAGATGCCCACGCCAAAGGGACCGACGCCTGCAAGCGCGTGACGCAGCGTATCAGTTACATCGTATACGTAGGGCACGATGGCGGCCGAGATAGCGGCAAGGGCAAACACGGCAAAAAAGCTGATGAGGTAGACCAGCGAGGAGCCCGAGAAGGTGCCGAGCCAATCGGGAATTTTGGCATCGTAGAAGCGGTCATGGATGGCAACGACGGTTGCCGATACCGCCAGCGGGCCGATAATGCCGGTGTCGAGCGTCTTGATGCCGTCGATGACGGTGATACCGCTGGCGGAGGTCAAAGATGACGGGTACTCAAGTCCAAGGTTGTCTCCGCTCAGCTTAATGATCTCGCTCAAAAAGAAGCAGTAGACAAAATAGGCGACGAGAGCCTCGAGACAGCAACGAGCCGGTTGTTTTTGGGCAAGACCGATGGGCAGCGCTACGGCAAAAAGGAGCGGGAGGCGTTTAAAGACCGTCCACGAGCCGCGCTGGATGATGGTCCAAAAAACGTACCAAGGGGTTCCGTATACGGCGAGATCGCCGACGATGTCCGCAGTCGTTGCGAGAGCGGAGACGCCGACCATGAGGCCTGATATAGAAAACAGCATGGCGGGCGCGAACATTGCCCCGCCAAAGCGTTGGATTTTTTGCAGCATGTTCTGCCTTCCGAATATCGAGGCGCGTTGCGCGTGGGGAAACGTTTAAACAATGGATTCATTGTAGAGGACCAGACGATTGTCGTACCGGCAGTTTTGAGCGAAACCGATTTGGGCATGACAGAAACCGTCAACGGTTAAATCCTGTCGCTTTACCGATATTCGGTTTAAACAACTTTAAGAAATGCTATCGTGCCTAGCCGGAAATGAATAATGTAGAGGTGAAACAATGCCAAAAGCGATATACGAAGGAATCTACCGAGAAATACGCTCGCGCATCATTAATGGGACCTATGCGTTTCAGGAGATGCTGCCAACCGAAGCCGAGCTGACCGCGGAGTTCGGATGCACTCGCAATACCGTCCGTCGCGCCTTGGGTATGCTGGCCGACGGGATGTTTGTGCAGCCCATACACGGCAAGGGCGTGCGCGTTATTTGGCTTAAGGGCGAAACCGACATGTTGGGCGCACTCGAAGAGGTTGAGTCGTTTGGCGAGTTTGCAAAGCGCAACAATGCCGTTGCATCGACGGACGTTAAGTCTTTCGAACATCTGGTTTGCACCGAGCAACTCTCTCGTCACCTGGGCTTTAAGGTGGGCGAGGAGTTGATTCGCGTAGTGCGTGTCCGAAGCCTCAACGGCAACGCGCGCCAAGTGGACCATGGCTATTTTTTGGCGTCGATCGCCAAGGGCCTGACTCCCGAGATCGCGGCAGATTCTATTTACGGCTATCTGGAGCACAAGCGCGGTGTCAAAGTGATGGCGAGCCGTCGTACGGTGAGTGTCGAGCTCGCCAACGATGAGGACTGCAGCTATCTTGACCTCGGCAAATACAACTGCGTTGCCGTCATGGAGAGTCAGTCGTACACCTCGGATGGCATCTTGTTTGAGGTGACGCACACTCGCACACACCCCGAGATCTTCCATTACCGCGTCAATTCCAAGCGATAGCCGGCTAGCTCGCAGCCTGACGAGACTCATGGCCTCAAAGAGAAAACGCCCGGTCAAACCGACGGTACATCGGCTTGACCGGGCGTTTTCTCTGCATTCAATAACAAATAATTGTTTATACAAAACTTGTCAAGTATCAAGTTGAAATTACCGTTCACCGAAGTTTTTCTACCGCTCTAGTAATACTTGTTCAAACAACTAGCCAAATAGCGTATCGTTCAAATCAGCAAAAGGGGCAAAGTCCCCGAGCCAATCTCCGAAGGCGGCGGCAAAGGGTGCCGCCACGGTGTGAAAGGGTGGATTGTAATGAAGAACGAAATGAGCAGAAGGCAGTTCCTGGGCTTTGCTGGTTCCGCGGCTGCAGTTCTTGGTCTGGGCCTCGTGGGTTGCGGTGGTTCTGCCGGCTCCGGCTCCTCTGCTTCTGGTGACGCTGCCGAGGTCTACTTCCTCCAATTCAAGCCCGAGGTCGACAAGGAGTGGAAGGAGATCGCCAAGGCCTATAAGAAGGAGAAGGGCGTCGAGGTCAAGATCGTGACCGCCGCTTCCAACACCTACGAGGAGAAGCTTAAGTCCGAGATGTCCAAGAGCTCCGCTCCGACCCTGTTCCAGGTCAACGGCCCCACCGGTCTTAAGAACTGGAAGGATTACTGCGCCGACCTGTCCGATACCAAGCTCCGCGGTGAGCTCATTGACGACTCCCTGGCTCTGCAGTCCGACGGCAAGGATGTGTGCATCGACTGGGTCCAGGAGAGCTTCGGCATCATCTACAACAAGCAGCTGCTCGAGAAGGCTGGCTACAAGGCCGAGGACATCAACTCCTTCGACAAGCTGAAGGCTTGTGCCGACGACATCCAGGCCCGCAAGGACGAGCTTGGTGTCGAGGGTGCCTTCACTTCCGCCGGCATGGACGACTCCTCCAGCTGGCGCTACACCACCCACCTTGCCAACATGCCGCTCTACTACGAGTTTGAGAAGGAGCACAACCAGGAGGACGACGAGATCAAGGGTGAGTTCCTCGACAACTACAAGCAGATCTTCGACCTGTACATCACCGACTCCACCTGCGATCCTTCGCAGCTTGCTTCCAAGACCGGCGACGACGCCACCAACGAGTTCGCAACCGGCAAGGCCGTCTTCTACCAGAACGGCTCTTGGGCCTACTCTGACCTCGTCAAGGCCGGCATGACCGACGATCAGATTGGCATGATGCCGATCTACATCGGTGTTGACGGCGAGGAGAACCAGGGCCTGTGCTCCGGCGGCGAGAACTACTGGTGCGTCAGTTCCCAGGCTTCCGAGGATGCCCAGAAGGCCACCGAGGACTTCATGTATTGGTGCGTCACCGCTGACACTCCGACCAGCATCATCGCCGACAAGATGGGTCTGACCGCTCCGTTCAAGAGCGCCAAGGAGACCACCAACGTCTTCTCGCAGCAGGCCGTTGCCATGGCCAAGGACGGCAAGAAGACCGTCGCTTGGGACTTCGTCTACATTCCCTCCGAGGAGTGGAAGAAGAACCTCAAGCAGGCTCTGATTGCCTACGCTGCCGATAACAGCAAGTGGGACGGCGTCAAGAACGCCTTCGTCGATGGCTGGAAGACCGAGAAGGCTGCTTCCGAGTAAGCAGTTGCTGCCCAAGCTATCTGATTAGCGACAGGGGGCGGGCAGACGTTGGTTTGCCCGCCCCCTGCATATTGAAAGGACCCTTTTATGGGCAAAGCACTCAAGCGCTGGTGGCCGCTCTTTATGCTGCCCACGTGCCTGGCGTTTATGATCGGGTTCGTGATCCCTTTTATCCAGGGCTTCTATCTCTCGTTCTGCCAGTTTATTATCATTAGTAACGCGCACTTTGTCGGTATCGAGAACTACGTGCGCGCGCTGTCCGATCCGCAGTTCTCCACGTCGTTCTTCTTTACCGTGGCGTTTGCCTTCCTGTCGACGGTGCTCATCAACGTGATCGCCCTGGCCATTGCGCAGGCGCTCACCCGCAAGGCGCTCAAAGGCACCAACATCTTCCGTACGATCTTCTTTATGCCTAACCTCATCGGCGGCATCGTGCTGGGCTACATTTGGCAGATTCTGATCAACTGCCTGCTCTCCAACGTGGGCGCCCAGCTCATCGCCCTTAACTCTGCTGCTGGCTTCTGGGGCCTTATCATCCTGACCCTGTGGCAGCAGGTTGGCTACATGATGATCATCTACATCGCTGGTCTGCAGTCCATTCCGTCCGACTACATCGAGGCCGCCAAGGTCGACGGTGCCACGGCATGGCAGACGTTTTGGAAGGTTAAGATCCCTAACCTGATGCCGACCATCACCATCTGCCTGTTCCTGTCCATCACCAACGGCTTTAAGCTGTTCGACCAGAACCTCGCCCTTACCGGCGGCGCCCCCGCGCACTCCACCGAGATGCTCGCCCTGAACATCTACAACACGTTCTATTCGCGTGCCGGTATCGCATGGCAGGGTATCGGTCAGGCCAAGGCGGTTATCTTCTGCATCCTGGTCGTGGCCATCTCCATGATTCAGCTTAAGGCCACGAGGTCCAAGGAGGTGCAGCAGTAATGAAACGCGATAAGGTTATCAACCGCGCGCTCTCGATTTTCTTTACGATCCTGTCGCTCGCGTGGATCTACCCCGTGTTTATGATTGCGCTTAATTCCTTTAAGAAAGCGACCGCAATCAGCACCACCACGGCATTCGATCTGCTCACGCCCGAGACGTTCAACGGCCTCGCAAACTACATGCACGCCCTTAACGAGCAGGGCTTTGCCTCGGCATTTATGTACTCGCTCATCATCACGGTCACGTCGGTCGTGCTGATCTTGGTGTGCTGCTCCATGTGCGCTTGGTACGTGGTTCGTGTCAACAACAAGATCTCGAACTTCTTCTATTACCTGTTCGTGTTCTCGATGGTCGTGCCGTTCCAGATGCTCATGTTCACGCTGTCCAATTTGGCGGACCGCATCGGCTTCAACACGCCGTTCAACATCTGCTTTATCTACCTCGGCTTTGGCGCGGGCCTGGCGGTCTTTATGTTCGCCGGCTTTGTAAAGAACATCCCACTCGAGATCGAGGAGGCGGCCATGATCGACGGCTGCAACCCGGTCCAGGTGTTCTTTAAGATCGTCCTTCCCATCATGAAGCCCACCTATCTTTCGGTCGGCATTCTCGAGACCATGTGGGTCTGGAACGACTACCTGCTGCCCTACCTTACGCTCGACTCCACCAAGTACAAGACCATTCCTATCTTGATCCAATACTTCCGCGGCGGCTACGGCCACGTCGAGCTCGGCCCCATGATGGCTTGCATCATGATGGTCGTTGTCCCCATCGTTGTCATGTACATCCTCTGCCAGAAGTACATCATCGACGGCGTGGTGGCAGGTGCCGTCAAGGGCTGATGCCGTAACTGTTTTGCAAGTTTCTGCGGCGCCCTCAACATGGTGCCGCATATCGAAAGGTAAAGACATGGCCGAGATCGTTCTCAAACATGTTCAGAAGGTGTATCCCAACACCGAGTCCAAAAAGAAGGGCTTCTTTGGCAAAAAGAAGAAGACCGAGGAGAAGAAGCACAACCTCAAGGTTACCGAGGATGGCGTGCTCGCTGTTGAGGACTTTAACCTCACCGTTCACGACCAGGAGTTCGTCGTCCTCGTTGGCCCGTCTGGCTGCGGTAAGTCCACGACGATGCGCATGGTTGCTGGCTTGGAGGACATCACCTCGGGTGACGTGTTCATCGACGGCAAGCGCGTCAACGACGTCGCTCCCAAGGACCGCGACATCGCCATGGTGTTCCAGAGCTATGCTCTGTACCCCAACATGACGGTGTACGAGAACATGGCGTTTACGCTTGAGCTCAAGAAGGTCCCCAAAGACGAGATTGACCGCAAGGTTCGCTCCGCTGCCGAGATCTTGGGTATCACCGAGTACCTCGACCGTAAGCCTAAGGCGCTTTCGGGCGGCCAGCGTCAGCGCGTCGCCATCGGCCGCGCCATCGTGCGTGACCCCAAGGTCTTCCTGATGGACGAGCCGCTGTCCAACCTGGACGCCAAGCTTCGTAACCAGATGCGTGCCGAGCTCATCAAGCTGCGTCACGAGATCAAGGGCACCTTCATCTACGTTACCCACGACCAGACCGAGGCCATGACCCTCGGCGACCGTATCGTGGTCATGAAGGACGGCGTTGTCCAGCAGATCGCCACGCCGCAGGAGGTCTTCAACCACCCCGCGAACATCTTCGTCGCCGGCTTTATCGGCGTGCCGCAGATGAACTTCTTCGATGCCCAGCTGGTGCGCTCGGGCGACGGCTTTACCGTCAAGACCGATGACATGAATGTCGCGCTGGCCCCCGAGACCTGCGCTCAACTCGCTCTTAACTGGGACGGCGGCGATGTGAAAGAGATCACGGCCGGCGTGCGCCCCGAGCAGATTCTGCTTTCCGACAAGGAAGAGGAGGGTGCGCTCCAGGGTACCGTCGAGGTGACTGAGCTTATGGGTTCGACCGAGCACGTCCACGTGAACGCCCCTGACGGCCAGTTTGTCCTGATCATCCCTGTCGTCGATCTTGAGGCCAAGGGTGCGCTCAAGGCGGGCGACTCCATCTGGTTCAAGTTCGAGAAGAACGCGACCCATCTCTTCGATAAGGTGTCTGGCAAGAACCTTATCTAGGCCCGATCCAATCAGGCCCTCCTTTTGGGCGACTGCGGCTTTGCCATCCTTTTGCCGTGGTCACATATAAGGCTCCCCTCCCGTCCACTAGACGAGAGGGGAGCCTTCCTTCGTGTTGGGGCCGTTCATCTGTCAGTTTGTCTTGATCTGTAACAGAAGGAGGGCCAAATTGGGTCTAGATGTTACAGATTGAGATAAACCCTAGGGAAAGGATCGGTTTGTCTTGATCTGTAACAGGTAGGACCGTTTTGGCCGAGTAGGTGTTACAGATTGAGACGATTTGGTCGAGGCGGGCCACGGGCAACACGCGGGCAAAAAAGCGGAGCCGCGTTGCCGCGACTCCGCTTTCAAGAGGATGGGTAAAGGAAACGAAATTAGCTCAGGTGCCAAATCTCGTCGTTGTACTGGGAGATCGTGCGGTCAGACGAGAAGGCGCCGGCGTTGGCGATGTTGATCAGCGCCTTGCGCATCCAGGCGTCCTGGTCCTCGTAGTCGGCTAGCACGCGCTCCTTGGTCTGGATGTACTCCTCAATGTCGAGCAGGGCCATAAACCAGTCCTTGCCCTTGATGTCGTCGTGCAGGCGCTGCAGACGCTCGGCGTTGCCGGTCGCCATAAAGGCAGGGTTGGTGATGAAGTCCACCAGCAGCTTGATACCGGGCTTGCGGTAGAGTGCGCCGGCGTTATAGCTGCCGTCGGCGTAGAGCTGCTCGACCTGCTTGGACGAGGCGCCAAAGGTGTAGATGTTCTCGTCGCCGACGAGCTCGGCGATCTCCACGTTGGCGCCGTCGAGCGTGCCCAGCGTGATGGCACCGTTCATCATGAGCTTCATGTTCGAGGTGCCGCTCGCCTCCTTGCCGGCGGTGCTGATCTGCTCGGAGATGTCGGCTGCGGGGTAGATGAGCTGGGCGTTCGAGACGGCGAAGTTGGGGATGAACGCCACCTTGATGTAGTCGTTCACGCGCTCGTCGTTGTCGATGACGTCTGCCACCGAGTTGATGAGGCGGATGACCTCCTTGGCGAACGTGTAGGCGCTCGCCGCCTTGCCCGAGATGATGAACGTCGTCTTGTGCGGCTTGTAGCTCGGGTCGTCGAGCATGCGGTTGTAGATGCTCATGACCTTGAAGATGTTGAGCAGCTGGCGCTTGTAGGCGTGGAAGCGCTTCACCTGCACGTCAAAGATGGAGTCGGGGTCGATCTCCACGCCGGTCTGCTCCAGGACGTACTTGGCGAGGCGCACCTTGTTCTCGCGCTTGGAGGCGCTCATCGCGTCGAGGAACTCGGCGTCGTCGTAGTAGGCGGAGAGCTTGGAGAGCTCGTCGGCGTCCGCAAGCCAGCCGTTGCCGATCTTGGACGTGATGAGGGCGGACAGGCTCGGGTTGGAGTTGCCCAGGAAACGGCGCGGCGATATGCCGTTCGTCTTGTTGTTGAACTTCTCGGGCGCAAGCTCGTAGAAGTCATGAAGCGTCTCGCGCTTGAGGATCTCGGTGTGCAGCGCGGCCACGCCGTTGACGCTGTGGCTGCAGATGACCG
>UQUL01000053.1 GCA_900544235.1 uncultured Collinsella sp.
TCCTTGCGCGAGGACTCGCGATACAGCGAGAACTTGCGGCCGATAACCTGAACGACGTCGGCGTGGCAGCGCTCGGCGAGCTCCTCGGCGGCCTCGCGGGCGGAAAGGCTGGAGCCGTCCAGCACGGAGCACTTAACGAGCTCGTGCTTCTCCAGGTAGGCAACCGTCTGCTCGACGGTGCCCTCGTTGACATCGGACTTACCGATGATGATGGCGGGGTTGAGGTGATGGGCCATGCTGCGAAGCTGCTTGACCTGGGCTCCTGTCAGTGCCATGGGTTCTCGCTTTCTATGTATGGGGCGCCCCGCAATGGGGCCTTAATCTACGTGAGCTGTCCCACGATAGCGCAGGAACGGCGCGGTGTGGAGCGCGTTTGCCCAGTTCGCAAAGAATGCGGATGCCGCGCGGGAAGACGATGCAAGCTTTAGATGGGCTACGGGCGGGGTACGGAGACCGGCTCCCAGGCGATAAACGCCCATCGGACTTTGCGGATGTGGTCGAGCATGTAGCGTCCCTGCGGAACGCCCTTGGATCCCGGCTCGCCGGCATGGGGGTTCTCGATCATGTGGTGGGCGATATAGTCGCGCAGGCGGTCGGCCTTATCCTCGTTGCCATGCTCGAGCATGCGAGAAAAGTCCGCCACGCCCGCCTCGAGACTATCGAAGGTGTCGCGGCGGGGCGATTCAAAATACGTGACCTGCGGCAGCGCACCCATCTGAATAAGGATGTTAAAGGCATATACAAATCCGTTGCTGCGGGTAACCGAGGCGCCGATAGCGTTCATCAAGTGCAGGTCATAGCGCGGGCTGGAGTTGGCGACCATCGTGACAGCACAACGCCGACGAGCCGTACGATCAAGCTTGGCAAGCGCACCTTTTAGATTGGCCGTCGTAACCGACCGACTGGCAAAGGCAACATCTACCGCTTTCACAACCGGTCCAACCAAATCCCAATCATCATCCCAAGCAAGCTCAAGCGGCGTAATGCGATCCTCGAGCCCATAGTACTCAATACCAGCATCAAGCGTGCCCAACATAGCAGGAGAGAAGTCGGCAGCAATCACGGAATGCCCAGCCTGAGCAAGCGGAATAGCAATCGACCCAGCCCCACACCCCATATCGAGCACCGACTCACCAGACTCAAGCGCCAACAGCTTTATAAAATCCCGGGCATAAGGGGCAGTCTCAAGCGGCCGAAAATGCCGAGCCCGCTTATCCCACTCAAAAGAATCATCAGCCCGCCGCCGATCAGCTTGCAGACGCATCCATTCGCCATTCCAATCAGCAGAAAGAAGCTCAGAGCGAGCGTCCCCATCAACCACGGGCCAACCTCCTAGCAACAAAAAAGCGACTCCTCACAAAAGAAGAGCCGCAACCAGCATATATCAGAAAAAGAACCGTTCCAACGCTAAACCGCCGCACCAGCCAAGTGGTGCAGGAGCGAAGCAACTGCAACCGGGATAGAACCCAACCGAGGTCCCGTTGTGCGGGAGCCCCGGGGAGGGCAAATATATAAGGTCGATCGCGAGTTCCGCACGAGCCGGAGAGCACTTAATGTGCTCTCCGTGCGAGTCAGGACTGTCCGAGCAGGCGACCTTATATATTTGCCCTCCCCGGGGCTCCTCGCCAGTCCCCCTCAGCTAGTTCTTCAGCGAGTTCAGCGGCGCCGGGAATCGACCACCACGGTGGGCAAGCACGGTGCCGGCGTTGGGGTTCACCGGCATGATGGGCGCACGGCCGAACAGACCGCCGTACTCGACGCAGTCGCCCACGCCCTTGCCGATGGCGGGGATCACGCGGACGGCCGTGGTCTTGTTGTTGATGACGCCGATGGCCATCTCGTCGGCGATGATGCCGGCGATGGTCTCGACCGGGGTGTCGCCGGGGATGGCGATCATGTCCAGGCCAACGGAGCACACGCAGGTCATGGCCTCGAGCTTCTCGAGCGAAAGCGCGCCGGCCTCGACGGCGGCGATCATACCGGCGTCCTCGGACACGGGGATAAAGGCGCCGGAGAGACCGCCCACGCTGGAACTGGCCATGACGCCGCCCTTCTTGACGGCATCGTTGAGCATGGCGAGCGCGCAGGTCGTGCCCGGGCCGCCGCAGGTGCCCACGCCGATGATCTCGAGGATGCGCGCGACGGAGTCGCCGATGGCAGGCGTGGGAGCCAGCGACAGGTCGACAATGCCCTTCTCGACACCCAGACGATGGGCGGCCTCGCGGCTCATGAGCTCGCCGGCACGGGTGATCTTAAAGGCGGTCTGCTTGATCTTCTCGGCGACTTCCATCATCGATGCGGAATCGGGCAGCGTTTCCAGGGCTGCGGCCATAACGCCGGGGCCCGAGACGCCTACGTTGATGACGGCGTCGGCCTCGCCGCCGCCGTGGACGGCGCCCGCCATAAACGGGGAGTCCTCGACCATGTTGGCAAAGCAGACAAATTTGGAAGCGCCGACGGAGTCCTGGTCGGCCGTGAGTTTAGCGGCATCGATGATGGTCTGGGCGGCCATGAGCACGGCGTCCATGTTGATACCGGCGCGCAGACTGGCGACGTTGACGCTGGAGCAGACGCGGCTCGTGGTGGCGAGCGCCTGGGGGATGGACTGGATGACGCGGCGGTCGGCGTCGCCGATGCCCTTCTGGACGAGCGCGGAGAAGCCGCCCAGGTAGTCGATGCCGAGCGTCTCAGCCGCGCGGTCGAGGGCGTGCGCGATGGGGGTGAGGTCCTCATCCTTGCAGCACGCGGCAATCTGCGCCACCGGGGTGACGGAAACGCGCTTGTTGACGATGGGGATACCGTACTCGCGCTCGAGGTTCTCGGCGGTCTCGACCAGATGCTCAGCCGTGTGCGTCACGTGGTCGTAGATCTTCGTGCACATGCGGTCGAGGTTCTCGTCACCGCAACCCATGAGCGAAACACCCATGGTGATGGTCCTGATGTCGAGGTTCTGCTCCTCAACCATGCCGCGGGTTTCCGCGATTTCTGCGGGCGTAATCGCCATCCCTGCACTCCTATCTGCCAAAACGAGCATAGTCTTATCTATTCTAACGTGCCGCACGTGCCAAGTGGCGCATGCGGCACGTTTTGGTGCTCGGTTGTTTCCGTTGTGTTACTGCCCAAAGACCTCTTCGGCAATACGAGCGCTTTCGGCGGCGTCCTTGGCGTAGTAGTCCGCGCCGATCTGCTTGGCGTATTCGGGGGTGAGTACGGCGCCGCCCACGATGATCTTGACGCCCGGCACCTCGGAATGAAGCAGCTTGATGGTCTCCTCCATGGCGACGACCGTGGTAGTCATAAGCGCCGAGAGGCCGACGAGTTTGATATCGCGCTCCTTGACGGTCTTGAGTACCTCCTGCGGATCGACGTCGCGGCCCAGGTCAAAGACGGTGTAGCCGTAGTTGTCGAGCAGCATTTTGACGATGTTCTTGCCAATATCGTGGATGTCGCCCTTGACGGTGGCCACGCAGATCTTGCCCTTGTCGGCAATCTCGCCGGCGGGCATCAGGCGTTTGATGGTATCGAAGCCCACGCGCGCGGCCTCGGCCGAGGCCATAAGCTGCGGCAAGAAGAACTTGCCCTGGTCAAAGAGGACTCCGACCTCGTCGAGGGCGGGGATAAAGTGATTGTTGATGAGGTCCATGGCGTCGTGGTCTGCCAGCAGACGCTCGGTCTCGGCAGCGATCTCGCCTTTGCGGCCCGAGACGACCATGCGACGAATCGGGTCGTCGTTGCCGTCGGTGCCGGCGGTGCCGACGGCGGGCACAGCGTCGGTCGATGCGGCCTGAGCTGCTGCCGGGTTTGCGGCGATCTTGTACGGATCGGTCCAGCCGGCGTAGCGCTCGATGTATCCGGTCGAGCCCTCGTCCTCAACGCTCAACACACGATAGCTGTAGACGGTATCCATAAAGCGCTTGGAACCTGGGTTCATGATGGGGGCGTCCAGACCTGCGCCGAAGGCGGCGGCCAAAAAGACCGAGCCCAGCAGCGGGCGGGCAGGCAGGCCAAAGCTGATGTTCGACACGCCGAGTGCGCATTTGACGCCCAGACGCTCCTTGCACAGGGACATGGCGCGCAGGATCTGCTCGGCCTGGCGTTGATTGGTCGAGGCGGTCATGACCAGGCAGTCGATGAGGATGCGGTCCGGTCCGATGCCGTAGCGGGCGGCCTCGGCCACGATGCGCTCGGCGATGGCGAAGCGAGCCTCGGCGGTATCGGGGATGCCGCCTTCGTCGAGCGTAAGGCCGACGACGTTGGTGCCGTAGTGGGCGACCAGCGGAAAGATCTCATCCATGATCTGCTGCTTGCCATTGACCGAGTTGATAATGGGCTTGCCGGCGTAGCGGCGCACGGCGGCCTCGACGGCTGCGGGGTCGGTGGAGTCGATCTGCAGCGGCAGCAGCGTGGAGCCCTGGAGCTGTTCGGTCGCCTGCTGGATGATCTTGACCTCGTCGATCTCGGGCAGGCCCACGTTGACGTCCAGAATGTCGGCGCCCTGTTCCTGCTGGCTGATGCCCTGGCTCACGACGTAGTCCAGGTCGCCGTCGCGCAGGGCCTGCTGCAGGCGCTTTTTGCCGGTGGGGTTGATGCGCTCGCCGATGACGGCGAGCTTGTGGCCGTCGCAGGGAAGGTCCACGACCGTTTGGGCGCTCGTGACCGACATGCTGGGCTTGCGGCGGCGCGGACTGGGCGTGTGGTTGTCGATAAGCGTGCGCAGGGCCGCCATGTGCGCCGGCGTGGTGCCGCAGCAGCCGCCCACGACGCTCACGCCGTCGGCGATCATGCCGGCGACGGCCTCGGCGTATTCGGGGGCTTGGATATCAAAGACGGTGTTGCCGTCGTCGTCCACGCGGGGCAGCCCTGCGTTGGCCTGCACCATAACGGGCTTGTCGGTAACGGTGAGCATGCGCGCGGCGAGTCCTCGGAGCTCGGCCGGTCCCTGGCTGCAGTTGATGCCCAAAACGTCGGCGCCGATGGCGTCAAGCGTGATGGCGGCGACCTCGGGACTCGTTCCCAGGAAGGTGCGACCGTCTTCCTCAAAGGTCATGGTGGCAAAGACGGGCAGGTCGGAGTTCTCGCGGCAGGCGAGGACCGCCGCCTTGATCTCGGCCAGGTCGGTCATAGTCTCGATAATAAAGAGGTCCACACCCGCGGCGACGCCTGCGCGCACTTCCTCGGCAAAGAGGTCGTAGGCCTCGTCAAAGCTGAGGGTACCCAAGGGGCGAAGCAGCGCGCCGATGGGACCGATATCGCCGGCGACGTAGTGGGCACCAGCCGCGCGGGCGCAGGCGACAGCGGCGGCAAAGACATCTGCCACGGTGGCGGCGCCGTCGAGCTTGTGGGCATTGGCGCCAAAGGTGTTGGCGGTGATCACGTCGCAGCCGGCCTCGACATATTGACGTTGGATATCAGTGATAACCTGGGGCTCCTCAAAGTTGAGCAGCTCGGGCAGGGCGCCCGCCTTCATGCCGGCGGCCTGCAACATGGTGCCCATGCCGCCGTCGAACAGCAGGTGCCCCGTGCCCTCGATGGCGGCGCGCAGGCGATCGTCCTTAATGCGCAGATCGTCGATCGTGCGCGTCTTGTACGTGGCACCGTTGCGACGCGCGGCATCAACGGGTGCCGCCAGCGCGGCGCCGTCCAAATCATGAGTGATAAGTATGTTTGAGCTATTCGCCATGTGCATCCATTTCGTCTAGAGCCCACTGAGGAATTTCTATTTGAAGAGATTTGTCGGGCTCGATATCTTCGATTCGCTTGTTGTAGTGGGCAAGAAGCCGTGCGACATTTAATCGAATTAGGCCTCGCTTGTAGAACGATAACTCTTCAATATTGATGCCGATAAACGATTCGAGCGCGATAACCTGTACGCGATTGCCGAGTCCCTCACTTTCGAACAGTCCGTAAGCGAAGGAAACTTTATCGTGGGGGACAACGACGATGGGCCGAATGCCATTTCGAATGTTATCTCGGCATCGATCGGTCAATTTGGCCATTGGCGATACAGTCACATGAAATGCAGCATCATTGATTTGGAAATCGCCAGAACGGTCTGTCTGCTGGTCGGCGGCGTTTGAGTTGTCCTTTCCGATTTCTATGGTTGGAAATAACATCTCTAGTTTTGCACCTACCAGGTGCTGTGCGACGGTACCCGTTGGCTTATCGGACCGTAGGCTTGCTTCGGCTAGGATATCATCGACAATGACAGAAATTGGTTTTTGAAGATCGATTTCGACTTTGATTCTCTGCCGGTTAAAGAAATCAACCTGGATTCGCTCGACGAAGAAATTGGCGATTGCATTCGCAGCTTCAAGACGAGTGTCTTCGCAAGTGTCACTGGGTAGGGCAGAGTTGATAATTGTGGCAAGCTCAAGCGCCATCGGGAGTGTGCCGCGTGAGGTTCTGCCGCCCTCTGATGCGAAGGCACGCGTTTCCCCATGTCTGGCTAAAACTGTTTTGATGCATGCTCCACTTAGGCCTCGTACTTGGCTCCCCTTGTCCGATTGCACATAATCGTCGGTGAGCGGAAAACGGTTTTGCAACAGCTCGCTTATGCCTATGCCAACCGCCATGACGTTACGGTTGACGTTGCCTCGCTTGCTGCGCTTGGATTCGTACCAGAGTTCAATGGCATCCAAGATGTCTTTATCGGGCTCGCTCAAGGAGCAATTGGTCATTTCCATTATTGTCCACTCCGTTCCTTGAAGACATAAGCGCGGGTTTGACTGCATTTTTTATAAGCCAAGTGACAACTGGCACGGCAACTGCATCGCCGAATGCGTAGCGAATCTGAGCATCCGAGAAGCCGCTAAACTGACATGAGTCAGCACCTTGGAGACGGGCATATTCAGTTCCAGTCATCCAGCGAACTTCTATCTTTCCGTTTTCGCATATAACGACTGCCTGTCTTGATGAGCCGCCGCGAGCCGTTCTTAGACATCCGGCAATTTCTTCTTCACGGATTTCCCAGCGCACAACGCCCGATCGCGTGCGACGGTAAGCAGTGCGAACAATTTTTTCTTTGGCATTTAAGAAGCGCTGAAGGCGCTCTGCTTGATGCGGTGCAAGTGAGTCGATAAATGCTTGCACTTGGTTTTTGTTCCACCAACGCTTGTCGTCCTCGGGAATATTTTCAACAACCGTTGCAAGGCCCCTCATGCGAAGTGGGCTCGGTTCGTTTAGGTGAGAGACGTGCGTAATGAGTGAAGGGTCGGAGTGAATCCAGGAGACCTTTTCAGGTCGAAGCGAGGAATCGAGTCGGCTGTTGGGAAGAGGGTTTTTTAATCCGACGACAAACATGCGGGGGCGTGACTGGGGAAGCCAGTGCCGTGCATCGATAAAATAGGCGTCGCATGAATAGCCTAAACGATTAAATTCCTGGCAAACGAGTCTAAAGTCATCACTGTTATTAGACGTGGCAAGGCCGATGACATTTTCGAGAACAAGTGCCCGCGGGGCACGATCGCTCATTCCTTCGATGGCCTTAATAAAGCCAAAGAACGCACTGGACTCTTTGCCAGAGATAAGTCCCTCCCTGTTTCCCGCGAGAGATAAGTTTGTGCAAGGGCTTGACGCCCATGCGATGTCGGCTTGGGGTATTAGGTCGGGGTCGAGTGTGTGAACATCCTGCTCGACTAGATGTTCATCGCCCCAACACTGGCTGTACATGGCGCATTTAGTATGGTCTATGTCATTTGCCCAGATTGTTTTGATTCCGGCTTTTGCCATGCCGGCACGAGCCAAGCCAATGCCTGAAAAAAACTCAAGCGCGGTTAGTTGTGGCGAGAACTGCAGAATGTTGTGCATGTACTGGCTTTCAGATAGTTGTTATTTGGCATCTAATGGTACTTGTTTGTGAGGACATCCGCTTACATACGGATGAGATTCCCTCGATACCGTGCCATCAATTGACATTTTATTCAGAATGCGAATAGCAGGTGGTGTGGGCGGCGCGGAAGCGGCAGTGTTCGCGCATGCGGCAGATATTGCAGGTGGGGCGGCTCTGGGCGTCGTGGACCTCGCCGTCGAATAGGCCGATCACCGCGGTCACGCTTTTGGTGGGCATGAGCAGGCTGGTGGGTGTGACGGTAAGCCCGATGAGCCGCGTGGCGTTGAGCGCATTGACGATCGAGCGCTGGGCCGAGAGCGGGCAGTCGCCATAGCCGGGACTGAAGCGCCAGTTGCCGGCGAGTCCGTGTGCGGCGGCCGCAGCCTTGACCTGCTGGTCCATCTGCTCGACGGCGGCTTCCACGTAAGCGGAGCACGCGGCGTCGAGCATGGCGCCCTCTAGGGGATGTTGGGCTCCCGTGGTGCGCAGGCGACGCTCGGCGTCCATGCCGAGGGTGCATGCCATGAGCGCGGCAAAGCGGGCGTCTTTGAGATGTCGATAGATATCGCGACCGCGCAGCTCAACGTTGGTGCCGACCAAGCGAATGCAAGGCTTGCCCTGCTCGTCCACGCCCGTGGCATCGACGGCAAATACGCGGCGCACGCCACGGGGCTCAATGTCCAGTTCCAGACGTTCAACGACAAGCTCAATACGTCGTGACAGTTCGGGCTCAATCTGCTGGCCGCCGTAACCCAGATACCGTAGCATCTCGGCACGGTCGACACGGGGATGGTGCGCAGCATCGACACGGTAAAGCGCCGGCGACGCAAGGTCGGCCGGCACTTCGACAGTGGTTGTATCGATGTGCGGTTTTTCCATTACCCCAGGCGCTCCATAATGGTCGCGGCGATCGCAGGACGGTTCATAGTGTACAGGTGCAGGCCGTCGGCGCCGTGCTCCTTGAGGTCGCAAAGCTGGCGGGCTGCATAATCTACACCAGCTGCCTGCAGGCTCTCGGGGTCATTCTCGTACTTGGCGAGAATCTTGATGACGGGGGAGGGCAGCGACGCGCCGCACATAAAGACCATGCGGCTGATCTGTGACTTGCCCATAAACGGCATGATGCCCGCGGTAATGGGCACGGTGATGCCGGCCTTGTCGGCAAGCTCGCGAAAACGGTAGAAGCACTCGTTATCAAAGAAGAGCTGCGTCACAAAGAAGCTCGCGCCAGCGTCCTGTTTTTGCTTGAGGTGTTCGACCGAGAGGTTGAGATCCTCACAGGCAATGTGGCCCTCGGGATAGGCTGCGGCGCCCACGCAAAAGCCGGCGTCGACGAGCTCGGGGATGAGGTCGCGGGCGTAGGCGTAGTCCGAGGCGGGCTTGTCGTCCTCGGTCGCGCCGGCGGGGAGATCGCCACGCAGGGCCAGGATGTTTTCCACGCCGGTGGTGCGATACTCGTCGATCTTGGCGGCGATATCGGCATGCGAGCGGCCCACGCAGGTAAGGTGTGCCACCGAGGGTGTATCGAATTCGCTCGTAATCATATGCGCGATGGGGGCGGTGGTGGCGCCGTTGCCCGAGCCGCCGGCCGAGCAGGTGACCGAGACAAAGCTCGGCGAAAGCTTGCACAGATTGCCTGCCACTTCGCGAGCCGTGTCGAGGGTCAGCTCGCCCTTGGGCGGGAACATCTCAAACGAAACGGGTGCGGTGCCCTGGGATGCTGCCTGCTTAAAAACCTCGTCGACGCGCATATCGTGCTCCTCTAGATACGTAATAGTGTGATGTGTTGTAAGGATTCTACAGCACCACTGTGCCACGGTGGAGTTTCACTCGTTATTTGAGGATACCAATCAAAGATGCCTTGCTATCGGCTTTCTCTATAACAGAGCGGCTAATCTAGGCACGGACTATAAAGACTGGTATCTGATGCAAAATACCAGTTAATAGAGCTCCATCCCAAATTGACTACCCTTAAACCATGGGGAGAGGTCTGCAATTTATGCAGTTGATTGGCTGTTGAGGGTGGCAACGCCGCCTCGATAGGGTAACCTCATTGATTGGTTTCGCGACAGCAACATAACGGTAATGTCGCGGAAACACGGCGAGTCTAAGCTATGACTCGTTCGTTAGTAATCAACACCGCTTCTCACGCGGTGCCGATACGAAGGGAGTTCCGTATGGCCGATCTTACTGACCGCTTCGGGACCATGGTGTTCTCTGAGGAAGTCATGAAGGACTACCTCCCCAAGGACATTTGGAAGCGCCTTGCTGCAACCCTCGAGGGCGGTGAGCCGCTCGACCTGGATGTGGCCAACGCCGTTGCCCATGCCATGAAGGTCTGGGCCATCTCCAAGGGCGCGACGCACTACGCGCACTGGTTCCAGCCGCTTTCGGGCATTACTTCCGAGAAGCACGACAGCTTCTTGGAGCCCAACCACGACGGCACCGCCATTACCAAGTTTACGGGCAAGAACCTCATCCAGGGCGAGCCGGACGCTTCCAGCTTCCCCAACGGCGGCCTGCGCGCCACCTTCGAGGCCCGTGGCTACACCGCTTGGGATCCCACCAGCCCCGCCTTTATCAAGGACGATGTCCTGTGCATCCCCACGGCTTTCTGCTCCTACACGGGCGAGGCCCTGGACAAGAAGACCCCGCTGCTGCGCTCCATGACCGCGCTCTCGCGTGAGTCTAAGCGCGTTTTGGCGCTGTTCGGTAAGACCCCCAAGAAGGTCGTTCCTTCCGTGGGCGACGAGCAGGAGTACTTCCTGATCAAGAAGGACGCTTACCGCAAGCGCAAGGACCTGGTCATTACCGGCCGCACCCTCTTTGGTGCTGCTCCATGCAAGGGCCAGGAGCTCGAGGAGCACTACTTTGGCGCTATCCGCCCCACCGTCTCGGCCTATATGAAGGACCTGGACGATGAACTGTGGGCGCTTGGCATTCCCGCCAAGACCAAGCACAACGAGGTTGCTCCCTGCCAGCATGAGCTCGCCCCTGTCTATGGCGAGGTCAACGAGGCCATCGACCAGAATCTGGTCATGATGGAGAAGATGAAGCTCATCGCCTCCCGCCACGACTTGGTCTGCCTGCTGCACGAGAAGCCCTTTGAGGGCATCAATGGTTCGGGCAAGCACAACAACTGGTCGCTTGGCACCGAGTCCGAGAACCTGCTCGATCCGGGCGACACCCCGCTCGACAACCTGCAGTTCATCGTCTTCCTCACCGCGGTGATCGAGGCCGTCGATAACTATCAGGAGCTCCTGCGTGCCTCTGTTGCCTCGGCCGGCAACGATCATCGTCTGGGCGCCAATGAGGCTCCTCCGGCGATTATGTCCATCTTCCTGGGCGACCAGCTTACCGAGGTCGTCGAGAAGATCATCGATGGCAAGGCTTCTGTCCATGCCACGCGCGGCGTGCTCGACCTGGGCGCCGATACTCTGCCCAAACTGATGCAGGACAACACCGACCGCAACCGTACCTCCCCGTTCGCCTTCACCGGCAACAAGTTCGAGTTCCGTGCCTGCGGCTCCGAGCAGAACGTCTCCGACTCCAACCTGGTGCTCGATGCCGCCGTGGCCAAGTCGCTCAAGTCCTTCGCCGATGCGCTTGAGGGTACGCCCGAGGATAAGTTCCAGGACGCTGCGCTCGAATACTGCAAGAAGGTGCTGACCGATCACCAGCGCATCCTGTTCTCCGGTGACGGCTACTCCGATGAGTGGCCCGTCGAGGCCAAGAAGCGCGGCCTTGCCAACAACAAGACCACGGCCGATGCCCTGCCCGCCTTTGTTTCCGATAAGGCTATCGCGCTCTTTGAGGAGACGGGTGTCCTGACCAAGGCCGAGGCTCAGTGCCGCTACGACTGCAAGCTCGAGAAGTACAACAAGCTCATGAACATCGAGGCTACCACGATGGTTCGCGAGGCGCGTCGTACCTATCGCCCGGTCATTACCGCCTATGCCACCAAGGTCGCTAAGGGCCTTGAGACTATTCGTGCCGCCGGCGCCGAGGCCGCCATGCAGTGTGAGCAGAACACGCTCAACAAGCTCTGCAACGGCATCACCACCATCAACGACTCCATCAAGGCGCTCGACGCCGTGCATCAGAAGGCCGAGG
>UQUL01000054.1 GCA_900544235.1 uncultured Collinsella sp.
CGAGGCCGAGCGCAAAATGGATTCTAAAAGACACCTTGCCAAATAGGAGCGTCAGACCAGAAGTGCCCCCGCTCGTAGCTCCGAAGGAGCAGAACGGGGGCACTTCATTGGTCGAGGACGTTTTCAAAACCAAGCCCGGCCCCGGCCGGAGGGACTACGGACGCTACAGGTTCTTGACACCCATCGCGCGCATGGCGTTCAGGATGGCGATGATCGCCACTCCTACGTCGCCGAACACGGCAAGCCACATGTTGGCGATGCCCAGCGCTGCCAGCACAAGGATCAGCAGCTTAACGCCCAGCGCAAAGATGATGTTCTGCCAGACGATCGTCATGGTCTTGCGTGCCACGCGGATCGCGCGGGAAATGTTGGACGGCTTGTCGTCCATGAGCACGACATCGGCGGCCTCGATCGCAGCGTCAGAACCCATAGCGCCCATGGCAATGCCCACATCGGCGCGCGTAAGCACGGGCGCATCGTTGATGCCGTCGCCCACAAAGGCGAGCTTGCCCTTGCCACTCTCGGTTGCAAGCAGCGCCTCGACGCGCTCGACCTTATCGCCCGGCAGCAGCTGCGCGTGGAACTCGTCGAGACTGAGTTGCTTGGCCACAGACGCCGCAACCTCCTCGCGGTCGCCCGTGAGCATGACGGTGCGCTTGACACCGGCGGCGTGCAGGTCGCGAATCGTTTGCTCAGCATCGGCCTTGACGGTGTCTGCAATCACGATGTGGCCGGCGTACACGCCGTCAACGAGCACATGCAGAATCGTTCCGACGACCTCGCAATCGGGCGCTTTGACTCCGGCCGCGGCGAGCATCTTTGCGTTGCCAACGACGACGTGCTTGCCGTCGATGGTTGCCGTCACGCCATGGCCCGCGTCGTTGGTGGAGTCGCTTACGCGCTTGGGGTCGACCTCGCCCTGGTAGGCGACACGCACGGACTGCGCGATGGGGTGATCGGAGAACGACTCCGCAAAGGCTGCGACCTCGAGCAACGACTGCTCGGTATAGCCAGCCTCGGGGTGCACCGCGACCACCGAGAACGTGCCGTTGGTGAGGGTGCCCGTCTTGTCAAAGACGACGGTGTCCACAGCGGCGAGCGTCTCGAGGTAGTTAGAACCCTTGATGAGAACGCCCAGCTTGGAGGCGCCGCCGATGCCGCCAAAGAAACTGAGCGGCACGCTGATCACCAACGCGCACGGGCAGCTGACGACCAGGAAGGTCAGGCCACGCAGGATCCAGTCGGACCAGGCGCCGGTGACCAAGCCGCCGCCGAGCGCGAGTACCGCGGCAGCGCCGGTGACGGCGGGCGTGTAGACGCGGGCGAAGCGCGTGATGAAGTTCTCGGTGCGCGCCTTCTTTTCGCTGGCGTTTTCCACGAGCTCCAGGATGCGGCTGACGGTGGACTCGCCAAACGGTTTGGTGGTGCGCACGTGGATGAGCCCTGTCATGTTGATGCAGCCGCTGATGATATCGTCGCCGGACTTGGCGGGGCGGGGAACTGACTCGCCCGTGAGTGCGGCGGTGTCGAGCTGGGTTTCGCCTTCGACGATGACGCCGTCGATGGGCACGCGCTCGCCGGGCTTGACCACAATCACGGTGCCGACGGCGATGTCATCGGGGAAGACCTGTTCGAGCGTGCCGTCGGGTTGCTCGACGTTGGCGTAGTCGGGTGCGATGTCCATCATGGCGCTGATCGATTTACGGCTCTTGCCCACGGCGTATGCCTGGAACAGCTCGCCGACCTGGTAGAACAGCATGACGGCGGCGCCTTCGGCCATGTGCGGGTCGGTATCGGGGAAGAGCACCATGGCAAACGCGCCGATGGTCGCGACTGCCATAAGGAAACTCTCGTCGAAGGCCTTGCCGCGGCGGATGTTATTGAATGCCTTTTGCAGCACGTCGTAGCCGGCAATCAAAAACGGTATGAGGAACAGCATAAAGCTGGCGTAGATGCCGCCCGGGGTATCGAATGCGGCGGTGAGGGTGCCGAACTCATCGAGGGCGTACACCACGGCAAAAATGCCCAGCGCTACCAGGATGCGGTTGCGCTTATGCTCAAGGGACTCTTTCTTCTTACGCTTCTTCTTTTTCTTTTTGGGATCGGCGGTGGTCATGACTCGTATCCTCCCATTTGAATGAATGAACACTCGCTCATATAATTTCGCGAGCAAAGGCCGCGGCAATCGCGGCCTTGCAGGTTGGCGTAAACCTGGGCTAGAGAATGATCTCGCAGTCCGGCTCGGCGTCGGCCGTAAACTCTACAACGCGGTTGAGCACCTCGTCGAACTCAGCATCATCAGCCTCGAGCGTCAGCTTCTGGGTCATAAAGTTGACGGACACGGATTTGACGCCCTCGAGCTTGGCCAGCTCGTCCTGAAGCTCACGCGCGCAGTTGGCGCAGTCGATCTCGTCGAGTTTAAACTGCTTTTTCATGGTGGGTTCCTTTCTCTGTATTTGCGGCTTGGGTGCAGGCCGCGCTGGTACCGTGGTTGGTCGCTATTCGCAGATGTGGCTCATGCCTTGGTTGAGCATGGTGTAGACGTGGTCGTCGGCGAGCGAGTAGAGGATATTGCGCCCGTCGCGCCGGAATTTAACCAGGTGCGACTGCTTGAGTGTGCGCAGCTGGTGCGACACCGCGGACTGCGAGGTTTCGGTCGCTTCGGCGATGTCTGCCACGCAGAGCTCGCGGCCCATGAGGGCATAGAGGATCTTGATGCGCGTGGTGTCGCTGAAGACCTTGAACAGGTCGGCGAGGTCGTAGAGAAGCTCCTCGTCGGGAAGGTCCTCGGGCGAGCAGGTGGTCGGGATCGCGGGTTCGGTGGCCTCGATGTCGAGTTTCGTTTCATCAACGCGGATGCTCATTGCAATATCCTTTCATATGAACATGCGCTCATATAATTTACTTTCGATTATATGAGTGCATGTTCATATGTCAATGACGTTCAGGTAATTCGTTGTACAAAATGATGGGGAATAGTGGACGAGATCCCGGACTGAGCGTTTTTTGATAGTCGATGCCAAGGTGGGTACCCTCGTGCCGTGCAAAAAATGGAGTATTCTGCAACTATAGGGGGTCCGCTAATTTATTGCAGGTCATATAATGCAGTTCAAGAGTTATCTTAGGGTGTTAATCCGATGAGTTCTTCCTCAAATGTTGCCTAACGCTCTCACGCAAGAGTGATTTCGCTTCACATTTGGATCCACTCGAGGGTGATAGACACCCGACCCTGCTGAATACTCGCAATTTTGCACGTCGCTAGGGTACCCACCTTGTTAGCCGGCCTAGTCTCCGGCCCCGAAGACCCTGCCCTCGGGCGCGAGGCTGCTTGTTTGGGCAAATGATGGGCTGTCGGATTCGACAGTCTGCATGTCATCGATTGCCGGAACTTCATTAATTGTCGGGTCATCCAGCGTGATGCCTTCGAGCGTTGCTTTTTCGAGGTCGATTCGTTGACGCTCTTCGGAATCCTGGCGAAGCTGCTTCTGAATTCGCTTTTTCTCTTCTATAAACCTTCTGAGCACAAACTGTCTCAGGTCCTCTTGCATGATTTGAAAGTCTTTTGGCAGACGCGAGGGGCGTACGCCCTCTTTCCGCTGGATTGCTTCCATGACCCTAACAAAAGAGCTGGCATGCATAAAGGAATAACGGCTGACGGTGATGATTCCGTACCCCATGGACGCAAGTGCATTCTTGCGCTCCTCATCGATGGCGCGGTCTTCTTCCGCGTCATGATAAAAACCGTTGTATTCAATGTCTGTGCGAGATTTCTTTAGATACGCATCCATAAAGAACTTTTTGCGTCTCGTGAGATTCTTTGCGGCAGTGGTGACCTGCACCTCGTAATCGGTCTCAATTCCCTTAATACCAAGCCCTCCTTCGCTTTTGGGCAGCGTTAGCATCATGACAAATGCCGTTTCCATGGGAGACCGGCATCCGTCGCGCACACATTGGATCGCCTTTCGGGCAAGGGCCAGACCGTCGCATCTGGTAATGGAATTAAAGAACTGCTTTAACCTCTCGGTCGAGGTGAGCGCGAAACGCTCGGTATAGGAGGTGGAAGAGTCGGTTCCAAGGGAGTAAGCGCTGCACAATTCAAAGTAGTACTCCACCAGTTCGCGAAAAGGGAGATAGGTGGCGGCCTGAAGTGCGCAAAGCTCAACGCTAACAATGAAGATGCCATCTTTGAGCTCAATAAAGCGTGAGTTCGAGAATCGTTTTGACGAAACGTGGCATTGACAGTTCATTGCATAGCGCGCATTCCTGCGATCAAACACCATCACCTCGAGGGAATCATTTGCGTCGAGGGAAACATCATGTTTGGTGAGCCATTCTGCGGCTGCGTCAAGGAGCGTTCCGGTGGGACATGATCCGTAAATCGCGGCAGGGCTACAGGACTCGATGCCTTTCGCAGACACCGAATGCGCGACCTGGTAGACCGCTTATGCAGTGGTATGTGACAATACGATACTCATGATATATATATCGTGTCAGCTAATGCCGTGTTGACGGCGCTGAGTGGAAAAGCCGTTTTAGAGGTCTAACCAAATGCTGTCCAAAAGCTTGACGCAATTATGAGTTGGTATGCCCTAAATAAAAGTTTTCGCAGCTTAGCTATAGCATATAAATACTCAATTGCCGCACATTTGATAGTGATGCATCACCATCCGACAACGAATTACGTGTCGGGAATTGGCCGAAATCGTTCGCAATGAGTGTTCAGAATTTGTGATGGCAGGTTTATTTGTGGAACGTAGGGCGGCCCCGCTGCGGGGTTTCCCGCTGCGAGGCCGCCCGTGATCTACGCCGGAGTTTGTCGTAGACGTTTCTACTTGGCAAACAGGTTCTTGAGGTTGAACTCGGCTTGGACGGTGCGGAGCATGAGGTCGGTGTCGTCGAGGCCCAGGTGCTGCTCGTTGGCGTCGGCGGCGAGGGTGCCACGGCGGCGCGCCCAGTTCTCGAGCGCGGCGGGCGCGGACTCGCGGGGGAGCGAGCGCACGTCGGCGTCCAAGCTGCGGCAGATCTGGCGCGAATCGATGACGATAATCTTGCCGGCACGACGCGCCTCGGCGTAACCGTCCAGGTGAATCTTGAACCAGCTGTCCTCGAACGCGGCGTTATGCGCCATGTACGGGTACTTCTTCATAAGCTTGAGCAGCTGCTTCTGCAATTCTTTGTTCTCGCGGAACGGCTTTTTGCCGTCGATGTCGTCCCAGGTGATGTGGTGGATATTCGACAGCGGCACGTCCTCGCCGCGATAGATGTCGGGCAGGCCGCAGTAGTGCGCCTCGGCGTCATGCGGCACGGCGTCGCTGGTGAGCTCCATGATTTCCCAGCCCACGTTGATGATGTAGCCGCGCTCGGGTGCACGGCCGGTGGTCTCGATGTCGATGCCGAGCACTGTGCCTTGGATAGGCTTGCGGGCGTACGCCACGCCGAGCGCGTCGCGGTCGCCGCGGATCTCGCGCATGACGGACGCGGCGGTGCGCTTTTGCATCTTGCCGATGGCGGCGCAGGTGTCGGCATCGGACAGACCGCGCGAAAGCGTCGCGGGCGTCACGTTGCGTAGACGCGCCTCGCCGATCTGGTCGCACAGGTCGCGGTTGCGGTCGGCCAGGTCGCGCACGGTGGCAAAGTCGAAGCCGGGGTCGCCCTCAGCGGTAAAGTACTCGGTTTCGAGCACCTTGAGGGCCTCTTCGCCCTTCTGGCGCTCGGACTCCATGGCACCGTGATCGCCATAGATAAACATGGGGATAAACGGCTGGCGCTCGTATTCGAGTGCTTGCGAAACGTTCATAGGCTGCTCCTTGGACGGGCCGCGTCGCGCGGCTCGGGGTTACTGAGTTGTGGCGAGATGATAGTTTACCATGGGCAACTATTGGCACCGCGCCCGGGACAACTACAATACCCTAGTTGACCGCTAGGACTTTTACAATGCTGCCGAAAGACACGAAAGGTTCCATCCGTCATGGATTTACTGATAGATATTCTGCTCGATGCCAGCAAAGACACGCTCTCGCTGGTGCCGTTTTTGTTGGTGACGTACCTTGCGCTCGAGACGCTCGAGCATGTTGCGGGCGACCGCGTCAACGGCGCCATCAAGCGCGCTGGCGCTGCGGGCCCCGTGGTTGGCTCGTTGCTGGGCATGGTGCCGCAGTGCGGCTTTTCGGCAATGGCGGCCACGCTGTACGCCGGTCGCGTCGCGACGCTGGGTACCCTGGTGGCGGTGTTTCTCTCGACCTCCGATGAGATGCTGCCGCTGTTGCTCGCCGAGCAAGTTCCCGTGCAGACCATGGCGATGCTTCTGGCTTCGAAGGCGCTGATCGCGCTGGTCACGGGCTTTATCGTGGATGCGGCTATCCGCGGCCTTCGTCGTAATGCCCGCGCGCATGCGGCGATTCGCCGTACCGTGCTGGGGACCGCTGCCAATCCGGCTCATGTGAACTGCGCGCACGACGACCATACCGGGGGCGACATCATTGATGAAGTGGCCGAGGCGGGCGTAAGTGCTGATCACATCCACGAGCTGTGCGAACGCGACCATTGCGGTTGTGATGAAGACGAGGACGAGCACGACCACGGACATGGCCACGATCACGGTCATGAGGGCGAGCATGAACACCATGATGGCCACGGTCACTCCCACTCCCACGAAGGGACGCCTGTCCTGTCGATCATACGCAGCGCGATTTCGCACACCGTGCAGGTCTCGGTATTCATTTTTCTGGTGACGCTGATTCTGGTCGCCGTGCTCGAGTCGTTCGGCGAGTCCGCAATCGAGCAGTTCCTGCGCGGCAACGAGACGCTTGCGGTCCTGGGCTCGGCACTCGTCGGCCTGATTCCCAACTGCTCGGCCAGCGTCGTCATCACGCAACTGTACCTGGAAGGCGCGCTGCAGCTGGCCCCGATGCTCGCCGGCACGCTCATCTCTGCCGGTGTGGGCTACCTGGTGCTGTTCCGCACCAACCGCAGCGCCCGCGAAAACGTCCTGTTCCTGATCATGATGTACGTCATCGGTGCGGGCTGGGGTCTTATCCTATCCGCCGTTGGCCTTTAAGTAGATTATTGGGACATATCTTACGATCTACCCCTGTGACCAGGGCATTCCCCGCTGCCAAAACAAAAAGGTAGATTTTTAGGCACGTCCCAAAAATCTACCTTGGTTAGCGCAGCAGCTCGGTGAGGTTTCGCTTAAAACGAGCGCGGTCTTCGCTGGTAAATGCCGCCGGTCCGCGAGTGCGTCCGCCGGCGCGGCGCACCTTCTTTTCCTCGTGGCGAATAAACAGTTGCATGTCGATGGTCGCTTTGTCGTAGACGCGCCCGCGCACACCGATTGCGGCGGCATCGCGGCCGAGCACCATGCTCGCCAAGCCAATGTCCTGCGTCACGACTACGTCGCCCGCCTGCAGGCGTTCGACAATGGCAAAGTCGGCGCTGTCGGCGCCCACGCTCACATCGAGCGTCGTGACCCAAAAGCCGCGTCGCGCGTGCTCGGCATCGCGCGGGTCGTCGCGGCGAATGTGCCGTTCCAGGTTTTGCGTGCTGTTGCCGGCGATAACAACGGCGACGCCCGCTCGCCGCGCGCAGTCAATCGACTCGCGCGTGACCGGGCAGGCGTCGGCATCAATAAAGAGCGTTCGCGGCATCTAGTGCACCAGTTTGCCAAATTGAATAGCGCGAACAATCAGCGTTACGCCAAACACCAGCAGCGCGGCGCCGCTAAAGATGACGAGCATCTTGGCCGACCACAGCGGATAGATAAACAC
Organism: uncultured Collinsella sp.; assembly: GCA_900544235.1. Classification (GTDB taxonomy): domain Bacteria; phylum Actinomycetota; class Coriobacteriia; order Coriobacteriales; family Coriobacteriaceae; genus Collinsella. The sequence goes on from UQUL01000054.1 coordinate 7,767, forward strand.
GAACATGCCGGCGATGATGGAGAGCGCGCCGCTCAGGATGGCGAGGGCGCGGTTGGACGAAAGCTCGGACTCCAGAATGGACATGACACCTTCGACGATCCAACCAAAGCCGGCCACGATAACCACCATCGTGGTGAGCGTCGCGGTCGAGAAGGCCTGATTGCGCAGGATTATGACGCCGCCCAAGATAATGAGTAGGTTGGAGATGATGCTCGTCACGCGCCAGCCGGTGGGCAGCAGCGGCTCAAAAATGGCAGTGAACAGCCTGATGGCAGCGGTGATTACAAAGTAGAAGCCCAGGACGGTCGTCAAAAAAGACGAGGGACTTGGCGGGTGCAAAAAGCAGCGCGATACCAGCAATGAACGCCACGACGCCCGTGATGGCGTAGATCCAGCGCACGGCCTTGACGGCTTTGCCCGCCATGCTTTTCTCGTCAAATCCAAACTGGCTCGATTTTTGGTCATCGTTCTTAAAGATGCCCATAATGTCTCCTTTCCGTGCTGTGCACGTCGCGTTCATTGCTCTCCGTGCGGCGTACGCCAAAAGTGTTGCAACAAGTATCGCCCAAGGGCGCCGATGCATGGGGCGGGAAGGACGAATTGCCGCCCCACATTCCCGAATTGTTACTTTTGTTCCCGCTCCAGTGAGGATTAATCAACAATTGTAGAACATTGCAGCCCTGTTCGTTATTGCCTACGTTTTAGGTTAGATTTTCCTAAGGACAATTGGCTTGTATTGGGGGTCCCTATGAACGAAGCAGTTCCCGCAGCGCCTGTAAGCGCTGAGTCGATGGCAAAGCAGGGTTGCGAAAAGCTCGGCTTGGACGCGTTTGATGCGTTGGTTCGCTGCGCCCGCACGTGCCGTCGCTTTGACGAGTCCATGCGCGTGCCGCATGAGCTTTTGCTTGAGCTGGCGGAGCTGGCGCACCTGACTCCCTGTGGTGCCAATGCTCAGCGTCTGCGTTTTCATGTGGTAAGCGGTGCAGAGGACTGTGCGCGTGTATTTGACGAGCTTGCATGGGCCGGTGCGCTCAAGGATTGGCCGGGTCCCGATGAGGGCGAGCGCCCGACCGGCTACATCGCGATTCTTGCTGAGCGCGCCGTTCCGGGCAAGCCCGCCGCTCCCATTACCGAGGTCGACACGGGCATTGCCGCGCAGACGATGATGCTCGCCGCCCGCAGCGCCACGCCCGAGGTGGCAGCCTGCATGTTCAAGGCCTTTACGCCCCACGCGATCGATGCCATGGGGCTCGATAACGACAAATATGAGCTCAAGCTGATCATGGCGTTTGGCGTTCCGGCCGAGACACAGGTGATCGATGCGATCGATTCCAACCCCGACGGCTCCATCAATTATTGGCGCGACGAGGCGCGGGTGCACCACGTACCCAAGCGTCCGCTTGCCGACGTGCTGCTGTAGTTGTGCGTCGTTGCGGCGCAATCCGGCGGCAAAATCACCACAAAGACTCCTGTCCCCTTTGTGGTGGTACGAGGGGAGGGCATGTGGCCGATCTGTATTTGGTGCGGCATGGGCAGACTGAGCTCAATGTGCAGAGCATTTTGCAGGGCTGGCACGATTCGCCGCTTACGGCGCGCGGGCGTCAGCAGGCGCTGGCGACGCGCGCGGCGTTTGAGGCGCACGGCGTGGCCTTTGATCATGTGTATTCCTCGCCGTTGGGCCGGGCGCGGCATACGGCCGAGCTTATCGTTGGCGAGGGCCGTTCCATTGAGCTGGTCGATGACCTGCGTGAGTGGCATTTTGGCTCGCTGGAGGGCACATCAAATCGCGAGATGCCGCCGCAGCCCTGGGGCGATTATCCGGTGGCCTTTGGTGGCGAGTCGGAAGTGCGGCTTCAGTCGCGCATGGTCGCGGCGCTGTCCCGCATCATGGCCAGGCCGCAGCACGACTGCGTGCTGGCGGTTTCCCACGGCTCAGCCTGCCAGGAGTTTCTTGAGTATGTGACTGGCGAGGGGGAGCTACCCGACAACGGTGCCGTGCTTCATTTTGGCTATTGCGACGGGGCGTTTTCGCTCTTGGGTTGGTAACGAACGAAAGGACCCCTATGAATAAAGATCTGTATCTGGTCCGTCATGGACAGACGATATTCAACCTTAAGCGTATCATTCAGGGGTGGAGTGACTCGCCGCTTACGCAGTTGGGTTGCGACCAGGCGGCGCGCGCCGGCATGTTTTTACGTGCGCGTGGCATTGAGCCCGATCATGCCTACACCTCCACGCTTCATCGCACCGAGCAGACTATCGCCAACTTGTGGCCGGGCTTGGCGTACGAGCGCCTGGACGGCCTGCGTGAGTGGTTCTTTGGCGACTTTGAGGCCGAGCGCGTGATGCTCATGCCCAGGCGCCCGTGGCGCGACTTCTATCGCCAGTTTGGCGGCGAGGGCCAGATGCAGGTGCGCGAGCGCATGGTGGCGACGTTGACCGATCTTATGCGACGCCCGGACCACGAGTGCGTCCTCGCGGTGAGCCACGGATCGGCCATCAAGGAGTTCATGGATCACGTGAAGGGTGCGGCGGCCGACGAGCGCGATCGCGTGCCGGGCAACTGCGCGGTGCTGCACTTTGCGTTTGACGACGATGCCGGTACGTTTGAGCTGATTGAGATTTTTACGCAGGAGGATTACGCACGCGAGCTGGGGCTTGAACCGCTCGTGGCGGCAGCAGGCCCGCAGCGGGGATAACGTGAGCGTGGCGGCACGGGTCGCCGGCATAACTTCTCGACGCAAAAGGGGCGGAGATGCATGTACCTGCTGCATCTCCGCCCCCTGTTTGTTGAGCTGCCGATTTTTGTGCTGGACGGTCTGGTCTTGCTAGAACCGCGTGACTTGGTGCGTGAGCAGACCCGCCGGAACCTGCGGCGCGCCGCCGCTGACCTGCGCGGCGGGGAAGAGCGCAGCTACGGCAAAGTTGAACGGCTCCTTGCCGGTGTACGTTCCGGCGGCACGGGCCTCATCGGCCAGCAGCTGCGACGCCCCGGCCAGCGCGGCAGCGTAGGCAGGGTCGTCGGCCAGTACCGGCTCCGGCGCCTGGTCGAGCATGGCACGGATGGCGCCGACGGCGTCCTCGCGCTTAACCTCCCACACGCGGTGCGTAATGCCCGCGGGATCGGTGACGGCGTAGAGCGAGGCGCCCTCTTTGGCAGCGCCCAGGATGATGTCCATGACGGGCGACGCCTCGTAGGCGAGCGACACGGGGCGCGGCTGAACTTTGAGTTCAGCGATCGCGTGCGCAGCGGCGAGTGCGTCGACGCTCTCGGCAGCAGCCTCGTCGCTGTCCGTCAGCACGTTAACCGGGCAAATCGCCACGACACCCGTCACGCGTCCCGGCTCGCCCGAGCATTCGTACACGTAATACGCCGCACCCGGGTCCTTGAGCATCAGACCATCGGCAATGGCTCCGCCCAGAGCATCGTTGCCGCTCAGGATGCTGCCCATTGCAGGCAGCGCCTCGAGCACGCGGTCCTGAGCCGGGCGGATGCAGGGAAACGGAAGTGCTTTCATGAGCGGTCCTAACGCACGAGTCGGTTTGTTCGCGGCTTATTATGCCCCAACTTGGCCGCTCGCGTCCCAGAGCACGTTATCGGCGAGCGCGATGAGCACGTTCTGACAACGAACGATATCGGCGTGGGGCACATATTCGTTGGGCTTGTGCGCGAGCGCGAGCGACCCGGGACCGTAGCTCATGCAATTGCGGTTACCTGTCTTGCCGGCAATGACGGCGGTGTCGGTGTAGCCGGTAAAGAAGCCGACGGTCGTGTCCGCGCCCGTCACGTCATCGGCGGCACGCTTGAGCGCGGCTAGAAGGGGTGCTGTCTCTTATACACATCTGACGCTGCCGACGAAGCTAGAAGTGTAG
>UQUL01000055.1 GCA_900544235.1 uncultured Collinsella sp.
AATGGATTCTAAAAGACACCTTGCCAAATAGGAGCGTCAGGACGCAAAGAGGCTCGCCGCACGAAGTGCGCAGCGAGCCTCTTTGCATGTCCGAGGACACCAATTTAATTTAGCGTGGTTCCCTAAAGGACGACAACGCAGGAGACCCGGCAAGGCCGGGAGCACTTTGTCTCGCAAACATTCCGCAGCCGCGAAGCGGCGAGGACGTTTGAGAGGCAAAGTGCGTAGGCCTTACCGGGTCTCCGGTGGGAGTTGAGTCCCTTTAGAACTTGTCGTGGAAGGTACGCGCAATGACCTCGTCCTGCTGCTCCTTGGTGAGCGTGTGGAAGTTCACGGCGTAGCCGGAAACGCGGATGGTCAGCTGCGGGTATTTCTCGGGGTGAGCCTGAGCGTCGAGCAGCGTCTCACGATTGAAGACGTTGATGTTCAGGTGGTGGCCACCCTTCTCGGCGTAAGCGTCGAGCATGTGGACCAGGTTATCGGCCTGAATCTCGGAAACTTCAGAAACCTTCATAATGTGTCTCCTTCGATTAATAGGCGCCGGCCGAAACCGGCGCGCTAATCAGTAATCGTTATTGTTAGTATAGCACTAACAATAGTTACTCGCCCAGCTGATCAAGGTCGATATCGCCAAAGAACACCTGGTCCTCCTTACCGAGCGCACTCGGGATGATGGAGAAGGTGTTGGAGATGCCGTCCTGAGCATCGCGGAACGGAAGCTTGGAAACCGAAGACAGCGAAGCGATGGCGCCGTGGCTATCGCGCTTGTGCATAGGGTTAGCACCCGGGGCAAACGGCTGGCCAGCCTTGCGGCCGTCGGGCGTGGAGCCGGTCTTCTTACCGTACACGACGTTGGAGGTAATGGTCAGAACCGAGGTCGTAGGCACGGAGTTGCGGTAGGTGTCGTTCATGCGGATGTACTCCATGAACTGGTGCACAACGTCGTGAGCGATCTGGTCGACGCGGTCGTCGTCGTTACCGTACTTGGGGAACTCGCCCTCGGTCTCGAAGTCGACGATGATGCCGTTCTCATCACGGACGGGGTGGACCTTGGCGTACTTGATGGCGGACAGGGAGTCAGCCACGACGGAAAGGCCAGCGATGCCCGTAGCGAACCAGCGGTGCACGTGCTTGTCGTGCAGGGCCATCTGGATGCGCTCGTAGCAATACTTGTCGTGCATGTAGTGAATGATGTTCAGCGAGTTGACGTACACGCCAGCGAGCCACTTCATCATGTCGTTGTACTTGGCCACAACGTCGTCGTAATCGAGCGTATCGCCCTCTACGGCGCGATACTTGGGGCCGACCTGCTTCTTGGAGACCTCGTCAACACCGCCGTTGAGTGCGTACAGCAGGCACTTGGCCAGGTTGGCGCGGGCGCCGAAGAACTGCATCTCCTTGCCAATGCGCATGGAGGACACGCAGCAGGCAATGCCGTAGTCGTCGCCGTGATAGACGCGCATGAGGTCGTCGTTCTCGTACTGGATCGAGGAGCTGGCGACAGAAGTCTTGGCGCAGAACTTCTTGAAGTTCTCGGGCAGACGGGTCGACCACAGAACGGTCATGTTGGGCTCGGGGCTGGTGCCCATGTTCTCGAGCGTGTGCAGGTAGCGGTAACTCATCTTGGTAACGAGCGTACGGCCGTCGACACCCATGCCGCCGATGGACTCGGTGACCCACTGCGGGTCGCCGGTGAACAGGGCCTGGTACTCGGGGGTACGGGCAAACTTGACCATGCGGAGCTTCATGATGAAGTGATCCACGAACTCCTGGATCTGCTCCTCGGTGAAGGTACCGTTGGCAAGGTCGCGCTCAGCGTAGATGTCGATGAACGTAGAGGTACGGCCGATGGACATAGCGGCGCCGTTCTGCTCCTTGACGGCAGCAAGGTAGGCGAAGTACATCCACTGGATGGCCTCCTGCGTGTTGGTAGCAGGGTTGGAAATATCGAAACCATAGGTCTCGGCCATCATCTTGAGCTCGCCGAGGGCGCGGATCTGCTCCTGCAGCTCCTCGCGGTCGCGGATGTTGTCGGCGGTCATGACCGTCGGGGTGGAAGCCTTCTGGGCCTCCTTGTCCTTGATCAGGTAGTCGACGCCGTACAGGGCAACACGACGGTAGTCGCCGATGATGCGGCCGCGGCCATAGCCATCGGGCAGACCGGTGATGATGTGAGCCGAGCGGCAAGCACGCATCTCGGGAGTGTAAACATCGAAGACGCCAGCGTTGTGGGTCTTACGCTCGAAGGTGTAGCGCTCGACAACGTTCTCGTCGACCTTATAGCCGTGCTGGCTGGCAGCCTGGCAAGCGATGCGGATACCGCCGTTGACGTGCAGCGCGCGCTTGAGCGGCTTGTCGGTCTGGAGACCGACGATGGTCTCCTTGTCGCGATGGGCGTTATCGATGTAGCCAGCGGGGTGGCTCACGATACCTGTGACGATCTTGGTGTCCATATCGAGGACACCACCCTGCTCGCGCTCCTTAAGCAGCAGGTCGAGAACCTCGCCCCACAGCTCCTTGGTACGCTCGGTCGGACCGACGAGGAACGACTCGTCTCCCTCGTAGGGGGTGTAGTTCTTCTGGATGAAGTCTCGGACGTCAACCTCTCCCGTCCAGATGCCTTCCTTGAAGCCTTCCCATGCCTCCTGCATTGTGTAACCACGCTCCTAGTTACGTGTAATGCGGCGCTCTCTCACACCGCTGCTTATTGAATTCTTGAATTTTCGACTTGCACTACCGGCTTCTTCCGTTCTTCACCACACGCTGGTGCAGAGAAAACGTTTGTCCACCTTGGAACTACAACCCAAAACCCAAGATTTCACCCGTTTGAGAAGGATAGCATAGCGACCCTCTCCATCTGGGCTGTTATATGTTTCTTTTTTTATATCATAAGGGCGTTTTTTACAAATCCGCAGGAAACGCGAGCGCGAACAACTACCGTTCACCGATTTGTATGTTATTTGTCCTTGCCTTTGTACGACGTTCGCTCTAGCTGTTATGCCAGCTTTAGCAGGGTAAAGTGTCCCAAAGACCCTACAGAAACTGCAGGGCGGCCACGGGATCCCCCGTGGCCGCCCTGTGGCGTAGCTAGTTTTTAGCTTTGATTACCGTTTGGCATTAGGCGGCTGCGGAGGCCTTGTCGGTCGTTGCCTTGCCGTTGCTCTGCTGGCCCTCAAAATGCTTGTAGCACCAGCTGGTGACCAGCGGGGTCAAAATAGCCGTAACGATTGCGCAGGCAGCAACCTGTGCCGTGGCCGTCGCAAGCACCGCGCCGCCGTACATGGCCTCGTTGACGCTTGCCATGGCGGCAGGCGTGGCCACATTGGCTCCGGCGCAGCTCGAAATGGCCGCACCTGCGACACCCGTACCACCCGTGAGCTTATCGACCGCGATGACGGGAATTGCAAAGACCACCGAGCAGATCACGCCGAGCAGAATACCGGGAAGACCGCCGTTGATAAGCTGGCCAAAGGTCATGGTCGAGCCCATGGCAAAGAAGACGAGCACGATGATGGCGGAAAGTGCCGGTGCCATCATCTTCTTAAAACTCGGGAAGAGGTTGCCCAGGATAATGCCAACGACAATCGGAAGGATGGCGCCCACGAGCGACCAGCCAATCGGAGCCTGACCGGCGGCGCCAAGGACAATCATCGTGACCGGAGGGCCGACAACGAGCGTGGTGATGGCGACGGCGCCACGCTCGGCCTCGTTGCCCATGGTGCCCATCAGTCCAGCGTACATAGCGTTGTTGGCACCTGTGCAAGCCGCCAGCATCACCATGGCAGAGATACCAAACAGGTTGTCGTTGAACACATAAAGGATGAGCAGCGACACGGCAACGACCACGATCTGCTTGACGGCGATGATGATGGCGCCGCGGGCAGCGGCGGCAGGAGCACTCTTAAACGAAATCGTCGTACCGACGATGAGCAAAAAGGCGCCCACGAGCGGGCCTGCACCCTGCTGGGTCATGCCAAGCGTAAAGCTGCCGAGCGTTTTGAACAGGTCGGGGAATAGCGTGTTGAGCAGGCAGCCCAACAGAAGCGGCACCAAAATATTGGCGCCCGGGATGGAGGACATCTTAAAGAACGGTTCCTTTGCCGCCGGCGCCTCCACCGCGGTCGATTCACTCATATATATCTCCTTTGGATGCATGCGAATCGTAGTCGCACGCGCCTATATCAGAAAGAAGGCGACGGTCCCGAGTCGCAGGAGCCGTCGCCGAACAATCGTCGTGGGGTATTACCCGTCCAGGACGATGCCGCCGTCGCAGTCACCAATCTCGCCGTTCACGAAGCTGGCGAGGTCGGAAGCGAAGAACAGCACCATCTGCGCAGGCTCGCTGGCCTGGGCGGCGCGGCCCAGAGGAATACCGTTGATGATGCGCTGAGAGTTCTCGTCAGAGAGAATCGAGGTCATATCGGTCAACGTGAGCGACGGGCACACGGCGTTGCAGCGAACGCCAAACTTGCCGCCTTCCTTGGCGACTGCCTTGGTTAGACCGTTAACACCTGCTTTGGAGCTGGCGTAGGCAGCGGTGCCGAGCAGGCCACCGCCGATCTTGCCCGCAACGGAACTCACGTTGACGATAGTGCCGGCATGGGCCGCCTTAAAGTGCGGGTACACGGCGTTCATCATAGTGAAGGTACCGTTGAGGTTAATGTCGATGGTGCGACGCCACTCGGTGTCATCGATCTCGTCAAACTTCTTGGTGCTGATGACGCCAGCGCAGTTGATCAGGATGTTGGTTTGCGGCAGGTCCGTAAAAATCTGCTCGACGGTCTCGCGCGCCTTGGGCGCATCGGCAACATCGAGCTGATAGAACTTGTTGCCCTCGCCAAGCTCGGCCACAGCGGCCTCGCCCTTAGCAGCGTTCCTTGCGATGAGCACGACGTGTCCGCCGCCCGCAACGATACCCTTGGCGATCTCGAGGCCAATGCCCTGAGTGCCACCGGTAACGATCGCGGTTTTACCCGTGAAGTCAAATGCCATGACTCCATCCCCCTTTATGTAAGGTGTCTCCTTGCGGGAAGTTGGAGCATCGCACGTGGCGATTATATGAGTCCCAGTCGTCATGGTGGTGACAACCCCTCGCCTAACCGCGTGCATAATAGTTCTTTAAAACGCTTCAGCAATTGAATGATTTTAAGTCTTAATGAGCTCTTAATATTGCCCACTGTATGAGGCCCGCGTATGGGGGTATCATCTTCCACCGAAATTAGTTTCTAGTGTTAGGGGTTTTCGGTGGAAGATACCGATTTCCGTGAGCTTGGGCGTCAGCTCCTTACCGAGTTCGGCAGCATGCATCAGCGCATTTCGCGCTTTGCGGACAAAGCCCTCGGCGGCGAAATGGCCGTCATGCGCGCCCTCATACTCGCCGGCGGTTCGCTCACGCCGAGCGAACTCGCTGATCGCGCCTGGGTCTCGAGTGCCCGCATCGCCAATATCCTACGCGCTCTCGAAGCCAAGGGCTGGGTCGAGCGCGAGCACTCAAAGACCGACCGTCGTCGCGTACACGTCACGGTGACCGACAAAGGATTCCAGGATCTCGAAATCAAACGTCGGGAATTCGAAAACCGCACTGCGGCTTTCCTCGAGCAGCTCGGCGAAACAGATACCCAAGAGATGGTGCGTCTTCTAAGGCGTGCCAACGAAATTATCGACCGTAATCAAGAAAGGAGAGATGCCGAGTGAGGATTCTCAAGCTCTTTAAAAAGCATATCCTGGCACTATTCGCAGCTATCGTACTTATCGTAATTAGCTGCAACGCCGATCTGGCACTGCCTACCTATATGAGCGACATCGTCGACGTGGGTGTGCAGCAAGGCGGCATCGCCTCGCCCGTGCCCGACACCATTCGCGCCGAATCGCTCGACGACCTCGAACTCTTTATGAGCGCCAAGGACGCCAAAGCTGTGGAGGCCGTGTTTAGCAAGGCTGACAAAAACGGCATTCGAACGTACAAGGGCACCGAGGAAGAGCGTGCCGATGGAGGCAAGATTGCCGACATTATGAGCCTGCCCGAGACTGTCGTCCTTTCGCTCGACCAGGGCATCGACGCCAACTCCATGGGCGACATGATGGGCTCGTCCAGCGAAAAAGACAACAGCGGCGCCCAGGCCATGCCCACCCCCGAGCAGATGGCGGCGATGACGCCCGAGCAGCTCGCCGAGATGCAGCAGAAGGCCGCGGCGGCGCAGAACATGCAAAAACAGATCGACGCCGACGGCGGTAAGATCACCATGAAGAGCCTGCGTCTGGGCGTTGAAGGCGGCCTAATCGACCAGGGCAAGCTCGTCGAGGGTGCCAACCAAATGGCGGACAAAATGGGCTCCATGTCGGGCTCCATTGTGACCCAACGCGCCGTGAGCTATGTGCAGGACGAGTACAAGGCGCAGGGCATCGACCCCGCCGACGTGCAGAACGCGTACCTGAGCCGCATGGCGACCACGATGTTTGGCCTGTGCCTGGTGTCGCTCGTCGCCACCATCCTGACCGGTGCCGTGGCGTCGCGCACCGCCTGCTCCATCGCCCGCGACCTGCGCCGCGAGACCTTCAACAAGGTTATGCACTTCTCGCCAGCCGAGGTGGGCAAATTTAGCCAGGCCTCGCTCATTACCCGCTGCACCAACGACATTCAGCAGATCCAGATGGCCGCAACCCTGTTTATCCGTATGTGCCTGATGGCCCCCGTCATGGGCATCGTCGCCGTCATGCGCGTCCTAGCCAACCACACCGGCCTGGAGTGGACCATCGCTGTGGCCATCATCGCGGTTTCGGCCGTCGTCGGCGTGCTCATGGGCCTCACCATGCCCAAGTTCAAAAAGATGCAGAGCTTTGTGGACCGCGTGAACCTTACCGCCCGCGAGCTGCTCGACGGCCTTATGCCCATCCGCTCGTTCAACCGCGAGGAGCATGAGCTCGAACGTTTTGACAAGGCGTCGCTCGACCTGATGACTACGCAGCTCTACACCAACCGCGCCATGAGCTTTATGATGCCGCTCATGATGCTCGTCATGAACTGCATCACCGTGCTTATCGTCTGGTTTGGCGCGCAGGGCGTGTCCGACGGCGTGATGCAGGTCGGCAACATGATGGCGTTCATCTCCTACACCATGCAGATCGTCATGGCGTTTATGATCCTCACCATGGTTTCGGTCATCCTGCCCCGCGCCGAGGTCGCAGCCGAGCGCGTGGAAGAGGTCATCACCTGCCCCACGAGTATCAACGACCCTGTCTCGCCCAAACTGCCTGCTGCCAGCGCGCCGCGCGGCGAGCTCACCTTCCGCGACGTGAGCTTCCAGTATCCCGATGCCCGCGCCGACGTCATCAGCGGCGTAAACTTCACCACGCACGCCGGCCAGATGCTCGGCATCATTGGCTCCACGGGTTCGGGCAAGTCCACGCTCGTGCAGCTGATTCCGCGCCTGTACGACGTCACGGGCGGCAGCATTTCGCTCGACGGCATCGACGTGCGTGACATGACCCTCTCTGAGCTGCGCCGCCGTATCGGTTATATTCCGCAGCAGGGTCGCCTGTTCTCGGGCACCGTTGAGAGCAACCTCAAGTTTGCCGGCGACATGGTGAGCGACGATGACATGCACAAGGCGGCATGCATCGCACAGGCCGAGGACTTTATCGCCGAGCGCGAGGGCGGCTACGACTCCCCCATCAGCCAGGGCGGCTCCAATGTCTCGGGCGGTCAGCGTCAGCGCCTGGCCATCGCCCGCGCGTTGGCCAAAAAGCCCGAGGTCGTGGTGTTCGATGACTCATTTAGCGCGCTTGACTACAAGACCGACGCGCGCCTGCGCGAGGAGCTGGCCAAAAACGTCACCGACGCCGCGCTCGTGGTCGTGGCCCAGCGCATTGCGACCATCATGCACGCCGACCAGATCATCGTGCTCGACGACGGTCACGTGGTGGGCACCGGTACGCACGAGGAGCTGCTGCACAGCTGCCCGGCGTACCTGGAGATCGCACAGTCGCAGCTTTCCGCCGAGGAGCTGGGGCTTACCCAAGAAGAAATTGCAGCCGTCACGGAAGGAGGCGAGCGCTAATGGCAGACGAGACCAAGACTCAGATTCCCAAGCCCACCCGTCAGCGTGGACCCATGGGCCGCATGGGTGGCATGCGCCGTGGCGAAAAGGCCAAAGACTTTAAGGGCACCATGAGGCAGCTGCTCGGCTATATCGGCCAGCACAAGATTGCCGTGTTTGCCGCCGTCGCCTTTGCCGTGTGCTCGGTCATCTTTAACATTGTGGGGCCCAAGGTGCTCGGCCAGGTTACGACCAAGCTGTTTGAGGGCCTGGTTGCCAAGGTCAACGGTACCGGCGATGTCGACTTTAACTGGATCGCCAAGACGCTCGGCTTTTTGCTCTGCCTGTATCTGGCGAGCTCTGCCTGCAGCCTGATCCAGGGCTGGCTCATGACCGGCGTCACGCAAAAGATCTGCTACCGCATGCGCAAGGAGATTGCCGCCAAGATCGCCGTCGTACCGATGAGCTACTTCAACGGCCACAGCAAGGGCGACGTGCTCAGCCGCATCACCAACGACGTCGATACGCTCGGCCAGTCGCTCAACCAGAGCGTGACGCAGCTTATTACGTCTGTCACGCAGATTATCGGCGTGCTCGTCATGATGCTTTCGATCAGCCTGCCGCTCACCGGCGTCACCGTGCTCACGCTGCCGGCCGCTGCGATTATCTTGATGGTGATGATTCACTTCTCGCAGCCGTACTTCCGCGAGCAGCAACAGGTTCTGGGCGCCGTCAACGGCATTATCGAGGAGGATTTTGCCGGCCAGAACGTCATTCAGGTGTTCGACCGCGCCGAGGCCTCAATCGAGGAGTTCGACCGTCAAAACGACCGTCTGTTTATTAGCGGATGGCGTTCGCAGTTCCTGTCGGGCCTGATGATGCCGCTTATGAGCCTGGTGGGTAACATGGGCTACGTGGGCGTTGTCGTGGTGGGCGCACAGCTCGCACTGACCGGCAACGCCACGCCCGGCGACATCCAGAGCTTTATCCAGTACGTTCGCAACTTTACGCAACCCGTGCAGCAGCTGGGCAACGTGAGCAACACGATGCAGTCGATGGCCGCCGCAACCGAGCGCGTCTTTGAGTTCCTGGCCGCGCCCGAGGAGGAGCAGAAGGCCGACGCGCAGATTCCCGAGAAGCGCCCTGGCCACGTGGAATTTGACCATGTGAAGTTTGGCTACACGCCCGACAAGACCATCATCCACGACTTTAGCTGCGAGGCTAAGCCCGGCCAGACCATCGCCATCGTCGGCCCCACCGGCGCCGGCAAGACCACGCTCATCAAGTTGCTGCAGCGCTTTTACGACGTGGACGGCGGTTCGCTGCGCGTCGAGGGTGTCGACGTGCGCGACTGGGACCGCGCGGCGCTGCGCGGCGAGTTTGCCATGGTGCTGCAGGACACCTGGCTGTTTAACGGCACCATCCGCGAGAACATCCGCTACGGACGCCCCGATGCGACCGACGCCGAGGTCGAGGCCGCTGCACGCGCCGCACGCTGCGATCACTTTATCCATACGCTCGCCGGCGGCTACGACTTTATGATCAACGAGGAGGGCACCAACCTGTCGCAGGGTCAGCGCCAGCTCGTGACCATCGCCCGTGCCATTTTGGCCGACCGCCCGGCGCTGATTCTGGACGAGGCGACCTCCAACGTGGATACCCGCACCGAGGAGCTCATCCAGCGTGCCATGGATGCGCTGATGCAGGGCCGTACCAGCTTTGTCATCGCGCACCGTCTGTCCACGATCCGCAACGCCGACGTGATCTTGGTAATCCGCGACGGCGACATCGTCGAGAAGGGCACGCACGACGAGCTGCTCGCCCAGGGCGGCTTCTACGCCGACCTGTACAACTCGCAGTTCGACGAGGCGGCGTAAATTCTGCCGCAGGGAACGAATAACGCCCGAGAACGGGGGGGCGCAGGACAACCTGCGCCCCCCGTTTTTGTTCTACAGCCCTTGAGCCGCCTCCCCTGGGACCTGATTGACAGCCCCTTCGAGGCCCCGTGGGCAAAAAATGGCAAATATGAGTACTGTTACCCTTTTAGTAACAGCCAAAACAGCCCCAAATACCGTTTTCACGGCTTACACGCGTCCCTAAAATGATCAAACAGCCCTATAGCGAACTTATATGTGTTTGCGTTAATGAACATATTTTGCTGTTATGTCTATTATTTTGCGAAGGCAATATGATACTAAGCTAGCAACCGTACTCATATTTGGCATTTTTTGCCCACAGGGTATTTCCTGGGGAACCGACAACAGCCTTAGGGTCCCGCGCGGCGCCGCTCCCTCCCAGCATCCGCCGACGTTTACCCAGATAAAACCTGCCAAAATAAACCTGTCCCTTTTTGGTGGGTTTCGGGGTGACAAGGGCTTGCACTTTAGCGTGCGACAGCGGATAATGCCGAGCATTCGACAATCCGCTTATTGCTCTTTCTATAGATTGAGGAGACCCCTATGGCCATGGAATTCAAACGCAGGCTGCCGATCCCCATGGAGATCCGCGAGGAAATGCCACTTTCTGCCGAGCTTACCGCCAAAAAGCAGGCATTTGACGCCGAGGTCGCCAAAGTCTTTACCGGCGAGGACGCACGTAAGGTGCTCATCATCGGCCCGTGCTCTGCCGACCGCGAGGATTCGGTGCTCGAGTATATGAACCGACTGGCCAAGACCGCCGAAGAGGTCAAGGACAAGCTCATCATCATTCCGCGCGTCTACACCAATAAGCCGCGCACCAAGGGCACCGGCTACAAGGGTCTTCTGCACAACCCCAACCCCGAGGCTCCCGACGACCTGCTCGAGGGCGTCAAGGCCATCCGCCACATGCACCTGCGCGTCATCGAGGAGACCGGCTTCTTTACCGCCGATGAGATGCTCTACCCGTCCAACTACCAGTACCTCGTTGACCTGCTGAGCTATGTTGCCGTGGGCGCACGCTCGGTCGAAAACCAGGAGCATCGCCTGGTGTCGAGCGGCATTTCGGTACCCGTCGGCATGAAGAATCCCACCGCCGGTTCCACCACCGTTATGCTCAACTCCATCTACGCCGCCCAGGCACATCAGAGCTTTATCTTCCGCAACTGGGAGGTCGAGTGCGACGGCAATCCGCTCGCGCACGCCGTTATGCGTGGCTACATCGGTCTCGATGGGCGCACCTACCCCAACTACCACTACGAGCACCTGGAGCGCCTGGCTGAGCGCTATACCGAGCATGCCGGCTACGCCAATCCGGCAGCGGTCATCGACTGCAACCACGACAACTCGGGCAAGCGTCCGCTGGAGCAGTATCGCATTTGCAAGGAGGTGCTCGACAGCTGCCGACGCAACGAGTCCATCTCTAAGCTGGTCAAGGGCTTTATGATCGAGTCCTACCTGGAAGACGGCAACCAGCCGGTCGACGGCGGCGTCTTTGGCAAGTCGATCACCGATCCGTGCCTGGGCTGGGAAAAGACCGACTACCTCATCCACGAGATCGCGGAGCGTATTTAGTTACGCGGTTTTACCAAACCGCGTAACGACTCGACGCTGCGCGGGCCGCATTTGGACAATCTGACGTTCAACTTCAAGGGCGCG
>UQUL01000056.1 GCA_900544235.1 uncultured Collinsella sp.
TTTCCTGCTCTACAGTCCTGCTCACGACGGAGGCCACATTAAGTGGCCTCCTGTTCGTGCGGAACTCGCGATAAACTTAACCCCCACACCCCTCACGCGGCGGGCAACCGTCGTTGGGCTTATCACTGACACGAATAAACCGCTTGCATATCGTCTGCTGGCTTGGCACGGTACAATACTTGCAGCTTTAATTCATAAATTAGTGGAGTTATTGATGGCAGAATCTCGTGCGGAGCGTAAGGCTCGTCGTGCTTTGATCGAGGCGGCTGAGGGGTCAGAGGAGAAAAAAACTTCTCAGAAATCCAAGTCGTCTCAGGACGCAAAGGGTAAGTCGGCCAAGGGCAAGGCTAAGGCCAAGCGTCCCGGCTCTCGTCGGAGCGAGGATACGGCATCTCAGACTCGTTCCAAGCGCTCGCATAAAGATCCGGCTTCGTCTGCGCGTAAGGCTGTGGACCCCAAGTCTCCTTGTTCCATCATGAAAGCTTGCGGTGGGTGTACGGCGCTCAATCGTCCTTATAAGAAGCAGCTCGCCGCCAAGCAGGCTGCTATGGAGGGGCTTTTTGCTTCGCTTTGTGAGCGTGAAGGCATTGCTGTAGATCCTATTCGCGGTATGGGAGTCACCCTGGGCGACCCGGGCAAATATCCTGCGCCGCGCGGTTTTCGCCATAAGGCTGCCACTCCCTTTGCTCCCGGTAAGGAGGGCGCTGTCCGTTGCGGTTTCTTTGAGCGCGGCACACACAAGATCGTTGCCGTACCCGAATGCCCCGTCGAGGCGTCGGGCGCTCGTCAGATTCTCAACGGCATCGCACGCGAAGCTGAGCGGTTGCATATTCCCGCCTTTAACGAGGACAAGCATCTTGGTTTGCTTCGCTATGCCGTCATCCGCTGCGGTTGGCGTACCGACCAGGTCATGGTTACGCTCGTGACCGCCCAGCGTGACTTACCGCATGCACAGGAGTTCTTTGAGGCCGTCGCGGCGCTCGATCCGCATATCGTCACCGTTGCCCAAAATATCAATGGACGTCCCGGTAACGCCATCTTGGGTGAGGAGACTCGTATCGTCTATGGCGCCGAATGCATGCGCGACCAGCTGCTCGGCTGCGAATTCGACATCTCCCCCACCGCGTTTTATCAGACCAACCCGCAACAGACCGAGCTGCTCTATCAGCTCGCTATCGACGGCATGGATTTGCACCAGGGCGATGTGCTCATGGATGCCTACTGTGGCAGCGGTACCATCGGTCTTTGCGCAGCTAAAGATGCCCAGAACAAGGGTATCGGCATCATGCTGCTCGGCGTAGAGCGCAACCCGGCGGGCATTGCCGATGCACGTCGCAATGCCGAGCTCAACGGCCTCACCCGCAGCGCTTGGTTTATGGCTGACGATGCCACCGACTACATCCTAGATGCCGCCGACAACAACGAGCGGGTCGATGTCCTTTCCATCGATCCGCCGCGCGCCGGCTCTACCCCCGAGTTCCTCGAAGCTGCCTGCGCGCTTAAGCCGCGCCGCATCACCTATATCAGCTGCAACCCCGTGACTCAAGAGCGCGACCTGCATCAGCTTCTCGACGGAGGCTATCGCCTGCTCAAGATCACGCCCGTCGACATGTTCCCTCACACCGACCACACCGAAACCGTAGCGGTCCTCGAACGCCGCTAACCAACCTCAGTAGATTTTTGGGACAAGAAAGGGGGCGACCCGCCTGGGCCGCCCCCTTCGCTTGGTTTATAAACTCCGCTACATCCCATTGCGCAGATCGCACACGCCGGCTGCCGCCATCTCGCGCAGCAGCGTCTCGCGATCGCGCGTCACGATCAGATCCAACGGGAAGTGAATCTCGTCGAGCATCTTGCGAGCGTAATCGAGCTTACCAATTGCCATGCCAATGTGCGCATCGGTCGAAACGCCAATGCCCACGCCCAGCTCGGCGCAGCGCTCGGCGATCTTGCGGCATACGGCCCAATGCTCAGTGTCGACACCGTGTTCAAGACTATGGTTGTTGATCTCAATAATCTTGTGCTTGGCCTTAGCTGCCAACAGCACCTCGTCGATATCGAACGGCACGCCCGAACGCCCCGTGTGACCCAGCATGAACACCTTGGGGTGCTCCAGGGCATTGATATACATCTCGGTCGTCTGGGCCAGCGTCGCGCCCTCGGCAATCTGCGGATTATGCACGCTTGCAACCAAATAATCCAAATTTCGCGTAACCAAATCGAACAGCGAATGCTGACGGCTGTACGAATCGCCGGCAATATCGAGCGTGACAGGAGTGTCCTCGCCAAACAGGCTTCCGTCCAGCGAAACGATATCGGCCTCGGCACCACGCAGCACCAGCACGCCGCTCCAAATGCGCGGCCAGATATCCTGGTTGATAAAGAATTGGTAACTGCGCAGGTCATTGGGGCAAGCCGTAACCATAGAGCTCAGATGGTCGGCAGATCCGAGCACCTGCAGGCCACGCTCTGCCGCCCAGTACACATTCTCCTCAATGGTCGAATATGCATGCGCAGAGAATATCGTATGGGTATGAATGTCACAAGAAAGCAGGTAGGGCATCAGGTCTCCTTATCTGGCACGGCCGTCGCTTATATTCATTGTACGCATAGCCTTCGATAGTCGTAAAACCACTCCATCCCAAAGACACAACGTCCATGACAACGGGGTCCGGCTTAACACCAAACCCCGTTTCACGTAAAACATTGTAGGCAGAGCGCTTTACTTTTAACGATATTCGTCCGCCAACTGTTTCCAAGCGGGTAGCGAATTGATAATCGTTTCGTAACTCACGCAATAGCCCAGGCGGAACCAACCCGGCATACCAAAGCTGTCCGAGGGAACCGCAAGCAACTCATACTTCTTTGCACGCTCGCAAAGCGCATTCGCATCGGGTTCCAGCGCCTTCACCCACAGGTAGAATGCACCATCCGGCTCAACATAGGTGTAGCCGTACTCCGCTAGTGCGTCGGTAAGCGCGGTGCGGTTGCGCGCATAGGCCTCGACATCGCTCGGCTCATCGATGCAATCGATGATTACGCGCTGGAAGAGTGCCGGTGCGCATACAAAACCTAGCGTACGGGCAGCACCCGCAACAGCCGGCATCAGACGGGCAGCCTGCGGATTGGTGTTGGGAACCAAGATCCACCCCACGCGCTCGCCCGGCAGCGACAGCGACTTGGAATACGAGTAGCACACGATGGTGTGCTCGTAGATCGAGGGCACCCAAGACACCTCGGCACCGTACACAATCTCGCGGTACGGCTCATCCGAGATGAGCATAATCGGATTCTCGGGATCGCGCTGAGCGTTGGCCTCGCGCAGAACATTGGCCAGTCGCGTCAGCGTGTCGCATGTATATACGGCACCGGTCGGATTGTTGGGAGAGTCAATGATGACGGCCGCCGTCTTATCGCTGATCGCCTTGAGCACGTTGTCCACGCTCAGCTGGAACGTATCTTCATCGGCGAGCGCCTCAACACACGTACAGCCGGCCTTCTCAATCCAAACGCGATACTCCGGAAAGTACGGGGCGATAACAATAACCTCGTCGCCCGGGTTCGTAACGGCATTGAGCGTGCAGGTGAGCGAAGCCGCGGCACCCACCGTCATAAATACGTCTTTGCCCTCATAGCTCGTGCCAAAGCGGCGGTTGAGCGATTCGGCCACAGCGGCACGACATTGCGGCAGGCCCGGTGCGGGCGTGTAGCCGTGCAGCTGGTCGCTCGGCAGCTCCAGGGCCTTCTTAATCGACTCAGCCACAGCAGCGGGCGCCGGAACGCTCGGATTGCCCAGCGAAAAATCGAATACGTTCTCCGCACCGATCTGTGCCTTGCGCTCAAGACCATAGCTAAAAATCTCACGGATGATGGAGCTTTCCGCACCGCGAGCATACATAGTTTCGTTGATCATCTGTTCCCCTTTCGCATAGGCGCTATTGTACGCTTTAGCCGAGCAAAGTGCCGCAGCAATGTTGATTGGGGACAGACTTAAATGCGTGAAAACGCTCATTTAAGTCTGTCCCCAATCAACAGACAGCCCCATATCGCTCAAAAGAAAAAGCCTCCGCAGGTTTCCCCGCGGAGGCTTTCGCCACAAAGACTATTTGTCGGCGTCGGTGTCGGCGTCGGTGTCGGCATCGGCATCGGCATCGACGACGGCATGGTCATCGTCAGCACCATCGGATGCGGCTTCGGCATCCTCCTGCATGGCCGCCTGCGCAAAGGCCGCGGCATCAGCCGCCAGCTCCTCCTCGCTCATACGAGGCGCGCGCTTCTTGGTCGGCATGCCGGCCGCCTTGGCATTGCGCTCCTCCTTGGCCGCCAGGATATCGCCCTCGCACTCAAGGTAGGCGTCCCACTCGTTATCGAGCAGGGCATTCACGGCATCGCCCTCGACAGTCTCGCGCTCAAGCAGCACCTTCGCCATCAGATTGAGCTGATCGCGACGGGCATCCAAGATCTCGACAGCACGACGATGGGCCTCGCGCATGATGCGCTGAACCTCGATATCAATGCGGCGCGCCGTCTCCTCGGAGTAATCCTGATGATCGGCATAGTCGCGGCCCAGGAATACCTGATGCTGCGCCTCGCCAAAGACTTGAGTGCCCAGCTCCTCGCTCATGCCCAAACGTGTGACCATCTCGCGCGCCATCTTGGTTGCGCGCTCCAGATCGTTGCTCGCGCCCGACGTGATGTCATCGCACATGAGCTCCTCGGCAACGCGGCCGCCCAAGAACACGGCGAGCTCGTCGAGCATCTCGTTCTTGGTCTTGAGGAAGTGGTCCTCCTGCGGAAGCTGCAGCGTGTAGCCCAGAGCCTGACCGCGGCTGACGATCGAGATCTTGTGGACCGGATCGGAGTGCTCCAGGATGTGGCCCACCAGGGCATGACCGCTCTCGTGGTAGGCAATCGTGGTGCGCTCGGCCTCGGTCATCACGCGACCCTTGCGTTGCGGTCCGGCAATCACGCGCTCCATCGACTCCTCAACCTCGTCCATCGAGATCACGGAACGATGACGGCGAGCGGCCAGCAGCGCAGACTCGTTGAGCAGGTTCGCCAAATCGGCACCAGTAAAGCCAACGGTCATCTGGGCGAGCTTCTCAAACTTAACGTCCTCGTCCATCGGCTTGTTCTCGGCATGCACGCGCAAGATCTGCTCGCGGCCCTTCACATCCGGACGGTCGACCGTAACCTGACGGTCAAAACGGCCGGGACGCAGCAATGCCGGATCCAGGATGTCAGGACGGTTGGTCGCAGCGATCAGGATGACCGACTCGCTTTCCTCAAAGCCGTCCATCTCGACCAGCAGCTGGTTGAGCGTCTGCTCGCGCTCGTCGTGACCGCCGCCCAAGCCAGCTCCGCGCTGACGTCCCACGGCATCGATCTCATCGATGAAGATGATCGACGGGGCCTGGGACTTGGCCTCCTTAAAGAGGTCACGCACACGGCTGGCGCCGACACCTACGAACATCTCGACAAAGTCGGAACCCGAGATGCTAAAGAACGGCACGCCCGCCTCGCCGGCAACGGCCTTGGCCAGCAGCGTTTTACCGGTGCCCGGAGGGCCAACCAGCAACACGCCACGCGGGATCTTGGCGCCCAGCTTGCGATAGCGATCCGGATCGCTCAAACAGTCACGAATCTCCTCGAGCTCCTCGACTGCCTCGTCCACGCCGGCAACGTCTTCAAACTTGACCTTGGGGCGTGTGGCCTCGTTGGTCTTGGCGTTGGTCTTGCCAAACTGCATGTTCCTGTTGTTGGCGCCCATCATCTGGCGCATAAAGTAGAACATGATGGCGATAAGGGCGATCGTCGGAAGCACGCTCATCGCCAAGTCGGCCCAAAAATCGGGATCGTTGGTGTTGACGATGTACTTGGTATCGGGGTGCTCCGCCATGAGCTCGGCAAGCGAATCGGAGCCGACATAGGTCGAAGAGAAGCTCTTGAGCTCGCTCGTATCGCCCTTGTCCTTCTTCGTCTTCCAGTAATGACCCGTCACGCTTCCGTCTTGAACCGTATAGGTCAGATCTTCGACGCGATCCTGCTTGATGGCGCTCACCATCTCGCTCGTCGCGAGCTTAACGGTATTGCTGGAATTGGCAAAGCCGGAGCCCATGTTAAAGAAGGCGTAGCCCAGAAGCGCGCAAGCCAAAATAAAATACAGCCAGCCCGTACGCGTGGGCTTCTTGCCTCCGGGCATCCCCGGGATCTTAGGCTCCCGGGGAGTCTGGGAATTGTTATCGTTACGGTCGTCGGGCATCTTACGAATAAACCTCCGGTTTCAAAATGCCCAGATACGGAAGGTTGCGATAGCGCTCGGCATAGTCGAGGCCGTAGCCCACCACAAAGGCATCGGGGCAATGGGTTCCAACATACTTGGGCGTGATGGCCGAGACGCGGTCCTCAACGTCCTTCCACAGGAAGGCGGCGACCTCCAGAGAAGCGGGCTTGCGGCTCTCGAGGTTCTTCATCAGATACTTGAGCGTCAGGCCCGAGTCCAGAATGTCCTCGACGATCAGCACGTCGCGACCGCGGATGTCGATATCCAGGTCCTTAATGATACGCACGATACCCGAGGACTTCACACCGTCGCCGTAGCTCGAAACAGCCATGAAATCGATGTTGGTCGGCAGCTCGATCTTACGCATCAGGTCGCCCATAAAGACCACGGCGCCGCGCAGGACCGCAATCAGCACCAGATCCTTACCCGCGTAGTCGCGCGTAATCTGCTCGCCTAGGCGAGAGACGATACCGTCGATATCCTCCTGCGTAAACAGAACCTTCTCGATATCCGGATGTTGAGAAGCCATGACAACCCTTTCTTGTGCTTATCGCCCACACACCGCCGTATGGACGCGAACTACACATTCTAGCAGCGCACGGGGTAAATTTACCAGCCCGTGCGCCATCAGCGCGGGAATACCGTCAACGTCGCACAGAATAGCAGGCGTGGGACGCTATTCCGCATCGACCACGCGGAGCAGATATGCCACGCGCGTTGCGGCCGTGCACTTAAAACGCTCGTCCGCGCGAACTCCGGCGACCCACACCACGGCACCCCCCGGCGCCGTCCTCACCATGGGCACGCCGGCGCGCTCGGAAACGGGAATGCGAGCCTCACCTAGCAAGTCGGATACTTTCTTGCTTCGGCCACTCATCCCTAACGGGCACATCACGTCTCCCGGCGCGGGACCGTCCACCCACAGGCGCGCCAATCGCGCCTCGGCAGGGATCTCGCCACGCGAGCCCGCCAGGATCCGCTCACTATCGCTGTCGGCAAAACCCAGGGCAGCCGCGTCTACCAAAGCTGTCACTTCCCCGGCAGCCGCAAGCTCACGGGCGCGGCGCACGATATCGCATCCCGGCTCAACAGCCATCGGTTCTGCGACCAGCATGCGCCCCCCGCCCAACGGCAAACGACCGGGTATGGTAATCCAGTCCGCAACCAGCCCCTCACGAGCCGCCGGCGCCTTAAACGCTAGCATGCCAAACTCGACGCGCGCGTCAATTCCCGCCGGAAGCGTGACCGAGCCTGTGCCTTCGGCAACGCAGGAAAGAACTCGCTCCACATGTCGCATCTCTGGACGAGCGCCCGGATCGATGCGTTTGATCGCCAGTCGCACGATGCGCCGCGCGATTACCACCTCGGCCGCAGCAAGGCGTCTGGCATCGAGCACTAGCGCGCCCGCCGCCTCCTTGCGCAGGCAGCTTCGAAACGCCTGCGCCGACAGCTGGGATAGAAACGCGTCTTCGTCACCCAAGATCTCACAGGCGGCGCCAATCGTCTTGCACACGCTCGCATTACGCTGTGCCACCACTGGCATTACCCGATGGCGCACGTAGTTTCGCAGATACGAGATATCCTCATTACTCTCGTCTTCACGCCACGGCTGACCATGTACCTGTAGATAGCCCACGAGCTCGCCATGAGTTAGGTCGAGCAAGGGACGCACCACGATATTCCTCCGGCGAGGAATGCTCGATAGACCAGCGGGCCCCGAACCCTTAATCGCGTTCATCAAAAACGTTTCCGCGCGATCCGAAGACGTGTGCGCGGTGCAGATACGAGCCGCCGTTCGCGGTGCCCCCGTCTGGGCGCAGAGTTCGCGAACATACCTCCGCGCCGCGGCATAGCGCACCTCGCGGGCCGCGGCCTCAATATTGCCCGACTCCCCATCAAAATAAGCGTGCTCCACACACAGCGGTAAACCATATTGCGCGCAGAGCTCACGCACAAAGGCCTCGTCGCCATCGGACGCCTTGCCGCGCAGATGATGGTTTACATGCAGCACATGCAGGCGCTCGCGAGCAATGGGGGCAACACCGCGTCCGTCTTGGATATCCAGCTTTGATGTGCACGCCATAAGAAGCAGTGCCGTCGAGTCCGCGCCGCCTGATACCATGAGCACGACAGGAGCAGCCTGCTGCCTCGTCCGGGTCTCATCGACTGCCCCAGGCACGGCATGGTGTCCATAATGCTGAGATACCGTAGGCATTTGCTTCCTCCTCTATTCGTCCGCACCCATTGTATCCTTTGGAATCTTATGTCTCGTCTGCACCTTCATATCCTCGGCAGTGGCTCTAAAGGCAACTGCGCACTCATCGAGGGCCCGCAGGGGCTCATTATGGTCGATGACGGACTGTCTCGCCGCGAGACATTAAAGCGCATGGCAGAACTGGGACTCTCGACAGACAACGTCTCGGCTCTTCTCATTACTCATGAGCATAGCGATCACATCAAGGGTCTCGATGTCTGGTGCAAGCACTGGCACGGTCCCCTCTTTGCCAGCAGGGGCACACTTTCGAGCAAAGAAAATCTTTCGCATCTGCCTGTCGAGGAATTCGACCCCGGTGACACCCTATCCATTGCCGGCATCCACGTGCAAACCTACTCAACATCACACGATGTCATAAATCCAATCGGCTTTCGATTCGACGCCCTCGATGATTCCATCGGCTTTGCTACCGACACCGGAGAGCTATCGAGCCAAGCCATGAACACCCTCAAAGATTGTCGAGTCCTCGCGCTCGAAAGCAACCACGATGTGACCATGCTGCGCGAGGGAGAATATCCCCGCTTTCTTCAGGAGCGCATCCTGTCTGCAAGGGGACACCTCTCCAACGGCCAAGCCGCCGAAGCCGCGCGCGAACTTGTTACCGATCGCACCGAACAGCTCATTGCCATGCATATCAGCCAAGACAACAATCGTCCGAGCCTTACCGTCAAAAGCTATGCCAAAGCTCTAGCCGCAACCCTGGATGACGAGCTCGGCAGCTCCGCCACCCTTCTCCAAGGATCGCGAAAACTCTCGATACGCCCCGCAAGCCAGTATCGGCCAGCAACCATTCAATAGACTGTCCTAAACAGCAAAAGGGGCCGGGAATCGCTTCCCAGCCCCTTTTGTTGTCTTTTAATAGCGAAGAACACCAACGAAGTTATTCGATGGAGATCTTCGTAACGTTCTTCTTCTCGACGATCTTGGGAACCGTAACGGTCAGGATGCCGTCAGCGTACTTAGCCGAGAGGCCCTCGCTCGAAGCGTCCTTAAGATACACGCCACGCGTCGCGCTGTACGAGCTGAACTCCTTCTGCAGGAAGTTCTTGCCCTCGTTCTCCTCGTCTTCCTCGACATTCACGCTAATGGACAGACGGCCCTCGTTAAGCTCGACATCGATATCGTCCTTGGCAACGCCGGTCAGATAGGCCTTGACCTCATAGCCGTCGCCCTTATCCTCAACGTCAACGGGAAACGCCTTAGAAGCAATCGAGCTGTTCGCTAGGTCGCTCATATCATCAAACAGATCGAACAGCGAGCTTGCAGAGGGACGAACGCCAAAAACCGAACGATAAGGAACCATGCTTGCCATGTTTACCACTCCTTTATAGGACTGCCGAGTCATCTTCCAGGTGACTGGGACTTCTTTTGACGCTCTTATATATGCCCACCCAGTGCTCATATATACATCGACTATAAAGTTTTTTGAGTCCAGTACTATAAGCATATCTAAGTGCGTATGACTCAGGTTTTAGGAAGGTTAAGGTTCTTTGAACCAGAGCTTAATTAACGAGTATGTTCTCAGCTACAAATAACGGGGGGGCTTACAATGAGCGCGTACACGTTGTCGGTAACGAGCTAAAGGGCATCATGGACGAACAAAGCCAGAGCAAAATGTTAATGCAGACGCAGGGGGAAGATACTTCCACGCAGCCGCCACGGTTCCATCGCCCCCACATCTCGCAAGAGCCCATTAATGATCATGAGCCCGAGTATGTGACGAGAAATCGATATCAAACACTCGAGGATGCCCAAACGGGACGTAAACATATGGGCGTCGCCTCGGGAGACCCTGTATATCTAAAAGACGCACCATTATCTAAAAACAGCGCAGCTAGTGATGAGCCACTGAAAGCATCCGCCGCTCATCAACAAAGAGGTCCTCGACCAAAGCAAACCTTGACGCATTCGGCTCGCTATCTCGAAACGCCAAAACAGGGAAAATCAATCTTCGTTTCGTCAAGTAAACGACGCAAGCAGCATCGACTGACAATCCTGCTTTTGATCATTGCAGCCATAGCAGTTGCCCTTGTTATTCGTTTTATTTTCTTTAAATAAAAGCTCAATACCAAAAAGAATTAAATCGTCTGGCGTAAATGAGTCATTTATGCCCGGTAAACGCAAAAAGGGGGAGGCCGCGAGGCCTCCCCCTTCTCAGTCCAAGCGTACGGC
>UQUL01000057.1 GCA_900544235.1 uncultured Collinsella sp.
CATGACCAGAAGGTCTATGCCTTGCCTTTTTCATGCCAACTTGTTCGCTCTGGACGTCGCTCGCTGTCCGTCCTCTACCTGCGGCGTTGCCGGAGTAGGGTAGTTTGGCACTTGGGGACGTTCCTTTTGTGCCGGCACTTTGGGACACTCCTTGTCAGGAGAGTGATGCAAGGGACTCGTCCTTTACTTTACTGAGATAAAGTGAACGCGCAGATTCGTAACCCACTCGCAACCGTTCTATGGCACGATATTGAACGAATGTATGCTATGCGCCCAAATCTTTTGGGCAGAGTGGGAGACAGTATGGTCAAGCTGTACGAGGACGGCATCTACCTGCGCGGCGGCAGCGAGGTTGTGCCTGCGGCCGAGGCCGCCGAGCGCGGTATTACGCAGACGCCCGAGGATGCCAAGCGCGGCACCATCGCGTATTCGATTCTCCAGGCACACAATACGTCCGGCGACCCCGAGGCGCTCAAGATTCGCTTCGATGCCATGGCGAGCCATGACATCACCTTTGTCGGCATCATCCAGACGGCGCGCGCCTCGGGCATGGAGCAGTTCCCGCTGCCTTACGTGCTCACCAACTGCCATAACTCGCTGTGCGCCGTGGGCGGCACCATCAACGAGGACGACCACGTCTTTGGCCTTTCCGCGGCCAAGAAGTACGGCGGCATTTTCGTCCCGCCGCACATCGCCGTCATCCACTCCTTTATGCGTGAGAACTTCGCCGGTTGCGGCAAGATGATCTTGGGTTCCGACTCGCACACCCGCTACGGCGCCCTGGGCACCATGGCCGTGGGCGAGGGCGGCGGCGAGTTGGCCAAACAGCTGCTGCGCGACACCTACGACGTTGCCTATCCCGGCGTCGTCGCCATCTACCTCACGGGCGCCCCACGCCCCGGCGTCGGTCCGCACGATGTGGCGCTCGCCATCATCCGCGCCGTCTTTGCCAAGGGCTACGTCAAGAACAAGGTCATGGAGTTTGTGGGCCCCGGCATCGCGAGTATGACGACCGACTACCGCAACGGCGTCGACGTCATGACTACCGAGACCACCTGCCTTTCCTCCATTTGGGCAACTGACGAGGACACACACGCGTTTTTGACCATGCACGGCCGCGGCGACGACTACCGCGAGCTCAAGCCCGCCGATGTTGCCTACTACGACGGTTGCGTCGAGGTCGACCTGTCGAGCATTAAGCCCATGATCGCGCTGCCGTTCCATCCTTCCAATGGCTTTGAGATCGACGAGCTCAACGAGAACCTCGAGGACATCCTGCACGAGGTGGAGCTCGAGGCCGCCAAGATCGGCGAGGGCAAGACACACTTTAGCCTGCTCGACAAGATCGTCGACGGCAAGCTGCACGTGCAGCAGGGCGTTATCGCCGGCTGCTCGGGCGGCAACTACGACTCCGTGGTCCAGGCTGCTCGCGTGCTCAAGGGCGCTAACACCGGCTGCGGCGAGTTCTCGCTGTCGGTCTATCCCACGAGCCAGCCCGTGGCACTCGAGCTTACACGCCGCGGCTACATCTACGACCTTATGGAGGCCGGCGCGATTGTGCGCACGGCATTCTGCGGCCCGTGCTTCGGCGCCGGCGACACGCCTGCCAACAACGGCCTTTCGATCCGCCACACCACGCGCAACTTCCCCAACCGCGAGGGTTCCAAGCCGGGTAATGGCCAGCTGAGCGCCGTGGCCCTGATGGACGCCCGCTCCATTGCGGCGACGGCTGCCAACGGCGGCATCCTGACGCCGGCGACCGACCTGCCCGAGGAGACTTGGGACGAGGCCTGCGAGTACACCTTTGACGATGCGCCGTACAAGAAGCGCGTGTACTGGGGCTTTGGCAAGGCGGAGCCTGCCGACGAGCTGGTCGAGGGTCCCAACATCAAGCCGTGGCCCGCGATGGAGCCCCTCGGCGACGACATCCTGCTTAAGGTGTGCTCCAAGATCATGGACCCGGTCACCACGACCGACGAGCTTATTCCTTCGGGCGAGACGAGTTCCTTCCGCTCCAACCCGCTGGGTCTGGCCGAGTTTACGCTCAGCCGTCGCGATCCGGCCTACGTGGGTCGTTCCAAGGAGGTCGACGCCGTGGAGAAGCGCCGCGTGGCCGGTGAGGCCGCAGGCGACCTGGCGGCAATCGATGCCGAGCTTGCCAGCGTGTTTGAGGCGCTGGCCGGTGCGGGCGTCGCGGCAGACGCCAAGGCGACCGAGTACGGCTCCATGCTCTATGCCAAAAAGCCCGGTGACGGTTCTGCCCGCGAGCAGGCCGCGAGCTGCCAGCGCGTAATTGGCGGCCTGGCCAACATCGTCCACGAGTACGCCACCAAGCGCTATCGCTCCAACGTGATGAACTGGGGCATGGTGCCCTTCCAGATGGAGGCCGAGCCCAACTTTGAGGTGGGCGACTACGTCTTTGTGCCGGGTATCCGCGCCGCGCTCGATGGCGACCTGAAGGGCATCGCCGCCTACGTGGTGCGCGCCGATGGTGCGGTCGAGCAGATTGAGCTCTACATTGCCGATATGACGGCAGAGGAGCGTGCCATCGTCAAGGCTGGCTGCCTGATCAACTACAACAAGTTCAAGGCAGCTGCCGAGTAACGCACTTAATTGTCCGCCCGGGGCCACACCTTTCCCTCGTGCTCACGCGCTTCGCGAGGGTCGCCCGAGGGAAAGGTGTGGCCGGGGCTACCGCGACGTTCTCGTTGGGTCTTGAGGGGCGCTAATAATTGACCGGGACCACCACAAAGTTGCCTGCCCGGCGGGACCTTATTTCGATGGGGTCCAGGTTATTTCATCGTCAAATAGCCAAGTGCGTGACGAGCCACTGTTGCGCGCTGTCTGCGGATCGGGCTCGCAAGTTTGTTCGTAGGCATCTTCGGTACACCGATCCATAAAATCGACGACTGCCGTCTGGTCGCCCTCCATGACGTAGATTACGTCGCCATCCGAGATATAGACCCCCGGTCCTTCATTGTCCACGTAGCCGGGGTCGTATGAGACGTTGCACAATCTGCTCCCGTTTGCCGCATCGAGCTCAAGGGTCGAATAATACCCGCCAACCATTTGGCCATTCTTGGCTCGATATATTGCGGCGCCGTACCATCGCTTAAACGTCTTGCCTTTGAGTAAACTGGTTGCCTTGCCGATAAGCTGCTCATCTTGGGTATAGCGCGTGGCTCCAAGTTCGATTCGGGGATAGTTACTGACCCCAAGCGCTGCGGGCGTACCGTCGAAATCGACGGTGATTGAATCGGGTTTGATGATATCGGTGAGGATTTCGATGGGGTAGCTTACGGTTTCAACCGCCGCCTGCGTTGCCGAGGCAGGGAGAAATGCGAGATAGATAATGCCCACGCCGACTGCGGTAATTGCAAACGCTAAGACGAGCAGGCCGATATAGGTGGAGCGTTTCACGGCGGGTACCTCGCAAACAGTATGCATTCATAAAGATAAGTGATACCAGCTTACGACAATATTCAAAAGAAAGCGATCGGTCGAAATGACGGGGCGAAAATGCCCTATTGGGCTTCGATTTGACCTCTAATAGGAATATTTGTCCCACTCATTCTGGGCGAGAGGTCAATAATTGAGTCCACGAGTTTTGAGCGATACTCTTCTCACTAAACTCACTATTTTCACTATAAGCACTATAAATACGATAGGGGGACGACGAGAACAATGTGACGTGCGATAGCTAAGCCGTTTAAGCCGGACTTTGACCTTGAATCTCTGCCTCTATCTGTGCGAACGGGCTATTGTCGGTTCTCGATTCCATCGCTGCGTTCTCGTTGGGTCTTGAGGGACGCTAAGAAATGGACTTGCTTGATGCCGCCTCTGTTATCGGGGCGGCTTCTTTTTGTCGAAAACCGCCACAAAGGGGACAGGCGCCTTTGTGGCGGCTCGATTTGTCTTAATCTGTAACACCTTGGCCGCTAAAAGTGGGCCCGGTGTTACAGATTTAGATTTTCGATTCGGGTGTCTTCTGTTCGTCTCGATTTGTAACAGATAGAGCTCTATTTGCCGAGTAGATGTTACAGATTGAGACAAACGGGTGCCGCTGAACAATTCGTCTCGATTTGTAACATCTGGAGCCAGAAACGGTCGATAGATGTTACAGATTGAGACGGTAGCGCACCTGTGCGGCGGCGGGCCGACATCTTTACCCCTATCTCTCAATCACTCAGAAAATCTTATATATAGAGACTTAGATTTGTGTATAAGATCGTACAAAGCTGGCAACAATACTTCTCGAACAACGTGAAGCCGCCCCGTAGGGCGGCCACCCCAAGAGAGGTGATTCCATGAGAATCGATAAGCTAGCAATGACGTCGCGCGAGGCGTTGCAGACCGCCATGAGCACGGCTGCCGACGCGCAGGCCGGCGCGGTGGAGCCGATTCACCTGCTGTCCGCCCTGCTCGGTGCCGGCGAGCGCAATATCTCCGTGATCATCGAGCGCATCGGTGCCGACCCGGCTCAGCTCGCACGCTCCACGCAGGATGCCATCGACCGCGCGCCCAAGGTTTCGGGCGAGGGCCAGCAGATGGGTCTGTCCAACGAGCTCGTCCGCGTCATCGAAAAAGCCGAGAAGAAGGCCACCAAGATGGGCGACAGCTTTGTGGTGACCGAGCATCTGCTGATGGCGCTTGCCGAGGACAAGGGCGAGGCGGGCCGCGTGCTGCGCGACGCCGGCGTCACCAAGGAGCGCATCGAGCAAGTCTACGAGGAGCTGCGCGGCGATGACCGCGTGACGTCCGCCGAGGACAAGACACAGTTTGAGGCGCTGGAGCAGTACGGCCGCAATATCTGCGACCTTGCCCGCGCCGGTAAGCTCGACCCGGTCATCGGCCGTACCGACGAGATTCGCCGTACCATCCAGGTCCTGTCCCGTCGCACCAAGAACAACCCCGTGCTCATCGGCGAGCCGGGCGTCGGCAAGACGGCCATCGTCGAGGGCATCGCCCAGCGTATCGTGGCCGGCGACGTGCCGAGCACCCTGCGCGACCGCGACCTTATCGAGCTCGACATGAGCGCGCTGGTCGCCGGCGCCAAGTACCGCGGCGAGTTCGAGGACCGCTTAAAGGCCGTGCTCAAGGAGGTGCAGAAGTCCGAGGGCAAGGTCATCCTGTTCATCGATGAGCTCCACACTATCGTGGGCGCGGGTGCCACCGAGGGTTCTATGGACGCCGGCAACATCCTCAAGCCGGCGCTCGCCCGTGGCGACCTGCACGCGATCGGCGCGACCACGCTCGACGAATACCGCAAGTACATCGAGAAGGATGCGGCGCTCGCGCGTCGTTTCCAGACCGTTATGGTGAGCGAGCCTACCGTCGAGGACACCATCTCGATCCTGCGTGGTCTCAAGGAGAAGTACGAGATCTTCCACGGCGTGCACATCACCGATAGCGCGCTCGTGGCCGCCGCCGACCTCTCCGATCGCTACATCGCCGACCGGTTCCTGCCCGACAAGGCCATCGACCTGGTCGATGAGGCCGCGAGCCGCCTGCGCATGGAACTCGACAGCATGCCGGTCGAGATCGACGCCACCACGCGTCAGCTCACCCAGCTGCAGATCGAGGAACAGGCGCTCATGAAAGAGACCGATGACGCCTCCAAGGAGCGTCTGGAGGCCCTGCGCCAGGAGATTGCCGAGGTCCAGGAAAAGCTTAACGTGCAAAAGGCCGGCTGGCTCAACCAGAAGAACGCCATCGACCACGTGCAAGAGCTCAAGGGGCAGCTCGACGAGGCCAAGAGCGAAGAGGAGCGCGCGACGCGCAATGGCGATTTGGGTCGTGCGTCCGAGCTGCGCTACTCCGTGATTCCGGGCCTGCAGCAGCAGATTCAGGATTCCGAGGCCGCGCTCGAGGCGCAAAAGCAGCAGGACGGCGAGGGCCTCAACGAACAGGTGACCTCCGATGAGATCGCCGAGGTCGTGAGTGCCTGGACCGGCGTGCCCGTGTCCAAGATGATGCAGGGCGAGCTCGACAAGTTGAAGGGCTTGGAGGGTGAGCTGCATAAGCGCGTCATCGGCCAGGACGAGGCGGTCTCCGCTGTCGCCGCGGCCGTGCGTCGCAGCCGTGCGGGCCTCTCCGATCCGGACAAGCCCATCGGCAGCTTCTTCTTCCTGGGCCCCACCGGCGTGGGTAAGACCGAGCTCGCCAAGGCGCTGGCCGAGTGCCTGTTCGATGACGAGCGTGCGCTCGTGCGTATCGACATGTCCGAGTATATGGAGAAGTTCAGCGTCCAGCGTCTGATTGGTGCGCCCCCGGGATACGTGGGCTACGACGAGGGCGGTCAGCTCACCGAGGCCGTGCGCCGTCGTCCGTACTCCGTGATCTTGCTCGACGAGATGGAGAAGGCTCATCCGGATGTCTTTAACGTGCTGTTGCAGGTGCTTGATGACGGTCGTCTGACCGATGGCCAGGGTCGCCAGGTGTCCTTCAAGAACACGATTATCATCATGACGTCCAACGTGGGCTCCAAGGCCATCGCCGATCTGTCCGGTAAGGACGAGGAGGAGATGCGCCATCAGGTCGACGCTGCCATGGCTCAGACCTTCCGTCCCGAGTTCCTCAACCGTATCGACGATATCGTGGTGTTCCATCCGCTCGGTATGGCGCAGATCGAGAAGATCGTCGACATCCAGCTCGCCGACGTCCGCGCGCGTCTGGCCAAGGAGCGCATGACGCTTGCCATCACCCCGGCGGCCAAGCAGATGCTCGCCGTGGGCGGCCTGGACCCGGTCTTTGGCGCCCGTCCGCTCAAGCGTCTGGTTCAGCGCGAGGTCGTGGATGCCATCGCCGCCGCTATCATCGACGGCACGGTGCGCGAGGGCGATCAGGTGACGGTCGATGCCGACAAGGACGGCGGCTTTACCGTCGTGTGCGACAACACGCCGGCGGCCACCTACGAGGTCCCCGACGCCGAGTAGATTTATGGGACATGCCTTAAAATCTGCCAGCCGTCTCTAAACGCCAAGGGCGGCGGATCCAATTGGGTCCGCCGCCCTTTTTCGTGCGACAATCGATAATGTTGAACGGATGCGATGCAAGGAGCTATGCAGATGAAAGACGAGATCAAGACAAGTGCGCCGGCGACCGATGCCGCACCCGCCGCACCAAGGCCCGCGCCGAAACCGGCACCCAAGCCGTGCGACCCCTGCATCCGTGCCGAGAACGAGGACGACGACGGCTACGATCCCTACAGCGATCGCCGCCCCGAGCGCGAGCCAATGTTCGAAGCCGACCCCTGGCGCTGAGTGCCACCAAAAAGGCCACCAAAAAGTTGCGGTGAAATAGGGACTGTTTTGCGGTTTGACCAGCAAAAATAGCCCCTATTTCACCGCAACTGCGTTAGGGATTTTTCTACAGGGGGAGGGTAGTCAAAAAAGCCCCGTCCCAAATCGACTGTCCAGGGAGTCGCATTCGAGCTTGGTTGTCCTCTCAGCCACTCGGCATCCTTCGAGCAGTAATAGTGAAAAAACTTGCTTAAGTGTTAATCAAGTCAGACATAATATTGCTCTCTAATTAATCAAGAATCGCTATAATTTTGATTAGCTAGAGAGCAAGATTGGAGAATCATGGCATTCAACGACTTGATCGCCCAGAAAATAAAGGACTTTGAACAGCAGGGGGTTCCGCAGGTCTTTGAGCGAGACCTTGATCTAGGAAACCCACAGGAGCCAAAGCGCGACAACATCGTAAATGTGATTGTGGGGGCCCGCCGTTGTGGAAAGACGTATCGCCTGTATCAGGAGATGCGGCGGCTTCAGAGCCGGGGCGTCGAGCTTGACCGGATGCTTTACTTCAATTTTGAGGATGAGCGCTTGCGCCCGTATGAGCCATCGTTGCTGGCGGACGTGCTCGACACGTTCTATGCGCTGTATCCTGCTGCTCGAATCGAGGGCGCTTACATTTTCTTTGACGAGATCCAGGAAATTCCCGAATGGGGTGCGTTTCTGCGGCGTGTAGTCGATACGGAGAAAGCGACCGTCTATGTGACGGGATCTTCTTCTAAGATGCTGTCCTCAGAACTTAAGAGCGAGTTCAGGGGTCGTTCTCTTGTGCGAGAGCTTTTTCCGTTGAGTTTTTCGGAATACGTTCGATATAAGACGGGGAGCGTTCCCGAGCCAGATGCGACCCTTTCCCCAAGCGATGCAGCGCTGCTTCGACATCATCTGATCGGATATCTTGAACGAGGGGGATTCATCGCGACGCTTGAGCAGACGCCCGCAGACGCGATTCAGCTGCTACAGGAATATGCTTCGCGAACGGTCGCTATGGACGTCATTGAGCGTTACGACGTCAAGAACCCTCGCCTGGCATCGCTGTTCCTAACGCGGTGTATGGCATCTTCGGGACGAGAGCTGTCAGTGAACAAAGTGTACAACGAGTTCAAGAGCAGGCAGATACCCGTCAGTCGTAATTCGCTCAGCGACTTACTTGAGTATTACGAGGATGCCTATCTGCTGTTCTCCGTGCCGGAGTTCACGCGTTCACTGGCAAATAACATGCGGTCTGCGTCTAAGGTCTACGCTGTCGATCCTGCGATGTTTGGAGCATTCTCTCCCGCATCGGCATTGGATCAGGGTCAGAGGCTCGAGACCGCAGTGTTCAACGCGCTAAGAAGAAGGACTCCCGCGGTGAGGGTCGGCTCGGTCTGCCGCCTGCTGATCAAAGAGAAGAGCAAAAGCCATGAGGTGGACTTTGTGGCTGGGGACGCGCTTCTCATGCGGGCTTATAGCCTGATTCAGGTGAGTGTGGATATGGCAAGTGAGAAAACGCGCGAGCGCGAAATTGCCGCGCTTGATGCCTCGATGGCCCAGTTCGATCTTGGCGAGTCGGCAATCGTTACCATGGATGAACAGACCGATATTCCATGCGAGCACGGTGTGGTACACGTTATGCCCGCATGGAAGTGGCTCCTTGCCTAATCATCTATGGACCTGTGGGGTCAAGACCTCCTGGCTCCTTCATCACGGTTGGGGAGCACCTTGCTGCGCCAGGCTAGTCCTGGGCTTTGATACTCGGCAGGAGAATCTGGGCGAGGTAGTCGGTCTCGAGTTTGGTCGCGGCGTCGGCTTTGCCGTCTTTACCGACCAGTACGTTCTTGATCTGGCTATAGGTGTAGCGGTTGCCGGTCGTAAGCTCGACAAGCTCAATGGCCGTGTCCATGGGGTAGGTTGACACGGGGTTCTGTGTCCGTCCGTTGATGGTCTGGGGCACCACGTACGGATAGACGGGGCCGCTGGCGTAGACGGTATAACCGTTGCCTAGATTGGCCGCACCCAAAACCGTATCGCCTTCATCGGGCGTAAAGCTCTCGCCCTCGCGCACCGCGACGAGCGTCACGAGCGGCGTATTGGCGTCGTCGCCCAGATAGATGCATAGCGTGCTTCCGTTTTGCCAAGTTGCGACCTTGCCGTACCACTCGACGGGAATATCGAGCTGGTAGAGGTCGGTTGCCTTGTGGCGAGCGTCAGCATCACGGGACGCCTGTGCCTTTTGCGCGCTCACGGCATTGACGGCGGCGTCGCGCCGCGCGGTTGCTGCCTGCTGGAGCACTTTGGCAGCCGCGGCGGAGCTCGCACCGCCCTCCTCGGCATACTTGGCGGCGGCATCGATCTGGTCGTCAGTCACCGTGTCGGCCGAAGGCACCTTGATCTTAAAGGTGGCCTGGGCACTTAAATCCTGTCCATCGCTCTTAATGGTGACCTGCGCCTTGGTGGTCGGGACGGTGTAGACGGTGCCGTCGGCCGCGATGGGGGAGGCGGCGATGGAGAGCGTGTAATCGCCAGGCAGCAGCTTAATACCGCGACCATGCTCGTCAACGTAGAGCGTCTCGCTCACAGAAGAGCCGTCAGAATCCTGCCCGCTCACCTGCACGGGAATCTTGGAGCCAGTTGAGCAGTCGAGGCCCGCGGCATGCACGCCAATCTGCACCGACATCATCGTGTGGGCATTGGCGGCGACAGCGGCAGCCTGCTCTTGCTGATATCCGTTCCAGGCAGCATAGCCTGCACCGCCGGCGACGAGCGCGACGGCCACGACACCGGCGACCATCAGATTGCGGCGCTTGGGCGACATCTTGCGATGGCGAACCTCGGCCTCGCGTGCTGAGGGAACGGACGGTAGGGGGATATCGCCCATGGCGATGGTCTCGTCCACGGCAGGCGCAGAGCCCAGGCCGGGAAGCTCGCGGGTCAGGGAATCTTCGGCCGGCAAGCTGTCGAGCAAGATGGTTTCCTCGCTCGTGTCGGATTCGGGCTGGTCGTCGGCCTCGCTTTCGGTGCCTTCGTGATCTGCCTCATCCTCGGCAGGCTCAACGTCGCCTGCATCCTGATCATCGGATTGCGCCTCGGTTTCCGGCTCATCCTGCACATCAACGCCCGAATCGTCAAACGCAATCTCATCGAGTGAAATCCGGTCTAAGCTCTCCAAGGCCTCAGCGCAAGCTTCTGCATCTTGGGCCGCATCCTCTTGGCCCATCGTCTCATCTTTCATATATCCCCCAAGCTCAATATCGGGACAACACTGTACCCAAAAATGGAGCCATATAAAGCGCGTGCGAAATATAAGATCCGATTTAACTCGAGCGCATCGTTCGGCCGCATCCTCGCGGCAGCAAAAGGCCCCCGGAACGCGAACGATGAACTGCACCCCAAAACTTGGACGGCTTAAATAAGAACTACGCCGCAAGG
>UQUL01000058.1 GCA_900544235.1 uncultured Collinsella sp.
GATTCGAACGCACGACACCCGCTTTAGGAGAGCGGTGCTCTATCCCCTGAGCTACGGAGGCATGTTGTACTAGTGTAGCAGATTTGCGCCACTGCCATGCAGCGCATAGCCACTCTTCGAAGTTACGGTGGAACAGCCTTCCGGAAAGCGTGTCCCACTATCCAGACGAAATCTGGGACGGGCTTTCCGGATGGGGCCTCTCTAGGAAACTACGACCCGGAATTTGAGCTCGAAACGGGATATGGTTTCCCAATTGAGCCTGTTCCGGAAACTGCATCCCAGAATAGGCGCTCAAACCGGGATGATATTTCCCCAACGACTACCCAACGACTAGTTGCCTTTGTGAAAGAGGTTTTTGATAACGGAGGGGATGCTCTTGGCGCCCTTGGCCGTCACATCGATAAAGTCGGGCGAACGCACAAGCTTATCCTCGTCGACGTACTTGCGGACAGCACGAAGCGTCTCTTTGTCGTCGCGCGTCGAAAACGTAAAGTGACCGTTGTCCTTGGTGAAGATGGCAAAACGCGTGATCTTCTTGGTGCCGCGTAAAACCTCGGCGGCAATATAGTCGACCTCGTCCCACGGGATTTGAATATAATCCTCGGGATTGCGCTCGTTGTAATACTCGAACGCCTTATTGCCCACCATCACGTTACCGTGGCTGGTAAGCCCCATCAGGCAGGTTGCCGGCGTTGCCAGATCGACCGTGCTGTTCTGAGATTGCGCCATGCGCGCCTCGCCCTCCAAATAAAACAATCGGACCGCATCCAGTGTACCCACCGGGTGCGGTCCGTTTCAATGGCTCAAAAGCCCTTGCCTAGCAATTCTCGGTCTTAAGCCGAAGCGTGCTTACATGAAGCCGCAGAAGCGACCGATGATGCCGACGGCGAAGAGAGCCAGGATGATGACGATCGGGCTGACCTTCTTCTTGAGGAGCTTGCAGACCAGCAGGGTCAGGCACACGGCGGCAAGGCCGGGGATGAGCTGATCGAGGTTGGCCTGAAGCGTGGTGACCTTCATCTGATCAAGGGCGGTAGCACCGACGGAGTTGTACATCGTCAGCGCTTCCTTGATACCCTCGGAACCGGAGGGCAGGCTAGCCCAGTCGATAAAGGCGCCAGCAGACTGCTTGACCGTGGAGACGATCGGGGTGAAGGAAATGGACACCCAGCGCTCGA
Organism: uncultured Collinsella sp.; assembly: GCA_900544235.1. GTDB lineage: Bacteria > Actinomycetota > Coriobacteriia > Coriobacteriales > Coriobacteriaceae > Collinsella. The sequence continues at coordinate 1,179 of UQUL01000058.1, forward strand.
CCAGGGCACCGATGATGAACATACCCAGGATGGAAGCGCCCTCGGTGACCTTGCCCATCAGACCACCGGAGAGGTCCTTGGCGATGGAGGAGCCGACCTTGTAGCCAAACTCCTGCGTGTACCACAGGAAAGCGTAACGGATGATGTTCCACGCGAAGAAGAACAGCAGCGGACCGACGATGCTGCCGGACATGGCCAGGGAAGCGCCCAGAGCGCCCAGAATCGGGCGAAGGGTGAACCAGAAGACGGGGTCACCGACGCCGGCGAGCGGGCCCATCATACCGACCTTGACGCCCTGGATGGCGACGTCATCGATCGGAGCACCGTTGGCGCGCTCCTCCTCGAGGGCGAGGGTAACGCCAATGACGGGGGCGGAAACATAGGGGTGGGTGTTATAGAACTCCAGGTGGCGCTTAAGAGCGGCAATCTGGTCATCCTTGCTGGTGTAGAGCTTCTTGATCGCAGGGATCATTGCGAAGCACCAGCCGCCGTTCTGCATACGCTCGTAGTTCCACGAGCCCTGAAGGAACTGATGACGGAAGCAAACCTTCTTACGGTCAGCCTTGGTGAGCTGAATCTTGTTCTCTGCCATATGTATCACTCCCCTCCTACTCGTAATCGTTCAGAATGTCGCCGAGCGGGTCGCCGGAGCCACCGCCCATGCCGCCACCCTGCTTGGCCAGATCCTTAAGGCCAAGGTAGATGAGGGCAAGGGAGATGCCGATGAGACCAAGGGCGATCAGCGTGAGCTGAGGGATGGCAGCAAGGACAAAGCCGAGGACGAAGAACGGCCAGGTCTCCTTGGTGGCCATCATGTTGATGACCATGGCGTAACCGACGGAAGCGACCATGCCGCCGCCGACAGCCATGCCGCCGGACAGCCAGTCGGGCATAGCGTTAAGCGCGTTGGTAACGGCCTCGGCCGGGATGACGCACAGAAGCACTGCCGGGATGGCGATACGAAGGCCCTGCATGAGGATGGCAGCATACTGCCAGCGCTCGATGCCGGAGAAGTCGCCCTTCTCGGCGCAACCGTCCATGGCGTGAGCGATAGCGGTAGCAATGGTACGGCAGATCATGGTCAGGAACAGACCAGCGACCGACAGCGGGACGGCGACGGCGATAGCGGTGGTAACGGCCTTGGCCGAATCGGTGGCGCCACCGTTGAGGGCGAGCACCATGATGATCGAAGAAGCGACCGAGGCCAGAGCGGCGTCAGGCGCGACAGCGGCGCCGACGTTAGCCCAGCCAAGGGCCATCATCTGGAGCGAACCGCCCAGGAGGATGCCCTCCTGAAGGTGACCGGTTACGAGACCGATAAGCGTGCATGCCACGAGCGGCTGATGGAACTGGAACTCATCCAGAATGCCTTCCATACCGGCAAGCAACGCGACAATCGCAACAAGCAGAATAGTGATTGCAGACATATATCGGACCCTCCTTTACTATGCTTGAGCGGCCAGTTCGGCCTTAGCTTTCTTCAACATGGCGTCGAGATCCTCGGAGGAATCCGAAGGAACCTTGCGGACCTCGAACTTGACGCCCTTGGCCTTGAGGGCCTCGAGAGTCTTGACGTCGTCATCGCCCATAGCGACGGCGTTGGTGACGACGACCTTGCCCTTGGAGTGAGCCATGGAACCGATGTTGACTTCCTTGATGTCGACGCCGGCCTCGATGGCCTTGAGCAGATCCTGCGGGTTCTCAAAGAGCAGCATGGCCTTGGTGTCACCAAAGCGCGTGTCCTTGACGACCTCGGCCATCTTCTTGATGGGCACGACGTTGGCATGGACTCCCGGAGGGGCAGCCTGCTCGATCATGGTCTTGCGGAGCTCGTCGTGAGCAACGCCGTCGGAAACCACGATGATGCGGTTGGGGTTGATCTGCTTGGTCCACGTGGTGGCCACCTGACCATGCAGCAGACGGGTGTCGATACGGACATGGGCAATCTTGATGTGCCCGTCGCCGATGACCGTTCCCGGAGGGATGGCGCCTGCAGGAGCAGCGGCGGCCGCAGCCGGCTTCTTCTCCTCGGGCTCCAGAGACTCGGGCTTGACGCGCACGCCAGCCTTAGCCTCAGTCACGAGATGTTTTGCGATCGCATGTGCAGTGTTCTTTGCGTCAAAGCGCTGCGAATATGCCTCGATGAGCATAGGCAGGTTGACACCGGTGACGATAGCCCAGGAATCGTGGCCCTCGATGAGCCCGCTGATCTGGTTGAACGGCGTGCCGCCCCACAGATCAACGAGGAAGAGCACCTGCTCCTGGTCCTCGAAGGAAGCGATTGCTTCCTCGACCTTGGCACGGAAGTCGTCGGGGCCCATGCTCGGCTCGAGCGAGACCACGGCAACAGACGGCTGATCGCCAAAGACCATCGAGCCCGTCTGCTTGATTCCAGCTGCCAAGTCCCCGTGGCTAGCAAGAACAATACTTACCATCACATAACCTCCTTTTTGTCTACGTATTTCCTACACGACATGAAAGGAGTATAGCTGTTTGGTTTGTGGAATTATAGCTAAATCCGCAAAAGGTTGGATTATTTGTTTAAACGTCTAGGTTTGTTACAAGTTGATTACGTTACTGCTTTTTGACTCATTACACGACAAGGCGTCGCTCATCAAGCCAAGCATTTTACAGATACAAGCAGGCTGTTCATTAATATCGATTTTAGGCAAGCGCGAATGCGCTTGTACTGCCGCTATTTTGTTTAAACAGACATGGCTTGACTATTTTCGTGACTTATGGTCTATGAAACCACTCAAAATAGTTGCGGTGGAATAGTTCTTGTTTAAGAGCCAGAAGGCTGGATTTAGGAACTATTTCACCGCAACTTATAGGGAATCCTAGGCGATGTGGAGTGGGTTGGCGGCGTCGACGGCATCGGGGGCGTCGGAGAGGCCGTCAGGAGCAGCGTCTGCCGGATCCTCTTCGGGGGTCTCGATCTGTTTGATCATGACCTCTTGGCCCTGCAGCAAATAGGTCTCGCCGCTACCGCAATGGGGACAGGTCTTGCCGTGCTCGACCGTCGCGTAGTCGCAGCCGCACGCCTCGCAATGTGTCACGGCCTCGACGGGCTCCACGATAAGCTCCGCACCCTGCGCGATAGGCTTTTTATCTGCTGCCCAGCGCCAAGCGTCGAGCAGCAAGTCGGGAACGACGCCCGAGACCTCGCCCAACAGCAACGTCACGCTCGAAACGCGACGCACGCCATTGGCGCGCGCCACATTCTCAACATCACGAATGATGTGATAGACGATTCCGAGCTCGTGCATTTATTTCCTTCCGCCGTTCCCGTTATGACTACTTACTTGCGACCGAACTTAATCTTGATGGCGCGCTTCAAAGCATACTTGCCGAGGCTTGGGAGCTTTTGCTCGTATTTGACCATCGTGGAGCACTCGGGGCGGTCGCGATCTAGATGGATGGCGTCGAACGCGCACTTGGTGGTGCACAGGCCGCAGCCGATGCACTTGTTAGGGTCGACGATCGAGGCGCCGCAGCCCAGGCAGCGGGCGGTCTCGGCGCGCACCTGCTCCTCGGTAAAGGTCTCAACATACTCGCTAAACGGCGCAGCCGTCTCGCGTTCGCGGTCCACATGCGCAACCTCGCGGCTCGCGTTGTCGTAGCTCTCGAGCACAACGTCGTCGCGGTCGAGCGCGGTGTAGCGGCGCTGATTGCGGCCGATGGTGAGCGTGGATCCCGGCTGCACAAAGCGATGGATGGACACGGCGGCCTCGTGGCCGGCGGCGATAGCGTCGATGGCAAAGCTGGGGCCGGTGTAGACGTCGCCGCCCACAAAGATGTCTGGCTCGGCGGTCTGGTAGGTCTGGGGATCGGCAAGGGCACCCTGGCCGCGGCCGAGCTCCACCTTGGAGCCAGCCAGCAGGTCGCCCCACACAATGGACTGGCCAATCGACATGACGACACGGTCGGCATCGACACGGCGCAGATCGTTCTCGTCGTACTCGGGCGCAAACCGGCCCTTGTCGTCAAAGACACGCGTGCAGCGCTTGAAGGTGATACCACACACACGGCCGGTCTCGTCCAGATGGACCTCCTTGGGACCCCAACCGCAGCTGATGTGCGCGCCGTCCTCAATGGCCTCGCGACGCTCCTCCTCGCTGGCGGGCATCTGGGCCTCGCTCTCCAAGCAGAACATCTCAACATGCTCGGAGCCCAGACGGCAGGCGTTGCGGGCAACATCGATGGCCACGTTGCCGCCGCCCACCACGATAGTGCGGCCGGACAGGGTATCGATCTTGCCGCTGTTGACCTCGCGCAAAAAGTCGACGGCTACGGTCACGTCCTCGGCATCCTCGCCCGGAATACCGGCGAGGCGGCCACCCTGGCAGCCGATGGCAACATAAAAGGCCTTAAAGCCCTGCGCGCGCAGCTCATCGAGCGTCACGTCGCGACCGACCTCCACGCCATAGCGGAACTCGGCACCCATCAGGCGAATGACCTCGACCTCGGCCTCGATAACATCCTTCTGCAGCTTAAAGCTGGGAATACCGTAGGTGAGCATGCCGCCCGGGCGCTCGTTCTTCTCGAATACGACGGGCTTGTAGCCCTTCTCGGCCAGGTAGAAAGCGCAGGACAGGCCGGCCGGGCCGGCACCGATAATGGCGACCTTCTGATCGAAGCCGCCGGCGCGCGTTGGCGTCACCACGGGCGGAACATAGCGGGTCGCGGCATCCAGATCGCGCTGGGCGATAAACTTCTTGACCTCGTCGATAGCCACGGCGGCGTCCACACGGCCGCGGGTGCAGGCATCCTCACAGCGGCGGTTGCACACACGGCCGCAGATAGCGGGCAGCGGGTTCTCGCGCTTGATGAGCGCCAGCGCCTCGTCATAGCGGCCCTGCGCCGCGAGCTTTAAGTAGCCCTGGACGGCAACGTGCGCGGGGCAGGCCGTCTTGCAGGGCGCGGTGCCGGACTCGTGCGTCTCGATACGGTTATCGTTGCGGTAGTTGGGCGACCACTTGGTGTGGTCCCACTTGGTGGCATCGGGCAGCTCCTGGCGCGGATACTCGGGTACGCGGCCGCCGGCCTTTTTGCTGCAGAGCTTTTGGCCCAGCTTGGCGGCACCGGCCGGGCACACCTCAACGCAGCGACCGCAGGCCACGCACTTGTCCTTCTCGACCTTGGCGACATAGGCCGAGCGTGACAGGTTGGGCGTGTTGAACAGCTGCGAGGTACGCAGGGCATAGCACACGTTGACGTTGCAGTTGCAGATGGCGAAGATCTTGTTCTCGCCGTCGATGTTGGTGATCTGGTGCACAAAGCCGTTGTCCTCGGCCTGGCGCAGGATGTCGTAGACCTCGTCGCGCGTCACGTAATGGCCGCGGTCGGTCTCAACCACATAGTCGGCCATATCGCCCACGGCAATGCACCAGTCGGCGGGGTCGTCGGCGCAGCCCTCACCCATCACGCGACGGCTCGCGCGGCAGCTGCAGGTGCTAGCGGCATATTTGCCATCGTATTTGTCGAGCCAGTGCTCGATATGCTCGATCGGCACCGAGGTGCTCGCGGCGTCGATGGCCTTCTCGACCGGAATGACGTGCATGCCGATGCCGGCGCCTCCGGGCGGCACCATCGGCGTGGCCTTGGACAGCGGTCCCTTGGACGCCTGCTCAAAGAACTTGGCATAGACCGGGTGCTCCTCGAGCTGGCTCACGCGCATGTTGAGGAACTCGGCAGAACCCGGCACCAGCATGGGCAACACCCATTGCTTGGCGCGCTCGGGGTTTTCCCAGTTGTACTCGAGCAGACCCGTGTAGCTCATGTCGTCGAGCATCTTCTCGATCTGGGTCTCGGGCATGCCGGTGAGCTTGGCCATCTCGGGCAGCGTATAGGGACGGCGCATCTTCATCTTGCAGAGCACTTCGGCCTGCTCGTCGGTCGCGGCCTCGGCAAACGACCAGTACTCGTAGCCCAACAGCTCGTCGCGATGCAGCAGACGGTTGGTGCAGTGCTCGCACAGCTTGACGATGGCCTCGCGCGGATGCTCCGGCAGCGGCGGCACGAACTCCGAACCGATGTCGGGCTCGGTGTAGCTAATCCCCGGTCCGTTGAGAATCATGGTTGTCCCTTCTCTTGCCACAGCCCGACGAAGCCGCAGCGCCCCTCTTTTTTTGCAGGCCGGGCATGCCCCATGCCGTTCACCCGCCATTGTTGACATTGTGTCAAAAATAGTATTGACGAACCGTCAACAATATTCAAGACTGTTAGGCGAACGGTCAGGCAAAAGAGGATGAAAGGCGGCAAAACATGGGCAACAACACAGCAGGTACCTCTGTGGTCGATGCCGTCCCCGCATCCGATAGCGCGGCAAAGCGCCTGACGGGCGACGAACGCCGTCGCGAGATCCTCGATGCCGTGCGCACCGTAAGCTCCGAGCTGGGCGTGTCCCACCTATCGGTATCGGCCGTGACCAAGCGAGCCGGCTGCACGCGTTCATTGTTCTACCACTACTTCGCCGACATGGACGCCGCCGTCACCGCTGTTATGGACGAGGCGATCGACGGCTTTATCTCCGAACTCGAGCGGTGGAACGCCGACCGCACCGTCGGTGATATCGAGGGCGCGCTCGACACCGTCGCCCCGCTCTTTAAGCGCCTGGTCGCCAGCGGCCACGAGCTGCCGAGCACGCTTACCTCGAGCAGCGGCGCGCTCTACGGCGGCTTTTTGCACAACGTGGTCCAGCGCGTGGCGCAGTATATCTGCGACACCACCGTAGTGGATTTTGTCGCCCATCATGAGCTACGCATCGACCATGTCTACGAGACGTTCTACACCCTCATCATGGGCCTTTTGATGTATATCCGCACGCACCCCGATGTGCCCGACGAAACGGTCAAGGAAATCATCGCCTCGACACTCCACATCGAGGGCTATACCGCCAAGTATCCGGAGCGCAAGCCCCAGAACTGACGACATTTGGCCAAACTGCCCGCGATCAGAAGAGGGGCCGCGGGCGTGTGAAAGGAGAGCAGCATGCTGTTCGATGTTTGGGGTAGCGACACCCTTATCCACTGGGCCGGCTGGGCCATGGTCTTTATCGGCCTGATCGTGCTCAACGAGGTCGGCCGCCGCACCAAGCTCGGCGCGGCCATCATCTTTGGCGTGGCTCCGCTGGCCATGACCATCTACTGCGTCGCCATCGCCGTGGGCGTTTCGCAGGGTGCCGAGTGGGCGCTCACCAACCCCACCCATGTGTACCAGAACAGCTGGTTCCACTACGCCAAGGTATACGCGGCGCTCGCCGGCTGCTGGGGCTTCATTGCCATTAAGTACCAGTGGGGAAAGATCGGCAAGGCGCATTGGTTCCGCGCGTGGCCGTTTGTGATCGTCGCCATCAACATCATGATCGCCGTCGTGTCCGACTTCGAGAGCGCCTATCACTTCTTTGTCCTGGGCGAGTCCACCTGGGTCACCTCCGAGGGCGCCACGCAGCTGGCCGGCTGGAACAACGTGTTCAACGGCATCGCGGGCATCATCAACATCTTCTGCATGACCGGTTGGTGGAGCGTCTACGCCTCCGAGGATCAGACCGACATGCTGTGGCCCGATATGACCTGGGTCTACATTATCGCCTACGATATCTGGAACTTCTGCTACACCTACAACTGCCTGCCCACCCACTCCTGGTTCTGCGGCTTTGCGCTGCTGCTGGCGCCCACCGTCGCCGCCTTTATCTGGAACAAGGGCGGCTGGATCCAGAACCGCGCCTTTACGCTGGCCATTTGGTGCATGTTTGCCCAGGTGTTCCCGTACTTCCAGGAGGAGTCCATCTTTGTGACCCACTCCACACTCGACCCCGGCGCCGCTACCGCGGTCTCGATCGCCGCACTGATCGCCAACGTCGCCGCGATCATCTACATCGCCTACCGTGCCAAGAAGCTCGGCCGCAATCCCTACAAGCAGGATGTCTTTGAGGGCACCAGCGATTGGGAGAAGGCTACCGCCCGCCGCGCCAAGGTTGATTACGCTCACGCCGAGTAACGCGCCTGACGCAGACATCGCTTGGGCGCGAAGCAGCATAGCCGGCTCCGCGCAACTCAACGCATTGCAGAGCCCCCGGAATGTGATTCGTGAACTGCCTCCCATTTCTTGGACATGAGAAATGGGAGGCTTTTTATGCGTGTC
>UQUL01000059.1 GCA_900544235.1 uncultured Collinsella sp.
ATACGGGTGCATCATCGACGTCTTCAATACAGAAAATATCAGTGCGGAATGTTTTGGGAGGTAGCCCAAACAGCCCCGGCTGGGGTCCTGTGTAGTCACCCCTTAGGGGGAACTCTCCTAATTATTTGGATGAGTCGTTTACTTACTTGTACTTTTACCGTCTTCCCGCTCTTGTTGGGGTATGCTTTGTTCGTATGTAAACGTATGACATGTTGATGGGGGAGGGTGCTATGGCTCGCGAGAGTGCTCGTTCTAAGGATACGGCTAAGCCTGGCATCAAGGAAGTTGCGGCGGTGGCGGGGGTTTCGCCTACTACGGTATCTCGTGTGCTTAATAATCGTGGCTATATTAGCCAAGAGACCCGCGATAAGGTCCATGCCGCGATGAAGCGCATCAACTATACGCCCAACGATATCGCTCGTGCCATGCTCAACGGTCGCCTGAATCTTATCGGTATGATCGTCCCCTATGTCAGCAGTCCGTTTCATGCCCAAGTGGTTCAAGTCATTGAGCATACCCTGGCCGAAAACGGTTTTAAGATGCTGCTGTGCAATAGCGCCAATCGACCCGAGCTTGAGCGCTCTTATATCGACATGCTTCGACGCAATATGGTTGATGGCGTCATCGTCAACTCGCTTAATATCGGTGCCGAGGCGTATGCCGAGATGGGCTTGAGTCTGGTTGGTATCGACTGCGACCTTGGCGAGGCCTCTGTTCAGATTGCGAGCGACAGCTATGGCATCGGCGAACTTGCCACGCGTCGCCTGATTGATGACGGGTGTTCGCGCATCTTGTGCCTGCGCAACAATAGCCGCATGCGCATGCCTGCCAATAAGCGTACCGATGCCTACCACGATGTTGTGGAGCAGGCCGGTTTGCCCGCGCTTGTCCGTGAGGTCGAGTTCGTTAAGTCCGATGACGAAAAGAGTGCGGTCGTTGCGAAGATCCTCGATGAGAACCCCGATATTGACGGCATCTTTGCGGGAGACGACACGATGGCGGCTATCTGTCTTAACGTGATGAAGCAGCGCGGCTTGAGCGCTCCGGACGATATTAAGGTCGTGGGCGCGGATGGCGCCCGCCGCACTATGACGTTTATGCCTGACTTAACAACCGTTCGTCAAGATATCGATCGCATCGGAGAGCTCGCGGCGCAATCCATCATCGCTCTTGTTAACGGTGAAAAGCCCGAATCGAATACCAAGCTCCCCGTTGAACTCATTGAGGGCAAAACCGCGTAGTTCATCCCGTGCCAAAAGAATTCCTCAAACGCCTCTGATGACCGTTCGCCGGCATATGTCAACCGTTTGCCGACGACTGGAACTGCGAAAAGACGTATTGGTGTGAAAACGTTTGACATATGAAAACGATTGACATATCTTGCAGTTGTACCGAGTTAGTATCACGTGGGAAGGAAGTCTCGGATGCACAAGGTGTATTACCAGCCTGAGGGAATTTGGGTGGGCGACATCATGCCGTACGGCGAGGACGGCACGTTCTATCTCTATCATCAGCGTGACACGCGAAACCCCGGACCTTTCGGAGAGCCGTTTGGCTGGGCACTCGCGACAACCAAGGACTTCGTCAATTACAAAGACTTTGGCGAGAGCCTTGAGCGTGGCGGCGACGAGGAAGTCGACCAGTATGTTTATGCCGGCACGGTGTTTAAGGTGGGCGACAAGTACCATGCGCTCTACACTGGTTGCAATCGCGATAAGGTCAAGGCACGCTTGATGAAGCAGGTTCTTCTTCACGCAACGAGTGACGACGCCGTCAAGTGGGAGAAGAACATCGCCGAGACGCTGCTTCCGCCCCAGGAGGGTTACGATGACCGCAACTGGCGCGATCCCTTTGTGCTTTGGGATGAGGAGAACGAAGAGTACATGCTCATCCTCGGCACGCGTGTGGGCGAGGACAAGCGTCTGATGACCGGTCGTCTGGTCAAGTTCACCTCCAAGGACCTGGATACCTGGGAGTTCCAGGGCGACTGGTGGAATCCGGGCCTGTACACCATGTTCGAGATGCCTGATCTCTTTAAGATGGGCGACTGGTGGTATCTGGTGTTCTCCGAGTACAGTGATGGCAACAAGACCCGTTACCGCATGTCTCGCTCTATCAACGGTCCTTGGATCACTCCTGCGGACGATTCCTTCGATGGCCGCGCGTACTATGCCGCGCGTACCGCATTTGACGGCGAGCGCCGCGTTCTCTTTGGTTGGGTTCCTACGCGTGACGAGGGCGGCGACCCCAGCTCTTACCTGTGGGGTGGCACCTTTATGCCTCTCGAGATCGTTCAGCGTGCCGACGGAACGCTCGGCACCAAGCTTCCTGACAGCATGCTTGGCGCCTTTGGCGAGGCTAAGGCAGTCGAGGTCTTTGAGCTTTCCTGCGAGTCGGGCAAGGTCGAGCAGGTGCTCGCCGCGGATGCCGGTTCCACCTATATGCTCGACGCCGACATCGAGCTCGCCGGTGACGCTGCCGGCTTCTCGGTGAAGCTCGCCGAGGACGCCGAGTCCGGTCTTGCCTATGAGTTCCGCGCCAACCTGCGTGAGGGCAAGCTCGAGTTTACGGCGGCCCCCCAGTATCCGTGGTTCCAGGTCAACAACATGGGCCTCGAGCGTCCGTTGTTCTTTAAGGGCGAGGGCACTCATCATGTGCGCCTGGTCGTTGACGACGATATCGCGACCATCTTTGTCGATGATGTTGCGCTTAACGCTCGCTTCTGCAATAAGCAGGGCCAGGGTGTGGCGCTGACGGTCACCGACGGTACGCTCAAGTGCGCAAATGCAACGATCGCGTCTCTGTAATGGCATCAAAACGTCTTATGATTTCGTAAAGGAATGGAGAGGAACATGGACTACAAAGTAGTGTCTCAGCAAGTCGTCGATAACGTCGGCGGTCTGGAGAACATCGAGGGCGCCACGCATTGCGTTACGCGTCTGCGTCTGGTGCTCAAGGATACGAGCAAGTACAACAAGGCCGAGCTCGAGAACATCGATGGCGTCAAGGGCGTGCTGTACAACAGCGGCCAGCTCATGATCATCTTCGGTACCGGTACCGTCAACAAGGTCTACGATGAGTTTATGGCTCTGACGGGCGTTAAGGAGATCAGCGCTTCCGAGGTCAAGGGCGCCGAGGCGGACAAGAAGGGAAAGTTCTTCTCGGTCCTCAAGGTATTCTCGGACATCTTTATCCCCATCATTCCCGCTTTCGTCGGCGCTGCTATCATCATCGGCCTTAAGTCGCTGATCGTTGCCAACGGCCTCTTCGGCATGGAGGGCAGCCTTGCCGACCACAGCGAGTTCCTCAAGAACCTCGCAAGCTTCTTTGCCATTATCGCCACCACGTTTGACTACCTGCCTGTCCTGGTTATGTACAGCGCGGTGAAGCGTTTTGGCGGTAACCCGATTCTGGGCATCCTCGTCGGTATCGTCATGGTTCACCCGAGCCTTATGAACCGCAACACGTTCGTTATGGACCCGACGGGTGCTGAGTACTGGAACTTTGGTCCGCTCTCCATTCCCATGGTTGCTTTCCAGGGCGGCGTGTTCCCTGCAATCCTGACTGCCTGGTTTATGGCCAAAGTCGAAAAGATTGCCCAGAAGTACATCCCCGAGGTCGTTTCGTTCGTCTTTGTCCCGACCGTTACCCTGATTCTTGCTAACGTCGCCCTGTTCACCGTGTTCGGCCCGCTCGGCAACCTGATCGGCGACGTCCTCGCTGGCGTAATCGATGTCCTGTACAACAGGATGGGCGTCTTTGGCGCCTTTGTCTTCGCCGCGTTCCTGCAGCCGCTCGTCGTTACCGGTACACATCAGTTCATCCAGGGTATTGAGGCCAACCTCGTTGCCACGACCGGCTTCAACTACATCCAGGCCATCTGGTCGGTTTCCATCATCGCCCAGGGCGGCGGCGCCATCGGCATGTATCTCATTCACAAGAAGCATTCCAAAGAGCGCAACATCTGCATGTCGTCCTTTATCCCGACGCTGGTCGGTATCTCCGAGCCCGCAATCTTTGCTGCAAACATGCGCTACTCGATCATCCCGTTCGTCTGCGCTTGCATCGGTGCAGGCTGCGGCGGTGCCTTCGTGAAGCTCTTTGAGGTGCGCGCTATCGGTCAGGGTCTGACCGGTGTGCTTGGCCTGCTCATCGTTACGCCCGAGACGCTCGTGTGGTATGTGGTCGGCAATCTCATCGCCTTTATCGTGCCGATCGTCTTGATCTTTGCCTACAACAAGGCAAAGGGCGTGCCGACCACCGATGAAGAGGGCGCTGGCGCTGGCTTCGACGTTAGCTTCTAGTTGAGCCGTTCAGCGTAATCTGAGGATAAGTCCATTTGAGGAAGGGCGTTCGGCTCGTGTGAGTCGAGCGTCCTTCCCTATAGACGAGAAAGCCAATGGCGATGTTTAATCAAAAAAATAAGGTGACGCGCACGGACTATGAGCAGTGGCGTGCCGGACAGGATGAGACGGCAGGTCGCATCGCGTCCGACCCCGATAGGCTCCTGTTCCATGTGGAGCCTGAGCTTGGCTGGCTCAACGACCCCAACGGTTTGGTGCAGATCGGTGATACGTATCACATTTATCACCAATACGATCCATTCGATGCTGCGCATGGCGGTCCAGTGCTTTGGAATCATCTGACAACAAAGGATTTTGTGACGTACGAGAATTGCGGCCCTGTGCTGTTCCCCGATTCCGATTTGGATTCGAGCGGAGCGTATTCTGGTTCTGCCTTTGTACACGACGGCAAGATTCACTACTTCTATACCGGTAACGTCAAGTATTTTGACCGCGATGATTACGACTACGTGTTGACGGGCCGTGAGCAAAACCAAATTCATATGGTTGCCGAGAATCCTGACGAATTGGGCGAGAAGCATATGGCTGTTGGGCCGGTCGATTACCCCGACGATATCGGTACGCACGTACGCGACCCCAAGATCCTTGAGCACGATGGTATCTACTACATGGTTTTGGGCGCTCGTACGAAAGACGACCGCGGCTGCGTGCTTGTCTATACTTCACGCGATCTAGAGGGCTGGAGCTATGCGACGCGCATTGAGCTGGGCGAGAAGTTTGGTTTTATGTGGGAGTGCCCTGATCTATTTGAGCTTGATGGCGAGCTAATTCTCGTTTGCTGTCCGCAGGGCGTGCCCGCCGATGGTTGGCGTTACCGCAATCCGCACCAGTGCGTGTGGTTCTCCATCGAGGCCGATTGGGAGGCGCCGAGCTTTAAGATCACCGGGCAGGGCATGCCCCCGATGGTCGATGCCGGCTTTGATTTCTACGCACCGCAGTCCTTTGAGGATGCTGCGGGTCGGCGTTTGATGATCGGGTGGTCTGGTTGCCCCGATGCGACGGCAGAAAACCCGACGGTGGCACGCGGGTGGCAGTGCGCGTTGACGGTGCCGCGAGAGCTGAGCATACGCGATGGTAAGTTCTGTCAGCAGCCGGCGCACGAGATTGAGAAGATGCGCGGCGACTGCGTTCGCGCGACAGGCGGTGAAACCGTTGAGGAGCCGGGCCGCCTGTTTGATCTTGTGGTTTCCTGTGAGGGCGCCAAGATGGTCGAGCTCGAAATCCGCAAGGGTGTCTTTGTGCGTTATACGGACGGGATGCTTACCCTCGATATGGGTGACGAAGGCTATGGGCGCGACCAGAGGTCGATTGAGCTCGGCGAGCTTCGCGACCTACGCGTGCTTTCGGACACTACGATGGTCGAGATTTTTGCAAATGGCGGCGAGGCAGCACTTACGAGCCGTATCTATTCGCCGGCGGTTCCGGCGATGGAGCTGCACGCCGAGGGTGCGGTATCGATGAATTTCTACCGCCTCGTGCATTAACCGTGCATGGAGTACGATTGGACTTGCTGGGCGGAATGTGTCGCAGTTACCGCGGCCAACTACCGTTTAACGCATATAACGACCGTTTGCGGAATAAGTAACCCTCCTTAATAAACCGTGTAGAATCCTAGATAAGCACGGAGTTTTCCAGGGAGACGCTGTCCTTTGTTATGTGCAAGGGGCGGCGTCTCTTTGGCGCTTGGACGCTGTTGTGCAACAGTGCGGCGGCGCGTGCCATGTATTGAAAACCCAATGTCGAGATGGGTCGTGATAAGAATGGGCAAGTATGTAATCGTGGTTGAGTCTGGGTCGGATGTGACGCCGGAGCTTTGCGAACGCTACGGCATCGTGCGCGTGCCCATGCATGTCACGATTGGTGACGAGACCGTCGAGGACGGTTCGATCGATCCGCTCGAGATTTACTCACGCTGCAACGAGTTTGGCGTGATGCCCAAGACCAGTGGCTGCGCGCCTGCGGATTTTGCTCACGTGTACGATCGTATCCATGCCGAGCAGCCCGATGCGACCATTCTACATCTTGCGTACTCCGAGGCCACGACCTGCTCGCATCAATCATCGAAGATCGCCGCCAAGGGTCGCGACTACGTCTACTCCATGGACACGCGCTTTGTCTCGGTGGGCCAGTCGCTTGTTGTCGTCGAGACCGCCAAATACATCGAGGCTCACCCCGATGCCACCGTCGACGAGATCTTCGCCTTCGCGAACTCCGTCATGGACCGCGTGCTGCTGGGCTTTGTTCCTACCGATCTTGCCTTCCTTAAGGCGGGCGGTCGCTTGTCCAACGTCGCATTCCTTGGCGCCCATCTGCTCAAGATTAAGCCCTGCATTGAGGTAACGGGCGGCAAGTTCGTGGCGACCAAGAAGTTCCGCGGCTCTATGCTCAAGTGCGCCCGCGCCTTTATTGACCACATGGTTGCGAAGGGCGAGATTGACTACTCGCACATTGGCCTGGCGTATTCGGTGGGCCTTTCCCAGGAGCTGCGCGATGACATGGAAGTTTATGCGCATGACCTGGGCTTTAAGGACGTTACCTGGACTCAGGTCGGCGGCGTCATCTCGAGCCATTGCGGCCCGACCGCCTTCGGTGCGGTGCTCACGCTTAAGGCGTAAAGGCCGCAGGCGAGCGTTCTTCAGCCTGACATCTCGACGTAGCCCCCAGCCATGGTGATGGGGGATAGATTAAAACGTGCCATTCTAGCCCGAGACGTTTAAACGCAAACGCATGGGCTAGAATGGCTCTGGCATTTTAATTGGTTGCATCCAAGGAGAGGCAAGGTAGCGCGAATGGCAGAAATGACGCTTGAGGGTGTGGACGCTCGTCCCGAGGACTCTGCGTTTGCCCTTGGCCGCGTGCATTCAATCGAGACGATGGGAACGGTCGATGGACCCGGCATCCGTTTTGTGGTGTTTGTTCAGGGCTGTCCCATGCGCTGCGCGTATTGCCACAATCCCGATACCTGGTCGGTCAACGGCGGCACGATGGTGACCGTCGAGCACCTTATGGACGAGTTCCAGAGCAACCATGAGTTTTACCGCAGCGGCGGAATTACGGTTTCGGGCGGCGAGCCGCTCCTACAGCCTGTGTTTTTGGCCGATCTGTTCCGTGCAATGCACAACAACCACGATGGTCGCGTGCATACCTGCTTGGATAGCTGTGGCTATGCGTTCGATCCCGCACATTCCGAGAAGTTCGATGCCGTACTCAACGAGACCGATATGGTGCTGCTCGACATCAAGCATGCCGACCCGGTCGAGCATAAAAAGCTGACCGGTTGCGATCCCGCACGCATCTTGGCGTTTGGCGATGAGCTTGCACGTCGCAAGATCAAGGTCGTTATCCGTCACGTGGTGGTGCCGGGCATTACCGACACGGTGGAGGAGTGCGAGAAGCTCGGTCGCCTCATCGCTCCATGGCACAACGTGGTGGGCCTGGAAATGCTGCCGTATCACACGATGGGTGTCGTCAAGTACGAGCAACTGGGCATTCCCTATAAGCTTGAGGGCGTGCCCCAGATGGATACCGCGCGCATGCCCGAGCTGCGCAATGCCGTTATGACCGGTATGAAAAAGCGCCGTGCGGAGCTCAGGTCGGCCATCGGCTAACAAGCCATTTTTGCCCCTTTATGATATCCGAGCTGGGCACTCATTGGGGACAGACTTAAATGAGTGCCCCTGGGCGCCTAGTTGATTGCTAAAGAGCCCCGTCCTAAAAAGACTACTCTCTGGGTTGCGGTGAGATGCACAACAGAATCGTGCCATTTGGATAAATACGCTTGTGGTTTCTTTAAAGACACCTTAAACGCCGCTGAATATCTTTGGAAAGAATTGCCTGCTCGGTATCATGCTGCTCGTATATAAACGGTGGCAGTCAGGAGACCACGTGCGAAACATCGCATCGCGGGATGAGTATGTGCTGCAGCATGGCAGCAGATATAAGACGAGGGGCACGTCTTCGCGTGGCCTTGCCGGCGCTCGCATCCGCGTGAGGAAGATTGCCGCCATTGGGATGCTAACGTCGGCGGTTATTATCCTCGGAATTACCGTTAAAACCTACGCCTCGGAGCGAACGGTGCGCCCAGATGCGTCAACGGTACAGCTGCAAAACGAGAAGGTTTCAAAGTCCAAAGCGTCGGCAGATCAAGCTCTGTCGACGGCAGATCTCAAGACGAGACTTTCGAAGGCGGACTTCAACGATATCCCTTCGGGTGATACCGTTCGGACCTTCTCGTTGGTGGATAACAAGACTCCTGCCTTGGAGGATGAGAGCCTTGCCTCGCTCCAGGATGCCCTGTGTCGGGCGCAGGAGCTGGGTGAAGTGGGCGTAGTGTTCTACGACCTATCGAGCGGTAGAGGCGTGACGTATAACGCCGATGCCGAGGTGTATGGAGCGAGCAGTTACAAGGCGCTGTATGCGCTCTATATTTGCGAGACGTTGGTCGAATCGGGTCAGGTGTCGCTCGATTGGCCTTTAGCCACGTATGGTGGTTACAGTATGGGCTGGCAGGCGGTGTGCGACCTGATCGAGACCGCGGTCGTTAATTCGGATAACGATTCGTTTATTGCGTTACGCGCGGCGTTTGACCATGATGGCTATGAGGATTGGATTGCCAATCTGGGTGTTGATGACGAAACGGCACTGGATCCGATGAGTGATTTTCCGACCTACTGCCCGCGCACTTCTGCGAGGTTATGGCGTGAGATGAGCGAGTATCTGAGCATGGATACCGAGACTTCACAGTGG
>UQUL01000060.1 GCA_900544235.1 uncultured Collinsella sp.
CGGCAGCGTCAGATGTGTATAAGAGACAGCTGTTGTCATAGGCCCAGTATCCCTGCAAACAACGCGTCGCTCAACGGCAACGGCGCAGGCCGATACTTCTTTTCGCGCGCAGGTGCCCGGCAACCGCCCCGTCTGACACTTTTTGATACCCGCCTGTCCAAGCCGCCACAAAGGGGACAGGCACCTTTGTGGTGGCTTGGGCCCGGTTTGTCTCAATCTGTAACAGTTAGACAGCCAAAATCGGGCCTGGTGTTACAGATCGAGATTTTTCGGGCGGCCCTCTACGGTTTGTCTCGATCTATAACAGGTAGAGGCGATTTAGCCCGCTAGATGTTACAGATCGAGACAGAAGATTCTAGTCGCAGGCGATGTCGAGGTTCTTTCCGATGAGGCCCACGTAGCCGCCTTCGGCTGCCTTGGGGCTGTCAGCATGGCAGAGGACCCACTTGTCGGCCTTCCAGTAGCAGTAGCTGTCGCCGGCCGCAGGCATGTCGGCCGCGACCTCGGGGCGCGGGCCGTTGGTGCCGGCGGGCAGCGCCACCATCACCTGGAAGCCGCCGTCGTCGACCATGCAGGGCGTGTAGTGGAGCGTGGTGTTGAAGACTTCGACGACCGTACCCGCCGGCACGCGGAACGCCTTGACGCACGCGGTGTCGAGCTTGCCGCCCTCGATCTCCCAACGATGCGCCACGAGCAGGATAAAGTCGCGTGCACCCAGGTTGAACTCGCTCGCGCGGTGATACTCCAGGCAGTTGAGTCGTGTATTGTGCCCGTTGCACCAGCCCAGCTGGAAGGGACGACCGCCAAACATGAGAAAGCCCAGTTTATCGACATCCTTGACGCCCTCGAGCTCCGGCGCGCTTGCTACGTACTTGCTGCCCTCGGGAATGGGCGTGGCTGAGAGCGCCTCGAGCACGGGCGACGTGAGCTCGGACGGAACGTCATCCCAAACGTTGCCATAGGATTTGAACTCGGGATCGTTGACAGAGTAGATATGCATGTTCACTCCTGTTCGCGAATGTGACTATACGAACATTCTAGAACAAACATGAGCGATTTTGAACGCTCATCCCGACCACTCAACAAAAAGGCGCCCCCGCATAAGCGAAGGCGCCCAAAGCGCGCGTTTTGGACGATAAAGCCCTTACGCCTGCTGATAGTGCAGGTGCTTCTCGTCGATATCGGCCAGGTCGCGGTCGAGATAACGGCGCGCGAGCCAGTTTGCCATGGGGAGGTTCTGGTCCAGGTAGTTACCGCACTCCTCGGGAGCGGCTCCGGGGACATCGCCCTCAAAGCCGGCGATAAACTCAAACAGCTCGCGCACGAGCGGCAGGATCTCCTCGCTCGTCACCTCGCCAAACACGACCAGGTAAAAGCCCGTGCGGCAGCCCATGGGGCCAAAGTAGACAATACGGCTCGACCACTCGTCATGATTGCGAAGGAACGTCGCGCCCAGGTGCTCGATGGTGTGGCACTCGGCCGTGTTCATGACCGGCTCCTTGTTGGGCGTGGTCAGGCGCAGGTCGAAGGTGGTGACGGCGGCGCCGGTCGCCGGATCGCGGTCGATGCGGCTCACATACACGCCGGGCTCAAGCAGCAGATGATCAACGGAAAAGCTGGCGATGCGCTCCATGGCAGATCCTCTCGATAGTCAAATTGGGACGGGCTCTTTTAGCTGGTTCGAATGGTCGCACCAATCATAACAGTCAAAAAAGCCCCGTCCCAAAAAGACAGCTTAGCCAAGGACGCGGGCCATACGCGTCTTGAACTCGGACAGGAAGCGCGGAGCATCCACGGTCAGTGCCACAAGCGCGCTCTTGTCCGGATCGGACAGGCGGCGCTCATCGCAGATGGTGCGACCGCGGTACTCGCCCAGCAGATCAACACGCAGGTTGCAGCCGAGCGCACCTACGAGCGTGGGGTCGATCGCCACGGCAACGGCCAGCGGATCGTGCAGCGCGCAACCGCCCAGGTAGGGCGCGTTCATTTCGTACGAACCGATATAGTGCTCGACCATGCTCGCAAACGCGCAGCCCGCCATGGTGCCCGAGCCCGTCCAGCCGGCAATGTCGCGGCGTGTGAGCACCACGCGATGCGTCACGTCCAGACCCACCATGGTGAGCTTACGGCCCGAGCGCAGCACCGCGTCGGCTGCCTCGGGGTCGCTCGCCATATTGGCCTCGGCGCCCGCGCTCACGTTGCCGGGCACGGTAAGGGCGCCGCCCATCACGACCACGCGGCCGATGGACATCATCGCCGCCGTATCGCGCTCCAGGGCGAGCGCCAGGTTGGAGAGCGGGCCAGTCGCTACGTAGACCAGATCGGGACCATAGGTGCGCGCGGCATCGATCAGATAATCGACCGCAGCGTTGCCGTCGGCCGAGGTCGCCCCCACCGGCTCGTAGGGCGACGCGGGCACGCTCGCGCCGCCGATGCCGTTCTTGCCGTGAATGAGCGCGGTGGACGCCGGCGGCGTATAGGGCTCAGTCGCCTGCAGAGGACGGTCGGCACCCAGGTACACCGGAACCTCGGGGCGACCCAGCAGATCGAGCACCGCCAGGCAATTGTGCGCCGATTGCTCGACGCGCACGTTACCAAAGCACGTGGTGATGCCCACGAGCTCCACCTCGGGGCTCGCGATGGCATAGGCCAGCGCCATCGCATCGTCAACACCCATATCCAGATCAAGGATCAGCTTCTTGATTGCCATTGTTCTACTCCGCTTCTCCGTCTTTATCGTTTAACCAAACCAATGTTCAACTTCGGCGCGCGTGGGAATCGATTGCTGAGCGCCCAGGCGCGACACCGTCACTGCCGAGGCGCGAGCACCCGCGGCCATGCACTCAAAGAGCGGCAAGCCCTCTAGGCGAGCCGCCGCCAACGCGCCGATAAACGTATCGCCGGCAGCCGTGGTATCGACTACCGCGCTCGAAAGTGCCGGCATGCGCAGCAGCTCACCGCCATCGCCGAGCGTAACCGAGCCGGCGCCGCCCAGCGTGATGACCGCGGCGCCGGCGCCCTTAGCAAGCAGGGCATTGAGCGCGGCGGCGCAGCTCCCATCGTCCTTGGGCAGGATACCCGTTAGCACCTGACACTCGGTCTCGTTGGGGCAGACCAGGTCGACCGCAGGCCAGACCTCCGCAGGCAGCTCGCAGGCAGGCGCCGGATTAAAGACCGTATAGAACCCCAGCTCGCGAGCGCAAACAAGCGCCTCGGCCGTCGCTGCAAGGTCACATTCGCCCTGGGCGATAAAGACGCTTCCGGCAGCCGGGGCAATCTCGCTGGCGTCGCCGTCGAGCTCATGGGCCACCAGACGCCTCAGCGCGCAGGCAACGTCCGCGCGCGCAAGCGCATGGTTGGCGCCCGGTGACAGTATGATGCGGTTGTCGCCCTCGCAGCGAATGATGGTCGCCGTTCCCGTCTCCACGTCATCGCGATGCACTACAAAGTCACAGTCCACGCCGGCGTCTTGGAGCCCCACCACGAGCGACGCGCCGAACGCGTCGCGACCGACCGCGCCGATCATGTGCGTGCACGCGCCCATACGCGCGGCAGCTACGGCCTGATTGGCGCCCTTGCCGCCGGCGTTGGTGATAAACCCGCTGCCGCCGACGGTCTCGCCCGCACGCGGTATGCGCTCGCACGCCACCGAAAGGTCCATGTTCATGCTGCCGAACACCGCAACGATGCCGCGATCTGCCATGGAAACCTCCTCATCTGCGGGCCTTATGCCCACCGTCGGCCGTCGATCGTGCACTCTCGCACCCCCTATAACTTTAGTTCACTTTGATGTGGACGCGCGCTTGAGCTTGCGCCAGCAGCAAGCATTCACAGGAGCAGGCAGCTACAATGAATACGTGCTGATTATTCTCGTCATTGGATGATGTTTTATGGAACAACTCTCGCAATCGGGCTCGCGCGGTCGACGCCGCACGGGCAACGAGCCGGCGCCGCACGAACGCGTGAAGGGCGAACGCCGTGCCAACGAACCGCGACGCACCGCGAGCCCCCATCGCGCTTCTGCCAACAACGCGGGCCGCGCCAACACTCCCGCCGCGGAGCAGACGCCTGCTCGCCCCAAGTCCCGCTACATCCCTGCACTCGACGGTCTGCGTACGCTCGCCGTCGTCGCGGTGGTGCTCTATCACCTTAACCTCACGTGGGCTCAGGGCGGCCTGCTTGGCGTCACGATCTTCTTTGTGCTTTCGGGCTATCTGATCACGCGCTTGCTGCTCAACGAAGTCGCTAAGACCGGCCGCATCGACCTCAAGAGCTTCTGGATCCGCCGCATCCGTCGCCTGGTCCCCGCCGTGGTGACCGTCGTGGTGGTGACCTGTGCTCTGTGCACCGTCTTCAACCACGTGATGCTCACCAAGATGCGCCCCGACATCCTGCCGTCGCTGTTGTTCTTCAACAACTGGTGGCAGATTGCCCAAAACGTCTCGTACTTCAATGCTCTGGGCGACCCCTCGCCGCTCACGCACTTTTGGTCGCTTGCCATCGAGGAACAGTTCTACCTGATTTGGCCGCCACTGCTGTTTGCCATGGTATCCATGCATGTGAGCAAACCCAACACGCGCCGCGTGGTTCTGGGCCTTGCCGCGGTATCTGCCCTCGCCACGATGGTGCTTTACAACCCTGCCGCCGACCCCAGCCGCGTGTACTACGGCACCGACACCCGTGTGTTCTCGCTGCTGCTGGGTGCCTGGATGGCCTTTATCCCCGATCGCGACCTGGCGCCGGTGCGTCTCGCTCGTCGTCTGGGGCTCAATCGCCTGGCTGGAGCCGCCAAGCACGGCAAGAACGCCGAGGACAAGCCTGGCGAGAAGGCCGACGAAGCAGCCGAGACCGCACCGGCACAGCCGAGCGCCCTCGTGCGTTTTTGGTCCTCGCCCGCATCCATCGATGTATTGGGCGTCGTGGGTCTGGTTGGCCTTGCCGCCATGGTCGCGCTCACCAACGGCTACACCGCCTTCCAGTATCGCGGAGGCACGCTGCTGTGCTCGATCCTCACGCTCATGGTCATCGCGGCCTGCGTGCAGCCCCAGGGAATGGTTGCCCGCGCGCTGTCCGCCGAGCCGCTCGTGTGGGTTGGCAAGCGCTCGTACAGCATCTACCTGTGGCACTATCCCCTGCTGTTGCTCATGAACCCGGTCGCCAACATCAACGATACACCGTGGTGGCAGTACATTTTGCAGGTGCTGTTGGTGGTCGCCGTGGCCGAATGCTCATATCGTTTTATCGAGACGCCGTTTAGAAAGGGCGCCTTTGGGCGCACCGTATCCGAGTTCCGCGACGGCACCGCCACGCCCGCCAACTGGGTGCGCGCGCACGTCCCTGCCTGCGCAGCCTGCGCTGTCGTGTTGGTCGTTGCACTGGGCGGCCTGATCTTTGTGCCCGAGACGTCTGCGCTGAGCGGCGAGGGCGCCGAAGTTCTGAACAAGGAAGCCAAGAACACCGCGCCCACCGACCAGCAGGCGGCCGACGACACCGACAAGGACAACGACGGCTTCCCCGATGGCTCCTACGATCTGCTTATGATCGGCGACTCCGTGTCGCTGCGTGCCGTTGATTCCTTTGACGGCGTGTTCCCGCACAGTCATATCGATGCCGAAAAGGGCCGCCAGTTCGATGCGGGCCGTGCGACATTTGAGGGCTATCTTCAACAGAACCTTGCCGGCAAGATCGTGGTCTTTGCACTGGGCACCAACGGATTGGTAACCGACGACCAGATCGACGCCATCATGGACGATGCAGGAGATAAGCGTATTGTGGTGTTTGTGAACACGCGCAGCCCGCAGCCGTGGGTTGGCTCTACCAACCAGGCCATCGCTAACGCCGCTACGCGCTACAAGAACGTGCGCGTTATCGACTGGTACGGATACAGCGCCAACCGCAACGACCTGTTCGATGGCGATGGCACGCACCTATCGACCACTGGCGTGACTGAATATCTCAACTTGATTCACGATGCAGTCAAGAAGGACCTGCCCGTGCATCCCGAGGATCACGTCAATGATCCGCAGCCGGCAGCCGTCAAGTCTGCCACCGACGCGCTCGTCAATGCGCTTGCCTTCAAGCCGCACAAGCTGGGCACCGACAAGTAACCTGCAGCAAACAACCCAAAATCACTCTTTTCGAGCCGGCCCCAAGAGGTCGTGGGCAAAAAAACAGGCCGCAGTCCATCGCTGTGGCCTGTTCGGAAGCAAAAGTGGGCGTTAAGCGCTGTAGCCCATCGCTTGCAGCACAAACATGACGACTGTCAGCACCGTAATCACGGCGATAGTCGCCCAAGTGAGCACGTTCCACACGCGGCCATTGCGGTTGGCACCCATGATGTGACGGTCGGCGGCGATAACCACCTGGAACACCAGAACCACGGGCAGTAGCACGCCATTGATGACCTGCGAGGTCATCATAATCTGGAACAGATCGACGCCGGGCATAAGCACCAGCACGGCAGAGATACCGATGATGGCCGTAATGATGCCGCGGTAAACCGGAGCCTCGTCCCAGCTGCGGTCGGCACCGCGCTCCCAGCCAAATGCCTCGCAGATAGCGCTCGACGTAACGCCCGGCAGCACGCAGGCGGCCAAGAAGCTCGCCGCGACCAGGCCCGAGGCAAACAGTACCGTGGACCACTGGCCCGCGATGGGCTCCAGTGCGCGGGCGGCATCGGCGGCATCGCTAATCTGAATGCCCGCCGGGAACAACACCGTACCGGTCGTGATGATAATAAAGCCGGCAATGACATCGGCGGCAAGCGAGCCGCTCACGGTATCAATACGCTGCAACACGATGTCGTCCTCGCCCGCATTCTTATCGACCACGTTGTTCTGAGCCAAGAAGATCATCCACGGTGCGATGGTGGTACCGATCGTTGCGACCACGAGCGACACGTAGCTGGGATCGTTCTGAATATTGGGGACGACCAAGTCGACCGCGACCTCGCCCCAGTTGGGGCCGGCCATAAACGCGGCGACGATGTAGGTCACGAACACGCAGCTTACCAGCAGCAGAATCTTCTCGATGCGCTGGAAACTGCCCGACATGGTAAGCATCCACACCAGCAGCGCCACGAGCGGCACCGAGATGCTCGCCGGAACGCCAAACAGAGCAAGGCCGCTCGCGATACCCGCGAACTCCGAGATGGTCACCGCCGTGTTGGCGATCAACAGCGCTGCCATGGCCAGCACGCTCTTGCGCACGCCAAAGCGCTCGCGAATGAGCGACGCCAGGCCCTTACCCGTGACGCAGCCGCAGCGCGCCGCGGTCTCCTGCGTCACGATGAGCAGCACAGTCATGACGGGAAGCATCCAGAGCATCTTGTAGCCATAGCTGGCGCCCGCGCTGGAATACGTTGCAATGCCGCCGGCGTCATTGCCCGAAAGCGCCGCCAGCAGACCGGGACCCATAGCGCCAAAGATGGCCGCGATGGTCAACTTTTGCTTGGTGCCCGACTTTTGCTTGGTATTTTGCACGCGACCACCTAACCAATGACCGACATGGTGAGCAGCACCGCAGCGGCGCAGTACGCTACGCACGAGATCATGACGGCAATAACGTTCATGGCGGTGCCCGACGTGTTGAGGTCGTGCTCATCGCGCCAGAACAGCACCATCAGGTAAATCACGGCGCTCATGTTGCCCACCAGGCAGATGATGGCCGCGATGTTAAAGCAGCCGGTAAAGAGCTGCTCCTCAAACATAGGGCCATCGAGGAACGCGGCAGTGCGCACCAGCTGCGCGCACAGGTAAGTAACAAGCGAAAGGATCAGGCCCATACCCGTGCTCTGGAAGAAAAATCCCAGGTACGGTTTGGGCTCGTCGTCGTGACCGTCGTACTCGAGGAAGTAGTTCTTGACGAACGACACCATGCGCGAGGCCGCCAGCAGCACGAGCGGCATGGCGCACATGGGGAACACCACCAGATGCGCGGAGCCCAGCGCCGTCCCCAGCACCGTCGCCATAATGCACGAGGCGATGCCCCACACGACGACCCAGTACTGACGATGCACGAACCAGCTGAGCACGTTCGTCGAGTCGTCCGACGCGCTATCGCCCGAGCCGACACCGGCGATCTGCAGGTCCTCCTGATGCTCCTCGGCGATAACGTCCATGGCGTCGTCGAAGGTCACGATGCCCAGGATATGACGGTTCTCGTCGCAGACAGGGATGGCAACCAGGTCGTACTTGGTCATCTCGTCCGTCACGTCTTCCTGGTCCTCGTCGGGCGACACGTAGACCAGGTCGCGATAGGCGAGCTGGCCCAGCGTGGCATCGCGGTCGGCCACGATCAACGTGCGCAGCGAGAGCACGCCGGTGAGCATGCCGCTCGGATCCTCGGTATAGACGTAATAGACACTCTCAAAGTCCTCATCGAGTTTGCGAATCGCCTCGATGGCATCGCCGACCGTCGCCGTGGCGGGCAGCGAGACAAACTCCGAGGTCATGATGCGGCCGGCGGTGTTGTCCTCATAACCCAGCAGGTTACGAATCGCCTTCTCCTCCTTGACGCCCATCAGGCGCAGGAGCTTCTCGGCCTTCTCGTAATCGAGCTCGTCGATCAGGTCAGCTGCATCGTCCGGGTCCATCATGGCCAGCATCGACGATGCGTCCGTGTCGGACAGGCCCT
>UQUL01000061.1 GCA_900544235.1 uncultured Collinsella sp.
GGTTGATTGTGCCGATGGTGCGGGGGCGGTGGATGCCGATCGCGAGCTACTGCAGCAGATGCTTGCGGTGCAGTCGTCCGATGACTTGCTGTGGATTCGTCACGGCTACTGGGATGCGTCGACGGGGCTGCTTTCCGCCGAGGGCAAGGGTCCGGTCGTGGTGAGCGGCCACACGCCCACGGTGTCGCTTGGGCGCTATTGCGAGGTCGGCGGCCTGGCGGGACTCGATGAGGAGTCGGGCCGCGGGCAGATTGTGCGGCTGGGCGGCGAGGATACCGCTGGCGTGCCCGATCGCATCGACATCGATTGCGCCGCCGCCACCGGCTCCGAGTTTGGCCGTGTGGGCATCCTGCGTCTGGACGACGGGGCCGAGTTCTATGCAAACATTCTGCCCGGTGAATAATCGGCGCACAGGGTAGCTAATTTGGGACGGGGCTTTTTTGACTACTTTTGCCCTTCTGCCCACCAAATGATTTTTCTAGGACGGGGATTTAATAATCATTTGGCTGCCCGCTGGCTAAGTGAGTAGACTTTTTTGGAAATGCTGAGCACCCAACATGTTTGCTTCAACAAAACCGCAGGTCACTGACTTATGCTTTGTTGGTGTGGTCGGGGATTCGGTAAAAGTCTACTCACTTTGTTTTGCGTGATGCATATTGTCCGCAACGAGACCCCAGCCGGGGTGATTCCATCGCAAATTCCGGTACCGGGGGCAGCTAATTAGGCGCCGTATGGGTTGCGGTCGCGTTCGATGCGTTGGCGGATGTGGGCGTACTCGATAATCAGTAGCACCAGGAGTAGGGCCATGATGGCTAGGTAGCTCACCACAGCGCCCATCAGACCTAGCAGCTTAATCAGGATCACCGGCAGCACCACGCTTACGGCGAAGCAGATCAGGTAGATCTTGGTGACGTCTCCAGCGTGGCGCAGCACCGTGATGATGGCGTAGATAAAGTCGATGGCCGCGGTGACGCCGCCGGCGACGACCATTAGCAGTGCAAGCGTTCGGTAGCGCTCAAAGTTGAGGCCGTACATAAAGCTCATGAGGGGAATGCCGGGGCCTGCCATAAATGCGGCGCACGCGCCGGTGATGACCACGATCAGCGCCATAACGGCAACAATAATCAGGTCAAAGCGATGACGCTTGCGAGGATTAGCCCAAATGCTCGACAAGCGCAGGAGCTGCGCTTTATAGATAAATCCAATGCTCAGCAAAATAGCCTGCGCCGGAAAGAACAGGGCATTAAAGTACAGCTGATATTTGTATGCCAGTGTGCCTTCCATCACAAACTTGGGCATGCTCTCGATAAGGTTGAACAAGAACAGTGCACCAAAGAGTGGAGCGCACTGGACAAACAGGTGGCCGACCTCGCGAAGGCTCACGCGGCGCGATTTTTCGGTCTCGAGCAGGGCGAGCGGCGCGGTGACCAGCACGAGCGAGGCGATCGCGGCGACACCCATGGCCATGGCCGCGATGGGCATGCTGCGCGTGAGGAACAGTGCCACGCTGAAGACCGCGATGACGCCGACGGAGCGTAGCGTTTGGCTCATTCCAGCCAAGTAGAGTTTGTCGGCCTGCTGCAGGCGGCCTTCGTACACGTCGGCGACGCCGTCGATGACCTTATACAGGTAGACGCCCAGGCCGATCGTCGCCATCTGCGCGTCATAGCCGCGGGCGCTGCTGTAGAGCAGGCCGCAGCCTAGGGCTAGGGCTCCGCAGATCCAACGATTGAGCTGGTAGGAGGCGAAGGACGTCTTTTCGTCGATGTCCGATATCTGGAAATTGCGCACGCCGTAGTTGCATGCGATCATGATGAGCATGCCGGTGACGAAGGCGATGGAGAACTTACCGGCCTCCTCGGCACCCGCGAGCTGTGCCGACACGATGGTGAGCAGAGGAAACACCATGCCCCACACGGCGGTGCCCAGGGTATTCCAGAGATAGTCGCGGCGGGTGGCGTGCTCCTCGTATTCCGCTTCCTGCATGGAGAAGCCGCCGCCGTAGACGGCGCCGAGCAGACGGTTCCACCAAGCGTTGACCATGCGGCGGACGGGGCTGGGCTCCCGATCGCGTTCGCGCCGGCGACGGCGCGTGGCCTGGCTGCTGTCGGGGCCGCCGGCGTTGCGCTGGCTCAGCTCCTGGATGCGCGCGAGCTCTTCGGCCGTGTGGGAGGCGGGGAACAGGCCGTTCTCGATGCGGCCGCCCTGGGCCTTCGCGGCGCCGTCTTTCGATGCAGCGGGGTTGGAGATGCCGTTACGGCGGGCGATGGCGCGGCGAATGCTATCGAGGGGCGTGATGCTCAAAGCGGGGTCCTTTCTATTGCTGCGCTCTAGTATAGACACCGCGGTGTCCGCTCGTGTTTTTGAACAGGTTGTTCGATAATTTCGGCGGCGCCATTCGGTAGTCGGCACTTAGGGACGTTCCTTATGTGCCGGCACTTTGGGAACGTCCCTAAGTGCCGGCATCCGGGGACACTCCTTGAATGTTGCCTGTTCAAGAGTGTCCCCAATGACTAGTCGTTTAAGAACGTCCCCAATGACTGGGCCGCTTGCCTGCGATTTTTGACCGTTGGGCGGGCTTGCCGCCCTTGCCGCAAAAACGTTTTTGCATATCGGGTACAACGGGCTTTACGTGAGTAAAGTGCGCGCCGCGTCCACGTGCCGCGTTTTTAAAGGAGGCCCCATGCCTGGTGTTACCCCTGCAGAAGCTCTGTCCAATTTTGGTATTACGCTGGTCGAAGATCCCGCCGAGAATCAACCCCGTCTGCTGGTCGATCTGCCCGCCGCGGAGCTCGTCGAGCACGCTATCCGCCGCGAAGAAGGCCGCATGGCATCCAACGGCGCGCTGGTGATCGAGACGGGGGAGCGTACCGGCCGTTCCCCCAATGACCGCTTTATCGTTGACACCCCCGATGTTCACGACAAGATTGCCTGGGGCGCGGTCAACCGCCCGCTGTCCGTCGAGAGCTATGAGGCCATCAAGGCCGGCATCGTCGACTATCTCAACGAGCGCGACGTGTTCGTCACCCGCGGCATGGCAGGCGCCGACCGCAACCACACGCGTCGACTGCTCGTTGCCTGCGAGCGAGCCAGCCAGGCACTCTTTATCAAGCAGATGCTCGCCCGCCCGCTTGCCCGCGAAATCGCGCGCACCGGCGAGCCCGACTTCTGCGTGCTCGCAGCGCCCGGTTACCAGTGCGATCCTGTCATCAAGGGCCTCAACTCCAGTGCCGCCGTGGTCATCAACTTCCAGGAACGCGTGATTCTGGTCGCCGGCACCGGCTACTCCGGCGAGATTAAAAAGTCGATCTTTAGCGTCATGAACTATCTGCTGCCCGTCGAGGACGACGTGCTGCCCATGCACTGCTCGGCCAGCATGGATCCCGTCACGCACGAGACCGCCGTGTTCTTTGGCCTGTCCGGCACCGGCAAGACCACGCTTTCGGCCAATCCCACGCGCCTGCTGATCGGCGACGACGAGCACGGTTGGTCCGACATGGGTATCTTCAACATTGAGGGTGGCTGCTACGCAAAATGCGAGGGCCTGGACGCCTTCCACGAGCCCGAGATCTTCAACGCCGTCCGTTTTGGCGCCATTTGCGAAAACGTGGTGCTCGACGAGAACCGCAAGCCCAACTACGACGACATCTCGATCACGCACAACACGCGCGTGGCCTATCCCGTGGAGCACATTCCTAACGCGTGGACTAAGGGCATGGGCACCACTCCGAGTGTCGTGCTGTTCCTGACTTGCGACGCTTTTGGCGTGCTGCCGCCCATCTCACGCCTGACGGCCGATGCCGCCATGTACCACTTTGTGACGGGCTTTACGGCTAAGATTCCCGGCACCGAGGTCGGCGTCACCGAGCCCACGCCCACGTTCTCTTCGCTGTTCGGCGAGCCGTTTATGCCGCTCGACCCCATGGTTTACGCCAAGATGCTTGGCGAGCGCATTGCCGACGGCCGCACGCGCGTGTACCTGGTCAACACCGGCTGGATTGGCGGCGGCTACGGCGTGGGCCATCGCATCGAGCTTGCCTACACGCGCTCGCTGGTCGCGCGCGCCCTCGACGGCACCATCGAGGACAGCGAGTTCGTGCACGACGACATCTTTAACGTCGACATTCCCACGACGTGCCACGGCGTGCCCGATGGCATCCTGGTGCCGCGCCAATACTGGCAGAGCACCGCGCGCTATGACGAGGCCGCGCACAACCTGGCGGTGATGTTCGAGGAGAACTTCGAGAAGAAGTACTCGCACCTGCCCGAGTCCGTCAAAGCCGCCGGCCCGCACGCCCAGGTGTCCGCCGAGGCCCGTCATCGCGGCCGCGGGTTGCTGGGACTTCGCCACTAGCTTCGCCGTGAGTCCATATCCACCACAAAGGGGACAGGCGCCTTTGTGGTGGTTTTGCTCGCGTGGATGACTCGGGTTACAATACGCCTGACATATCGTCCCCTTCTCCGGATGGGGACAGCGCAAGCGTTCTTGTGACGGCACCGTAGGACTTTGAAGGTGGCCGTCGTGAGGGCGCTTTTTGTTTAGGCGCCCTCACTCGGGCGCGCATAATGAAGGGAGAGCGTATGAAGAGCTTTATTGCCGAGGATTCATTCTGGGAGCTGTTTCCGCAGGCAGCGGTCGGTGTTGTGGTCGTGGAGGGCATGAAGCCCACGGCTCAGATTCCTCAAGAGGACGTGGATGCGATTGCGGCGTTTCTCGACCGCGCCAATATCGATGCGGAGCGTCATCTGACCAGCGACACTATCAGCGAGAACGCACCGGTCAAGGCATGGCGCGAGGCCTATCGTTTGTTCAAGACCAAGAAAGGCGCGCGCTGCTCGATCGAGAACTTGCTCAAACGCGTGCTCAAAGGCAAGCCGGTGGGCCACATTACGCCCGCGGTGGATATTTACAACACGGTGTCGCTGACCTACGCGCTGCCCGTGGGAGGCGAGGATCTGCATGCGATCGAGGGAGACCTTCGCTTGAAGGTGACCGACGGTGGCGATGCGTTCTTGCCGCTTGGCGAGGAGGCGGACGATCCGACGCTGCCCGGCGAGCTCGCCTACATCGACGATGCGGGCGCTGTGTGCCGCTGCTGGAACTGGCGCGACGGCGTTCGCACGGCGCTGTCCGATAATTCGGCTGATGCGTTCCTGGCGATTGAGTGCGTGGAGTCCGAGCGGATGGGGGATTGCCAGGCTGCGATCGATCGCTTAGCCGAGCTGCTTGAGCGCTATCTGGGAGCGACGGTTGTCATTAAGACGCTTGTGACCCGCGACAATCCTTGCGTGGAGCTGTAGCGGCGCCTAGAACCTATTGATGCCCCAAACCACCACAAAGGTGCCTGTCCCCTTTGTGGTGGTTTTTATGTTGATGGGTTAACAAATGGGGTATTTGGGTACGGGTGTCGCCTTATGCGACTAAGATGTTTACCCGTAAGCATTATGCAAGCGAAAGGCGGTCGTCTCCCATGCAGCAGAACGACGAGACACGTTTCGAGGACTTTGTCGGACTGATCAGCGGGCTCTACAAGGAGATTCAGCGCATTAAGACATCCGAGGGCGCAAGGCTGGGCCTCAAGGGCTCCGACGTTATGTGCCTTTACTATCTTGAGCGCAGCAAGGACGGCCTGACTGGCGCTGACCTGGCTCGCATGGCAGGCGTGACCCGCGCCGCCGTCTCGCGTACGCTCGCGCATCTGGAGGAGGGCGGCTACGTCGAGGTCGACGATTCGGGCGATGCCGCCGTTAAGTATCGTGCTCCGGTGCGCCTGACCGCTCTGGGCGGCGAGAGCATGAGCGAAGCGGACCGCATCATTCGCGAGGTGCTCGATACCACCGGTAAGGCTATGGGTGTGGAGCAGCGCGAGCAGATGTATGCGTCGCTGCGCACGATTCTCAACACCCTGCGCGAGCTGTAGGGCCGCCAAGGCTTTTGCTTCCAATTAACAACTGCATAGTCCTGTTTGAGCGCGTATACCGTGCCGGGGCCTTGCTGTCAAAATTCCCTGCGCGGGACCTGCGCAAGAAAGGATTCGCTATGTCCGTCCGCATTATTACCGATTCCGCAAGCGATATGTCGCCGGTCGAGCACCCAGCACTGGCCGTTTTGCCGCTGTCCGTCACCTTTGGCACCGATGTGTACATGGATGGCATCGACATCGATCACCAGCGCTTTTACGAGATGCTCGTGGAGCGCGATGAGCTGCCCAAGACCGGCCAGGTTAACCCGTACGCGTTTTCGCAGGCGATTGCCAAGGTTCGTGAAGCCGGCGATGAGGCTGTGATTATTACCGTGGGCGCTAAGCTATCAGGCACCAATCAGAGTGCCCGTACCGCACTTGCCGAGGCGCCGGGCGGCGACGTGTACGTGGTGGATAGCAATAACGTCACTCTGGGCGAGCGTGTCCTGGTCGAGTATGCCCTGCGCCTGGTGAACGAGGGCCGTAGTGCGGCCCAGATCGCGGCGGCCGTCGAGGCCGTCCGTGACCGCGTGGTCGTCATCGGCCTGCTCGAGACGCTGGAGTACCTGGTGCGCGGCGGTCGTCTGTCTGCTGCGGCCGGCGCCGTGGGCACGCTGCTCAACGTAAAGCCTGTGGTGGCTGTCGAGGACGGTCTGATCGTGCAGCTGGGCAAGGCGCGCGGTTCCAAGAACGGCCGCAACCTGCTGAACCAAAAGGTCGAAAAGGCGGGCGGCATCGACTTTTCCATGCCGCTGGCGCTCGGCTATACGGGTCTTTCGGATGCGGTGCTCAAGAAGTATATCGAGGACAGCGCGGCACTTTGGGCTGGCCACACCGAGGGCGAGTTGCCCGTTCACACCATCGGCGCCACCATCGGTACCCACGTAGGCCCTGGCGCCGTAGCCGTAGCCTTCTTCCAGCCCGCCAACTAACTGACCTGCCATAAACCACCACAAAGGTGCCTGTCCCCTTTGCGGTGGTTTATGCTTTTCAGGGTGGAAGGGAGCGAGCAATGGCGTCTGAGGGCTTTTTTGAACGGGTGTACGAGGTGGTCGAGCAGATCCCCGAGGGGATGGTCGCCACGTATGGTCAGGTGGCGCTGCTTGCCGGTCGACCACGAAGTGCGCGGTATGTGGGGTATGCCCTGCATAGCAATCCGCGCCCCGGCGAGATTCCCTGTCACCGCGTGGTGTTTGCCGACGGGCGCATATGCGAGGGTTTTGCTTTTGGCGGTCCCGATGCTCAACGTGAGCTTTTGCTAGGGGAGGGTGTGGCGTTTAAGGACGACATGCACGTCGACCTGGCCGTCTGTCGTTGGCCTGCCGGACTCTAACAGCTCTGCCGTGGCCAGAACCACCACAAAGGTGCCTGTCCCCTTTGTGGTGGTTTCCTGTTGCAGGTTTACCGGGGCTAACTTATGGAGAAGCTATGGCGGCGAATATTGATGCTGCAAAGTAAACCACGGCGAACTATATTGTATTCAGCAACGGAGCAGGCAATAGGCGATGAAAAAGCCTGCCCTGTTGAGTTTGATTCGCATTCCTCCCCTCTGTGCGATTCAACGGTGTACTTCGGGAACAGGCCCGCTGGCAACTAACTGCCAGCGGGCCTGTTCCTGTTTCGGTGAGGATTCAGCCTCACCGTCTATGTTGTGCGAAAGCGCTTTGTCTAGTACACCATGCCCATGGCGTCCTGAACCTCGGCCAGGGTCTGCTCGGCGATCTCGTTGGCGCGTCGGTTGCCCTCGTGCAGTACGTCCTTGACGTAATCCAGGTCGTTCTCGTAGCGCTGGCGACGCTCGCGGATCGGGGCGAAGTACTCGTTGACGGCCTCGGTCACGTACTTCTTGAGCTGGCCGGAGCCGCCCATGCCAATCTCCTCGGCAATCTCGACCTCGGAACGGCCGGTGCAGATGGCGGCAGTCGAAAGCAGGCCGGACACGCCGGGGCGGTTCTCGGGATCAAACGTGATCATGCGCTCGGAGTCGGTCTGGCTCTTCTTGATGCGCTTGGCCGTCTCCTCAGCGGTCATCGAGATGTTGATGGCGTTGCCGTAGCTCTTGCTCATCTTGCGACCGTCAAGTCCGGGCAGTAGCGGGGTCTCGGACAGCAGCGCCTCGACCTCGGGGAACACCTTGCCGTAGCGGTTGTTAAAGCGGCGGGCGATGGTGCGGGTGAGCTCGATGTGCGGCAGCTGGTCGCGACCGACCGGCACCACGTTGCCCTTGCAGAACAGAATGTCGCAGGCCTGGTGCACCGGGTAGGTGAGCAGAAGGCCGGTAAGCTCGTGGCCCGAGGCCTCCATCTCGGCCTTGACCGTGGGGTTGCGCGCCAGCTCGGCCTCGGACACCAGCGACAGGAACGGCAGCATGAGCTGGTTTGCGGCGGGCACGGCGGAGTGTGCGTAGATCATGGTC
>UQUL01000062.1 GCA_900544235.1 uncultured Collinsella sp.
AGATTACTACGCGTCTCGTGGGCTCGGAGATGTGTATAAGAGACAGATATCGAGCAGGGCCATAAACCAGTCCTTGCCCTTGATGTCATCGTGCAGACGCTGCAGGCGCTCGGCGTTGCCGGTCGCCATAAAGGCCGGGTTGGTGATGAAGTCCACCAGCAGTTTAATGCCGGGCTTGCGGTAGAGCACACCGGCGTCATAGGTGCCGTCGGCATAGAGCTGCTCGACCTGTTTGGACGAGGCACCAAAGGTATAGATATTCTCGTCGCCCACGAGCTCGGCAATCTCCACGTTGGCACCGTCGAGCGTGCACAGGGTCAAAGCGCCGTTGAGCATGAACTTCATGTTAGAAGTGCCGCTCGCCTCCTTGGAGGCCAGGCTGATCTGTTCGGAGATGTCGGCAGCGGGAATCACGCGCTCGGCGGCGGTGACGTTGTAGTTCTCGATCATGACGACCTGCAGGTAGGGAGCCACGTCGGGGTCGTTGGCAATCCACTGGGAAAGCGTCAGGATCAGATGGATGATGTCCTGGGCGATAGTGTAGGCAGGCGCTGCCTTGCCGCCAAAGATGATGGTGACGGGGTGCTTAGGTCTGTTACCGTTCTTGATGTCGAGGTACTTCCAGATGATGTAGAGCGCGAGCATCTGCTGGCGCTTGTACTCGTGGATACGCTTGACCTGAACATCGATGATGGCGTTGGAGGGGATCGTCACACCCTGCTCGAGCGCCATGAACTGGCGCATGATGGTCTTTGCCTCGGCCTTGGTGGCGGCCAGGCGCTCAAGAATACTCTTATCGTCGGCGAAGTCGGCGAGCTTGCTCAAGTCGCCGGTGCTGCGCCAATCGGTACCGATCACATCGTCGAGCAGGCTGGCGAGCGCGGGGTTGGCTCCCTGGATCCAGCGGCGGAAGGTGATGCCGTTGGTCTTGTTGGAGAACTTCTCGGGGTAGATTTCGTAGAACGGATGAAGCTCGGTGTCCTCCAGGATTTTGGTGTGGAGTGCGGCGACGCCGTTGATGGAGAAGCCAAAGTGGATGTCCATGTGGGCCATGTGGACGGTGTCGTATTCGTCGATGATGGCAACGCGCGGGTCGTCGTGCTCGGCCTTTGCGATCTCATCGAGCTTGACGATAATGTCGGCGATGGCAGGGGAGACCTTCTGCAGGCTGGTGAGCGGCCACTTTTCGAGCGCCTCGGCAAGAATCGTGTGGTTAGTGTAGGCGACCATGGAGCGTACGATGGTCACGGCCTCGTCAAACTCGATGTCGTGCTTGGTGGTGAGCAAGCGAATGAGCTCGGGGATGACCATGGTGGGGTGCGTGTCGTTAATCTGGACCACGGCGTAGTCGGCCAGATCGTGCAGGTTGCTGCCGCGCTCGATGGCCTCGTCGATCAGGAGCTGGGCGGCGTTGCTCACCATGAAGTATTCCTGGTAGATGCGAAGCAGGCGGCCCTGCTCGTCAGAATCGTCGGGGTAGAGGAACAAGGTGAGGTTTTTGGCGATCTCGGTCTTGTCGAAGTCGATGGAGCTGCCGGGTACCAGGCCGTCGTCGACACTTGCCAGGTCAAACAGACGCAGGCGGTTCTTGGTGGGCTGGCCGTAACCGGGCACATCAATGTTGACGAGCTTGGATGTGACGGCAAAATCGCCAAACTCGACGGTGTAGGAGCGGTCGTCATCGATCAGGATGTCCTGCTCGCCAAGCCACTCGTCGGGGACGGCCTTCTGCTGATTGTCGACAAAGCGCTGACGGAACAGGCCGTAATGGTAATTGAGGCCCACACCGTCACCGGTAAGGCCCAGCGTGGCAATGGAATCCAGGAAGCACGCGGCCAGACGGCCCAGGCCGCCGTTGCCGAGCGAGGGTTCGACCTCAAACTCCTCAATCTTGTTGAGGTCGTGGCCGGCAGCGGTGAGCTGGTCTTTAACCTCGGCATAGATGCCAAGGTCGATCATGTTGTTGATCAGCAGTTTGCCAATCAAAAACTCAGCAGAGATGTAGTAGAGCTTTTTCTTGCCATTGTTGAGCGGGCAGGCGGCGGAGCGCTCCTGCACGAGCTTGACCAGCAGTTTGTAAATGCGGCGGTCATCGAGTTGCTCGAGCGAAGTTCCAAAGGACTGCTCGGCAAGATCCGCAAGATCGATACGGGGCATGTTTCCTCCTGTGGTGAGTTGACGACATGTCAGAAATTCAAAAGAAGCCCGCGCGAGGGGATTGGGGTGGCCTCGCGCGGGAAAAGCGGTCGCGTCCGCACGGTGAGGTGGGGTCGGGCGCGGTGGCTCCTATTGGGGAAGCTCGATTTCGGCTTCCGATGGGATGCGGAAGTAGGTCTCGGTCCAGCCGGTGAGCTTGTGCTCGAGTTCGCGGGTGATGGCGCCATCAAGCATGCGCCAAGTCCAGTTACCGCCCAGGGTGGCGGGGGTGTTGATGCGCGCCTCGTTGCCCAGATTGAGCAGGTCCTGCATGGTGTAGATGCAGGTATCGCTCACGCTGGCGGCGATGGTGCGGTTGAGCGCATCGGCCATGGACTCGCCTGCCTGCTGGTGGGTATACAGGGCCGCCTGCTCGCGCTGACGCGGGGTGGCCGTTCCCTCATACCAGCCGCGTGCCGTTTCGTTGTCATGCGTTCCGACGTAGGCGACGGTGTTGGCAATGTAGTTGTGCGGCAGGTAGTACGAGTTGGTGCCCTCAAAGGCAAACTGCAGGATCTTCATGCCAGGGAAGCCCGTGGTGTCGCGCATGTCGATGACACCAGGGGTAAGAAAGCCCAGGTCTTCGGCAATGATGGGAAGCGTGCCGAGCTTTTCCTCGAGCACCTTGAAGAGCTTGAGGCCGGGTCCCTGCGTCCACGAACCATATGACGAATCGGGAGAGGAGAACGGCACCTCCCAAAATGCCTCGAAACCGCGGAAGTGGTCCAGACGGATGATGTTGTACATGTCGAGGGCGGCTCGGATGCGGCCTTCCCACCAAGAGAAGCCGTCTGCTTCCATGGCATCCCAGTCATAGATGGGGTTGCCCCAGTACTGGCCGGTGGCCGAGAACTGATCGGGCGGCGTTCCCGCGACGCTGACGGGATTGCCGGCGGCGTCGATCTTAAAGAGCTCGGGCGTGGCCCACATCTCGACGGAGTCGCGCGAGACGTAGATGGGCAGGTCGCCGATGATCAGGATGTCGCGCTCGTTGGCATAGGCCTTGAGGCGGCTCCACTGGCGATCGAAGAAGTACTGCGTCATCTGGTGGTAAAGCATGCGCTCGGGATGGGCGGCGCAGATCTTGTTGGATGCCTCGCCGCGGCGGCGGAGCTCCTCGGGCCACTCCCAAAAGGCCTTGAGCCCGCACTCCTCCTTTACGGTCATAAACTCGCAGTAGGGAATGAGCCAGTCCTCGTTTGCCTGGATAAAGTCGTCGAAATCGGCTGGTTTATTCGCGGCGAAGCGCTCGGCGGCGCGGTCGAGGATTTGGCGGCGGCCAGCAAAGATAGCGCCGTAGTCGACATTGCTGGGGTCGGATCCCAGATACACGCCATCGATATCGCGCTGCTCCAGATACCCTGCCTCGATAAGCTCGGCAAAGTCGATAAAGTTGGGGTTGCCCGCGCGGGCCGAGAACGACTGATAGGGCGAATCGCCATAGCTGGTCGTCGTAAGGGGCAGAATCTGCCAGTAATGTTGTTTGCACGAGGCGAGAAAATCGACGAAGTCGTAGGCATTCCAGCCAAAGCCGCCGATTCCGTATGGTCCGGGCAGAGATGAGACGGGCATGAGGACGCCGCTTGCACGCTCCATGAATGCGCTCACCAACCTTCTTGTTGTGGGGTCGGCCTGCCGATAGGTGTGCAGTCCGACCCCGATGTTCTGATTCAATATGCCTATTGTAAAACATGTTGTTTAAACATGTACAGGCAAGATAAAAAAGTTGGTCGATTTTCGGCGAATGGTTACATGCCATGAAAAAGCCCCGACCTCACAACGTGAGATCGGGGCAAGAGCGGTATGTAGGTTTTTGCTACTCGGCGTCGGCGAAGCCGTTGGGGTTGTGGCTCTGCCAGTTCCAGCTATCGCGGCACATGTCCGCGATGTCGTACTGGGCCTTCCAGCCCATCATGCGCTCGGCCTTGGAGGCATCGCACCAGTTGGCAGCGATGTCGCCGGCGCGGCGCTCGCGGATCACGTAGGGCAGCTCCTTGCCACAAGCCTTGGAGAAGGCGGCGACGACCTCGAGTACCGAGGTGCCGGTGCCGGTGCCCAGGTTAAAGATCTCGACGCCGGTTTTGCCGTTCATCCAGTTAAGGGCGGCAACGTGACCAGAGGCCAGATCGCACACGTGGATGTAGTCGCGCACGCCGGTGCCGTCGGGGGTGGGGTAGTCGTTGCCAAAGACCTGAACGGCCTCGAGCTTGCCCACGGCGACCTGGGCGACATAAGGCACCAGGTTGTTGGGGATGCCCTTGGGGTCCTCGCCGATCAGACCCGACGGATGGGCGCCGATGGGGTTGAA
The DNA here is from genome assembly GCA_900544235.1 of uncultured Collinsella sp. Taxonomy (GTDB): domain Bacteria; phylum Actinomycetota; class Coriobacteriia; order Coriobacteriales; family Coriobacteriaceae; genus Collinsella. The sequence goes on from UQUL01000062.1 coordinate 4,505, forward strand.
GTAACGGAGCAGCACGACGTCCCACTCGGGGTCGGCGGTGTGGACGTCCATAAGGATCTGCTCGATCATCCACTTGGTCCAACCATAGGGGTTGGTCGCGGGCTTCTTAGGATCCTCCTCGGTGACGGGCGGGTTGTCCGGGTCGCCGTAGACGGTCGAGGAGCTCGAGAAGATGATGGACTTGCAGCCATGGTTGCGCATGACGTCGATGAGCACCAGGGTGTTCTCGATGTTGTTGTGATAGTACTCGACGGGCTTGCTCACCGACTCGCCGACGGCCTTAAAGCCGGCAAAGTGGATGACGCGGTCGATCTGATGGGCATCGAAGATCTTGTTCATCGCATCGCGGTCGAGCACGTTGGCCTCGTAGAAGGTGAGGTTCTTGGCGGCCTCGTCGCCCACGATGGTCTTGACGCGGTCGACGGCGACGGCGCTGGAGTTGGAGAGATCATCGACGATGACGACCTGGTAGCCACCCTCGAGCAGCTGAACGACGGTGTGCGAGCCGATAAAGCCGGCACCACCGGTAACGAGGACACAGGTGTCTTTGGGGTCGAGTGCTTTGGACATGTAGTCTCCTATCGAATCAGGAACACTTCTTCAGGGGAGTATAGCGCAGGCAGGGACGCCCAAATCGTGCGCTGTAGGAAAAGCAGAGGATTGTGCTAGCGTACTCATAGAAGAGCTTGCGTACGCATAACCTGATCTTTGGCATTTGCTTACGAGCCGCTGACCTTGCAGTTTCCTGCCGTTCGTGGAAATCGTTGGGACGCGCCATATGTACGCTAATATGTATGAGTTGAGCGACATATAAATAAGCATGTAACGGAGTACATATGTCACCAAACAGCGATTCCATCCTTTCCCAGGAGCTCTCGCGCCGCACTGCCCTCAAGGCCCTGTTCGGTGCCGCTTCTGCGGCAGTTCTTTTTGGCCTGCCCGCTCGCGCCCATGCGGCGGAGGCTTCCAAAGAAACCACCGATAAACTGAATGCCGCCCAGGCCCAGCTCGACGAGGTTCAGGCCCAGCTCGACAGCATCGCAAATGAGTATGCGGCGCTGGCCAACAAGAATGCCCAGACCCTCAACGACATCGAGAATGTCCAGGGCAAGATTGACGACACGCAGGCCCAGATCGATGAAAAGAAGGCCGAGCTCAAGAAGAAGCGCAACGACCTTTCCGATCGCGTGGCCGCCAGCTACAAGTCCGGCGGCACGAACATCCTGTCGCTGCTGCTGGCCTCTGGCTCTTTTGAGGAACTCGTCGCCAACGCGCATTACGTTGAGAAGATCAACAAGAGTGACCGCGACGCCATCGAGGACATTCAGACCATCCAGGAAGAGCTCGATGCGCAAAAGACCGAGCTCGAGTCGCAGAAGGCCGACTTAGAGAAGCTCAAGGACCAGCAGACTGCCCAGATGCAGGACATGCAGGCCAAGCAGCAAGAAGTCCAGACCGTGCTGAACGGTCTTTCCGACGACGTCAAGGAGCTCATGGCTCAGCGCGATTCCGAGATCCTCGCTGCTGCCCAGGCTGAGGAGGCCGCTAGGAAGGCTGCCGCTGCCGCGGCTGCCGCGAACAAGAACAATTCCTACTCGGGTGGTTCGAGCTCGGGTGGTGGATCGTACGCGCCCGGAACTCCGCAGCAGAATGCCGGCTCGGGCAAGCAACAGGCCGTCGTCAACGCGTGCTACTCCACGCCTTCGCCGGGCCAGAACTGGTGCGCGGCGTGGGTTACCAATGTCTTCCGTAACGCAGGCGTTGGCTACTTTGGCGGCAACGCCTGCGACATGTTCAACGCCTGGTGCTATAGCTCCGACCGCTCGGCGCTGCAGGTGGGCATGATCGTGGCCGATTCCTCGCACAGCGGCACGGGTGCTCCGGGCCTTATCTACGGTCATGTGGGTATCTACGTTGGCGAGGACGGGGACGGAAGCCCCGTCATGCTGCATTGTGGCGACCCTATCCAGTATTCAAAGCTGGACACCAGCTATTGGCAATCCCACTTTTACGCCTACGGGCGGTTAAATTACAATTAAAAGGAGTTGAAAAATGAATATTGTATCTTTTGGCGGCGGCACGAATAGTGCCGCCTTACTTATTGGCCTATACAAGCACAAAATCCCGATTGACCTTATCACCTTTGCCGATACGGGCGCGGAACACCCGCATACCTATCAATTTATCGAGATAATCAATCAATGGCTTGCGGAACACGGTATGCCGCAGATTACCGTTGTGCAGTATGTTGACCGCTACGGCAACCGCCTATCTCTTGAAACCGAGTGCTTGCGCTCTCATACGCTCCCGTCGATTGCCTACGGGCATAAGCGTTGTTCGCAGAAACACAAAATCGCACCGCAGGAAAAGTTTTGCAACCACTATGCGCCTTGCCGCGAAGTATGGCAGCGCGGCGAGAAAGTCAACCGCTATATCGGCTATGACGCGGGAGAAGTGAAACGGTATGAACATTCCCGCAAGTACAACGAAGCCGACAAAAAATATCATAACCGCTACCCCCTCATTGAAGAATGGGGCTGGAACAGGGACGATTGTATCCGGGAAATCAAAGCGGCAGGATTGCCGCAGCCGGGTAAATCGTCCTGTTTCTTTTGTCCGAGCATGAAGAAACAAGAGATTTTATATCTCAAAGAACACTATCCCGATCTATTTAACCGGGCGGCGACTTTGGAAGAAAACGCTATGCCCTATCTTAAAACCGTTAAGGGATTGGGGCGCAGCTATTCATGGAAAGAACAGTTTGGAAAGGAGTAAATGACTATGGCGAACACGAAACTTGACCGTATCGAAAGGGATATTGAGAAAACGAGGGCGAAAGTCCTTGAATACCAAAAAAGGCTGAAAGACCTTGAAGCGCAGAAAATCGAGGAAGAAAACGCGCAGATCGTTCAAATGGTGAAAGCGGTACACCTTGACGGGGCGCAGCTTGCCGCGTTCCTCTCCGCCTATGCCAACGGCGAAATCATTTTGCCGCAGCCGGACACAGACTATACCGACGAACAGGAGGAAACCGAAGATGAAGCATAAAAAACTGTTCCGCAGCGTTACCGCTTTGCTTGCCGCCCTTGTACTTATGGGCGGCTTTTCTGTTACCGCTTATGCGGGCGGTGGCGATGAAAGCGACGACACGCCTACCCCTGTCTCTTATACACATCTGACGCTGCCGA
>UQUL01000063.1 GCA_900544235.1 uncultured Collinsella sp.
GTCGTCTACCGCGGCGACATCGTCCTCGGCGGCGGTACCGTTACGGCAGCCATCAAGTAGGCGCGGGATTATCGCCGCACGTGTCGAAGCACTTCAACAGCAGCATTCACCTCGATAACGCGACGCTCCAGGCCGCGGCGAATGGCCTCGAGCCGGCCCTCCGCCGTCGCCCATTCGCTCTGCGAAAGAATCTCGATCGCCTCATCAACAAATCCGTTGAGCCTCGATGAATCGAACCAATCGAGTGAGTCCGCAAGCGCCAGCTGGACGGAAGGGTCGGGCCCAAACGGCTTAGTGGAAAACCCAAACTCCCCAGCTGCGAGCACGGCAGTTGGTACGTTGTACCACAGGCAGTTGCCGCTATCGAACAGCGGAGCAGGTTTTATCTCCAGGGTGTCAACATTACGGATGATGCCGAAGTTTCGCCAATGGCGGTCGCTGTTGGCCAAAAGGGCATCGCAGACAATCATCTGCGACATAGACCTTCTCACAGCGGCCTCATCGGCACCATGCTTGCCAAGGTAGCGACAGTATCGATCGTATGTCGAGCTTCCTCGCTGGCCGCCAAGGGCGTTCTTAACGTAAACAGCCGGAACGTATTCCTCGCGGCCATCAAGAAAGTCATCGCACAGACACACAGGGCCATCGAACATCCGCTCAACCGTATAAGGAACAAATTCGCCCACCGACAGCAAGCGACGATGTAGAGCCGTTGCAACCGCCTCGTTAAAGGGACGCTGATCGTCCATCCCGCGCCCTTTAGCCAAAACGCGAATGCCGTTTCGGATCATCCACGATTTAGGAAGCTCGCCCTCGGACGTGTTATCCGGATTTTTAAGACCGATGCCTTCCAGCCAACCCGAACGCTCTTCGGGCGCCGATCGCTCAAATTCGTTCTCAAAGTAATTGATGTTTTGCCATTTGAGTTCGGCGCAATCGGCCGGCCGCAGCCAATAGCAATCCGAAAGCGAGAGGCCCAGGCACCGAACCGGAACCTCGATGCCACTGGCAATTCCCAGTTCACGATAGCGCGAGACGAGTCCGGGACGGACGTCAGGCACCGACCGATGGCCCCACCACACGTTGAGCTCCCGTTTATTCACCGTTGGAGAAGAGCTCGAGCACGTGCCAAACGGCATTCGTTGCGCATCGAGGACCTCGGCGATTTCGAAGGGAAACTCGCGCGTCGGATCAAATGAGACATACGTGACCTCATGGTCGGCGGACATCAGCGTAAACTTGCGTCCCACATCGGCTGCAGGACGGCGCCCTCGTTTGCGGACCTTTTGATAGGCGATCGCAGAATCATACTCAATCATCTTCCGTCCGCCCACAATATCGCACGCGAGCGTTCCCGATGCGGCAAGTTGAGATATGCGGGCTTTCGTAACGCCCAACAGGTGGGCAGCATCACCCATAGACAAGTACTCAGATGTATCCATACGCCACATCACCTTGTTAAGTATTCCAAACGTTAGGTTAATTAGTTACATACAGCATAATACTAAACAGACTGAAGCGAAAAAAGGCCCGAGCAATCGGGCCTTAGAGCAATTGGTCAGCCGAGTCGCAAGCTGCTCCCCTAGCGCTGTACGTAGGCGCGGACGAGCTCAAAGGTGTTACGCACACCGTCGATGTGGCTGCGCTCGTAGTTGTGGCTCGCGTACACGCCGGGGCCGATCAGACCATGGCGAATGTCGTAGCCGGCCGAGAGCGTGGCCTCGACGTCGGAGCCGTAGTGCGGGTACACATCGATGGCGTAATCGAGCTCCAGCTCGCGCGCGATGTTGGACAGCGTGGTCACCAGATCGTAATTGTAGGGGCCACCCGAATCCTTGGCGCAAATCGACACCATGCGCTCGGTGCAGCCCAGGTCGTCGCCCACGCAACCCATGTCAACGCTGATCATCTCGCGCGTGTCGGCCGGCACGAAGGCGCCGCCGTGGCCGACCTCCTCGTACACGGTAAAGAGCAGGGACACCTTGCGCGAAAGCGACACCTCGCCGTCAGCAACGGCGCGGGCCAGACCCAGCAAAATCGACGCCGACAGCTTGTCATCCAGGAAGCGGCTCTTAATGTAGCCGCTCTCCGTCACCGTGGTACGCGGATCCATAGCGATGATGTCGCCCGTCTGAATGCCCAGCTCGAGCACGTCGTCCTTACTGTCGACGTTCTCGTCGAGCAGGATTTCCATGTTCTTCTCGATGGTCTTGACCGGCTCGTCGGCCACGTGCGCCGAGGGCTCGGTATTGAGGACCACACCCGTGTACACATTGCCGTCACGCGTGTAGACGGTGCAGTTCTCGCCATCGGCCGTAGACCACTGGTGCCCACCAAGCGTCGTGGGACGCAGGCGACCATTGTCCTTAATGGAGCGCACCATGGCGCCCAGGGTGTCGACATGGCTCGCCAACACAAGCGGCTCGCCCTCGCCGCCAAGCTCAACCAGTACGTTGCCCTTATTGGAACGCTCGGGGCCAAAGCCCATATCGCGCAACGTTTCCATCAGGTAATCAGTCGCCGCACGGGTATAGCCCGTAGGCGAAGCAATCGAGGTAAGCGCCTTCAACTGGTCAGTAATATAGGAGAGCGTAGAATCCATCTTGGACACCAAAGTCACCCTTTCATATCGAATTAAACCCACAGCAACAATACCACCGCGAACCATCTTTTTACCTAGCGAGATGACCCATCGACCTCTTTCGAACAGCGCCCGCCACGACAACGAGCCGGCGGGCCCCGCCCGTTAGTCCCAGAATCTTTCCGCAGGACAGAAGGAGGCCCCGCCGCACGTAGTGCGCAGCGGGGCCTCCGACATGTCCGAGGACGATTGTGGGGCTAACGGGCAGGGGCCCGCCGAACCAAGTTAGGCAGCCGGGCAGATCTTCTTGAAGAGTTCGATGACGTCGTCGAGCGTCGCCTCGCGCGGGTTGCCCGGGAAGCAGGCGTCGGCCATGGCGTCCTTGGCCAGGACCTCGATCTCGTCAGCCTTCATGGCCTCGCAGACGTGCGGGATGTTCACGTCGGCGGAAAGCTGCTTGACGGCGGCGATAGCGGCGTCGGCGGCCTCGTCGGTGCTCATGCCCGTGGTGTCAACGCCCATGGCAACGGCAACCTTGGCCAGGCGCTCGGCGCAAACCGGCTTGTTGAACTCCATGGCGATCGGCAGCAGCATGGCGCAGGCGACGCCGTGCGGGGTGTCGTAGTGAGCGGACAGGGTGTGAGCCATGGCGTGGTCGATGCCCAGGCCGACGTTGGAGAAGCCCATGCCGGCGACATACTGGCCAAGAGCCATGCCCTCGCGGCCGGAGCCGGGCTGACCGGACTTGGCCTCGGCGACAGAGTCGCGCAGGTTCTCGCTGATCAGCTTAATGGCCTCAAAGTGGAACATGTCGGAGAGCTCCCAAGCGCCCTTGGTGGTGTAGCCCTCGATGGCGTGGGTCAGAGCGTCCATGCCAGTGGAAGCGGTCAGGCCGGCGGGCATGGAAGCCATCATGTCAGGATCGACGACGGCGACCTCGGGGGCGTCGTTGGTGTCGACGCACACGAACTTGCGGACCTTCTCGGGGTCGGTGATGACGTAGTTGATGGTCACCTCAGCGGCGGTACCGGCGGTCGTCGGCACGGCGATGGTGAACACGGCGTGGTTCTTAGTGGGAGCAACGCCCTCGAGGCTGCGGACATCGGCGAACTCAGGGTTGTTGATGATGATGCCGATGGCCTTGGCAGTGTCCATGGAGGAACCGCCACCGATGGTCACGATAGCGTCAGCCTCGGCGGCCTTAAAGGCCTCGACGCCGTCCTTGACGTTCTGGATGGTGGGGTTGGGCTTAATCTCGGAGTAGAGGCTCCAAGCGATGCCGGCGGCGTCGAGCTCGTCGGTCACCTTAGCGGTAACGCCAAACTTGACCAGATCGGGGTCGGAGCAGACGAAGATCTTCTTGTAGCCACGACGCTGGAGCTCGCCGGGGATCTCCTTGATGGCGCCGGAACCATGGTAAGAGATGGTGTTGAGAACGAAACGATTAGCCATTGATAGCCTCCTATCGTGCGCGGGGCACCCGTTACGCCCCGCACTATAAGTCCCATCCTAACGCTTTTGAAACAAAAAACACGTGAGAACGTCAAAGGTGTTAAAGCGTTTCAACAGAATAACAAAGCCCTAGTCCTTCCCTCCCGACAGCAGCGAAGGCTAGATTATAGGAGCAATCGCCCAAAGAATACGACCGACTCAGTCTATAAATTGTTTCTATTTTAGCAATATATGTTTGACAATACGTTTATAAAAAGATACTTTGTAGTGAATAACATGCATGCAGCAAATAACGTCATTCATTTTGTTAGAAATTGCCCATGCGGTTATTGCAGCTGCATCTACTGCAACGTACGGCGTAATTCTCCGCACGAAGCAGAAGACGGTTCCAATTCGATCGAGGCGATGACACATGGTGGCTAGTGGTCCTAAATCGAGCAAGACGGCTACAAACGAATATCAAATCTCAATTGAAGGTAACCCTTATCCGCATACTCTGGCTCTCATCAACCCAGCGGGAGACAACCTCAACATCAAAAAACATGGGTTCACGGGTCCACTAGGACAGCTATTGAGTCTTAAATATACCGTTTATGACGATGCAAATGAAAAACTCTTCACTGTCGTCGACGGTGGTTTTAGCAACATGCCCAGGGTTGCGCTCATCATCGAACACGAGGAAGTTGCGGTGTTTGATTATGGCCTAAACAGACTTGAGATGAAGTGCGTAACGAACATACCGAATTACACAATAAAAGGTAACTTCCTATTTGGAGATTACGATATATTCAGCCAACGGGAAGTGAAGCTATCTTCAGTTATCGTCCTTCAATGTGATAAACAATCGTGCTTTAGCGTACAGGTTTTGGATAAAGCCGAATTAGCCGCCGCAATTGGAATGCCTACAGCCATTGCCCTTCTTAGGGCTCGGATTGAAGAGCATCTCGAATAAATCGCAAAAAGCAGTTCGTAGCAACATTCAGGAGTTAGATAGTTTTTTTTCCTGGCTCCTGGAACTGTATTGCATAGTCTGCAAATTGTTCAAAACCATGTCCATGATCCGCAGTAATGGCGGTATGCTTTTTCATCTCCTGCGTAAACGCTACTTTCAAAAAGGATATCGAAACACTATCTTAATTGTTGCAAGACTCATCCAGACTAATAATAGAATAGCTGCTCAGAAAGACTCTACAAAGCAATAAAGAGGACAGTTCTCCGCCTTGATTGTCAACTTGATTACTGTCGTCTTATTTTGAATAAAAAGCTCTGGCATATGTCCATCCCCTCAACTAATAATTATATCTAGAAAGATGACATTTTTATTCTATAGCCTCAAGCAGCACGCTTTGCTGACGTCAAATCTTGTTATTACAAACATTCACCTTAGCGCTTAAGACTCCAAAAAAGGGGCGGCCGAGATGGCCGTCCCCTCCCCAATAGTGATCAGTGCGACAAAGGGGCCAGCCCCTTGCCGCATCCTGCCGTTATTTTCGGCAGCCCTCTTTCCAAGCCTCGGCCGCAACCTTCCAGCGTAAGCGCAAATCGCGCTCGCGGTCGATGAACATGATGGCAAACGCGACAAACAGCAGCAAGCTCGCCACGACGATGGCGTGCAGGCCCATGCGCTCAATACACCAGTTGCCCAGCACGGCGCCAAACACAAAGGTAAAGATCACGCCAAAGTACAGCACGCCGTTTTCCAAAAAGCCGCGCTTGTGGGTGATGATGTAGTCGTCCACGTTTTGCAGCGCATTGCGCAGGTTACCGATGCACATGGTCGTGGCGATGCCGTGACCATGTATCTTGCGGAAGCTCTCAACCTGCATGCCGCAGGCAAACGAGGTGAGGCAGTTGGCGAGCAAGTTGTAACCGCCACCGGGGATAAAGCTCACACCCAGCAAGATGACGGCTTCAAAGAACACCGTCACTTGGCGCCAGTGAATCACGCTGCCAAACCGTTCGTGTACCAGGTCGGCAAGCATAATGCCCACAGCAAACGACACCACAGGGAAGAAGTAGCGCCCCGCAAGTGCCCAATTGCCCTCCGAGATGCTCACGCCCACGAGCAGGATGTTGCCCGTCTGTGCGTTGGCGAAAACATGGTCGCGCCCAATGTACGAATACACATCCATAAAGCCACCGGCGAGCGCCAAGATGATGCCCAGCTCAATAGACTCCGATATCTGTTTGGCACGCTGCATCGTCGTGCATCCTCCTTGTTGACGACTCTCTCGTGCGTTGGCGGAAACATAGCCGCCGTTCATACTGTAACCCATTGACAACATGGCGTGCGCGCGAGACGGGTTCTCCAACGCGCAGATACACAGTCTGGAAACAAACGACGCCCGCATCGACGCGCCGATCCGCCAGCTCATGTACTCCACCAGTCATTTTAGCCCCGTCCCAAAAAGACTGGTTACAATTACGTGCAGCATACAAACACCGGGAGGGATCGTGGCAAAAAAGCCTCAGCACGCTCAGAACAACCAGCGCAGCCAGCAGGGCAAACAGGGCCAGCAGCAAAAGCGCGGCGGTAAGGCGCAGGCCACGGTCGCCCGCACCAAGCATTCCCAAGCGACGCCCGCCCGCCCCTGGCGACCGGGCCGCGATAAGTTCCTCCCCGTCAGCCGCGCCGACATGGATGCGCGCGGCTGGGACCAGTGCGACTTTGTCTACATCTGCGGCGACGCCTACGTGGACCATCCCAGCTTTGGCATGGCTATCGTCAGCCGCGTCCTCGACGCGCACGGCTACAAGGTGGGCATCATCTGCCAGCCCGATTGGACCGACCCCGCCAGCATCAGCGTGCTCGGCGAGCCGCGCCTGGGCTTTCTCGTCAGTGCCGGCAACATGGACTCCATGGTCAACCACTATTCGGTGACCAAGCACCGCCGCCACACCGACGCCTACACTCCCGGTGGCGAGGAGGGGCACCGTCCCAACCGAGCTGTCACGGTCTACGGCAACCTCATCCGCCAGACGTTCAAGGACGCCCCCATCATCATCGGCGGCATCGAGGCGAGCCTGCGCCGCCTGGCCCACTACGACTACTGGCAGGACAAGCTCAAGCGCTCGGTACTGCTCGACTCGGGCGCCGACATCCTCATCTACGGCATGGGCGAGCACGCGATCGTCGAGATCGCCGACGCGCTCGACGCGGGGCTGCCCGTCGATCAGATCACCTATATCAACGGCACCGTCTACCGCACAGGCTCGCTCGACGAGGTCTACGACTACGACCTGCTGCCCAGCTGGGACGACCTTACCGCCGACAAGCTCAACTACGCGCGCAGCTTTAATGTGCAGCAGCAGAATATGGACCCCATCACCGGACATCGCCTGGTAGAGCCCTACCCCAACAGCGTCTATGTGGTACAGAACCCGCCATCGGCGACACTCACCACCGACGAGATGGACGAGGTGGCCGAGCTCCCCTACGCACGCGATTGGCATCCCGACTACGATGCGGCGGGCGGCGTGCCGGCCCTGTCTCTTATACACATCTCCGAGCCCACGAGACGCGTAGTAATCTCGT
>UQUL01000064.1 GCA_900544235.1 uncultured Collinsella sp.
CGACACGCATAAAAAGCCTCCCATTTCTCATGTCCAAGAAATGGGAGGCAGTTCAGTGCGCAGCGGGGGTTCTTTCATGTCCGAGGACGTCCGCGAAGGTCAGCCCTCAGATCCTGCGGTGGGAGACCTAGGCCTCGTTGTACACCGTCTTGAGCTTCAGCAGGTGAGCGTAGCGGTCCATAGCGGCCTGCTCGTTCTCCTTGAAGAGCTCCTCGGCGCGCTCGGGGAAGGAACGCGTCAGCGAAGCGTAACGGGCCTCGTTCATCAGGAACTCCTGATAACCGCCCGCGGGCTCCTTGGAATCGAGCGAGAACTTCTTGCCGGCAGCAGCCTCGGGGTTGAAGCGGAAGAGGTTCCAGTAACCGCACTCGACAGCCTTCTTCATCTCGGCCTGGCAGTTCTGCATGCCGCCCTTCTTGATGGAGTGCATCTCGCAGGGGCTGTAGCCGATGATGAGGGACGGGCCGTCGTAGGCCTCGGCCTCGTGGATGGCCTTGAGGGTCTGAGCCGGGTTGGCGCCCATGGCGACCTGCGCCACGTAGACGTAGCCGTAGCTCATGGCAATCTCGGCCAGGGACTTCTTCTTGGTCACCTTACCGGCAGCGGCGAACTGAGCGACCTGGCCCAGGTTCGAGGCCTTGGAGGCCTGGCCACCGGTGTTGGAGTAAACCTCGGTGTCGAAGACGAAGACGTTGACATTGTGGCCGGAAGCCAAGACGTGGTCCAGGCCACCGAAGCCGATGTCATAAGCCCAACCGTCGCCACCGAAGATCCAGAAGGACTTCTTGGTGAGGTAAGCCTTGTCGGCGAGGATCGCCTTGGAAGCGTCACAGCCGCACTTCTCGAGCTCGGCAACGTAGGCGGCGGCAGCGGTCTTAGAGGCCTCGGCGTCGTTGACGGAGTCAATCCAAGCCTGACCGGCGGCCTTGAGCTCGTCGGACGGACCGTCAGCGGCGATGATCTCCTGCGTAGCAGCGATCAGCTTCTTCTGAACGGCCTCGTAACCGACGGCCATGCCCAGACCGTGCTCGGCATTGTCCTCGAACAGGGAGTTGTTCCACGCCGGGCCGTGACCGTCCTTGTCCTTGCAGTAAGGAGCGGTGGCAGCGGGGTTGCCCCAAATGGAGGAGCAGCCGGTGGCGTTGGAGATGAACATGCGGTCGCCGGCGACCTGGGTCACCAGACGTGCATAGGCGGTCTCGGCGCAGCCGGCGCAGGAGCCGGAGAACTCCAGGTAGGGCTGCTTAAACTGGCTGCCCTTGACGTTGGCCGCGATGAGCTCCTTCTTCTCGGAGACGTTCTCGACCATGTAGTCCCAAACGGGCTGCTGGTCCATCTCCTGCTCGGTGGGAACCATCTCGAGGGCGCCCTTGGGGCAAACCTTGACGCAGTTGGTGCAGCCCATGCAGTCGAGCGGGGACACGGCCATGGTGAACTTCATGCCCTTGGCCTTGGGGCCCATGGCGTCGAGCGTGCGGGTAGCCTCGGGTGCGGCGGCAGCCTCGTCCTCGGTCATCGCGAACGGACGGATGGTGGCATGCGGGCACACATAGGCGCACTGGTTGCACTGGATGCACTTGGTCTCGTCCCAGTGAGGAACGACCACGGCGACGCCGCGCTTCTCGTATGCAGAGGCGCCCAGCTCAAACTGGCCGTCGGCGCAACCGACGAAGGCGGAAACGGGCAGGCTGTCGCCGTCCATGCGATCGATGGGCTCGAGCAGGTTCTTGACCTGCTGGGCGATGGCGGACTTGGTCTCCTCGGAGAGCTCGACGGGAGCGGCATCCTCGGCAGTTGCCCAGTCGGCCGGAACCTCGAACTTACGGAAGGCGGTGGCGCCGGCATCGATGGCCTTATGGTTGGCGTCGACGATGGCCTGGCCCTTCTTCATGTAGGACTTGGTAGCCGCGTCCTTCATGTACTGCAGGGCGTCCTCAGCGGGCAGGACCTTGGCCAGCGCGAAGAAGGCGGACTGGAGCACCGTGTTGGTGCGCTTGCCCATGCCGACCTTGGCCGCCAGGTCGATAGCGTCGATCAGGTAGACGTTGACGTTGTTGTTCGCGATGTAGCGCTTGGCCACGGCGGGCATGTGCTCGGCGAACTCCTCGTCGCTCCACTGGCAGTTGACCAGGAAGGTGCCACCCGGCTTGACGTCGCGGACCATCTTGAAGCCCTTGACGATGTAGCTGGGGTTGTGGCAGGCGACAAAGTCGGCCTTGGTCACATAGTACGGCGAGCGGATCGGGGAATCACCAAAGCGCAGGTGCGAAACGGTGACGCCGCCGGTCTTCTTGGAGTCGTACTGGAAGTAGGCCTGAACGTACTTGTCGGTGTGGTCGCCGATGATCTTGATCGAGTTCTTGTTGGCGCCGACGGTACCGTCGCCACCCAGACCCCAGAACTTGCACTCGATGGTGCCGGGGGCTGCGGTGTTGGGCGCATCCTCGGCCTCGGGCAGGCTCAGGTTGGTCACGTCGTCGACAATGCCGATGGTGAACTCGCGCTTGGGCTCGTCCTTCTTAAGCTCCTCGAAGACAGCGAACGCGGACGCGGGAGGCGTGTCCTTGCTGCCCAGGCCGTAACGGCCGCCGACGACCTTGATGCCCGTCTTGCCGGCCTCGTAGAGAGCGGAGACGACGTCCTGGTAGAGCGGCTCGCCGATGGAACCCGGCTCCTTGGTGCGGTCCATGACGGCGATCTTCTGGACGGTCTCGGGGAGAACGTCGACGAAGTGCTTGATGGAGAACGGACGGAACAGGCGAACCTTGACCAGGCCGACCTTCTCGCCGTGAGCGTTGAGGTAGTCGATGACTTCCTCGAGCACGTCGCAGAAGGAGCCCATGCACACGACGACGCGATCGGCATCGGGGGCGCCGTAGTAGTTGAACAGGCCGTAATCGGTGCCGAGCTTCTCGTTGATCTTCTTCATGTAGCCCTCGACGACGGCGGGAAGCTCGTCGTAGACCTTGTTGCAGGCCTCGCGGTTCTGGAAGAAGATGTCGCCGTTCTCGTGGCTGCCGCGGGTGTGCGGGTGCTCAGGGTTGAGCGCGTGATCGCGGAAAGCCTGGACGGCGTCCATGTCGCACATCTCGGCCAGATCCTTGTAGTCCCACATGGCGACCTTCTGGATCTCGTGGCTGGTGCGGAAGCCGTCGAAGAAGTTAAGGAACGGGGTCTTACCCTCGATGGCGGCAAGGTGAGCCACCGGCGAGAGGTCCATGACCTCCTGGACGTTGCCCTCGGCGAGCATGGCGAAGCCGGTCTGACGACAGGCCATGACGTCGGAGTGATCGCCAAAAATGTTCAGGGCGTGGGAAGCGACGCAACGCGCGGAGACGTGGAAAACGCCCGGGAGCTGCTCGCCTGCGATCTTGTACATGTTCGGGATCATCAGGAGCAGACCCTGAGAAGCCGTGTAGGTGGTGGTCAGAGCACCGGCGCCCAGCGAACCGTGAACGGTACCGGCTGCACCTGCCTCGGACTCCATCTCGACGACCTTGACCGGGGTGCCGAAGATATTCTTGCGACCCTGGGCCGCCCACTGGTCGACATGGTCGGCCATCGGGCTGGACGGCGTAATGGGATAGATTCCCGCTACCTCGGTGTACGCATACGAAACATATGCGGCCGCCTCGTTGCCGTCCATAGACTTAAACTTACGCGCCATATACCCCTCTCCTCTCATATAGGTATACAGGCCCCGGCGATCGCCGGGATGTTGGCGTGATGGGATTTACGCTGTTGCTTCCAATCATCTGGCAGGCAGGCTCAGCAGCAGGTACATGGCGTGGAGAGAAGGCATGCCGAGGCGAGGAGGGCTGCACGCACTCCACAGGCCCAGCTGCCCGTCTTGCACATGACCGAGCGCCGCAAAGGCCGCATGCCGGATGCTCCCGGGCACGCCCCGGCGATGGGAAGCGCCCGCAACGGTAATCCGCATGCGGGTTTATTGTACCCCGCCGTTAAGTGTAATTTCGACAAATATAGGCGGGCGGTAAAGGTTTACCTCGGGTGACCGCCAAAGGCCAGAATGGTCCCTCCATCCCCGGACGACTGGCTCTGACGCGCCAAGGAGTGTCCCCAAGTACCGGCAGGAAAGGAACGTCCCTAACTGCCGGCTAGAGGGCGCCGAGCAGGATGGCGTAGGTGGTGGATTCGCCGAGTTTGAGCTCGTCGCCGGGGTTGAGCTGGGCGGAGCGGCCGGGCTCTACTTGAATACACACACTCGTGGCCCCGTTTACCACCACGGTGCCGTTAGTGGACGACAGGTCCTCGACAAACCATGCGCCAGACTCGTCGCACCAGATATGGGCATGGCGGGCCGAGACGTCGTCGGTGATGCCGCCCTTCCCCGTTGCCAGCGCGCCGATCTCAACGCCTTCCTCACTCGGCTGAATCCAGCGCGGGACGCTCACCACGTAGCCGTTTTGCACGCACAGCAGTCCCAGCGGATGCGCCGGCGCGACCTCGTGCTCGCCCGCGACCGAAGATGTGCTCAGCGAGCGCGGCGTCGACGTGTCGCCGCCACGGGTCGCATGAGCGCGGCGGCTCGCCCGACTTGGAACTAAGGCGGGCGTGAGAGCAAACGGCATAGGGAACGAATCTTGCGGATGCACTCCTCGACGTCAGGCAGGTAAGCCCCACGAAGTCACCGGGGAGGCCCAAGCGGCCCGGCACCACTTCCAGATTCTGACCAGGGCGAGTCGTTCGCCGGTGGCTGAAGGCTCGCTCCCACCCAAAAGGGGAGATTCGCGTTGTTCCCCAATCGCTCTCGCATCTTTCATTTTGCTTGAGGTGGGCTATAAAAACTTTCCTGGTGAAAGGCGGCGATTGGTTTCCTTTCTTTCTCTTTCTAGAGGAGCGCGCCTGTAATCTGTTTTCATCCTAAATCAAGTTAAGATCGGACCTTCCAGAGGCAAGTCGACTCAAACTGCGAGGCTCCATGTTGGAATAAAGAGCGCTGTCGAAGTGCCAACAACACAAAGCTTGCCAGTCTCAAATAGAACCTTTTGGGAGTCCGATTGGGCCGCACACCGAATCCCCGCTGGTGGTTTTTTATAGCTGCGCAACAATAAACAAGGTTAGTGCCAGTCCAGCATGAAATTGAGGAACGTATGCATTTTTTCTCAGTAAGTGATCGTCGTTACTGCTTCGATGAGGTCACTCGCAATTGCTTTCAGGTTGACCAAGCATCAGAAGATGCGCTTCGCATATTTGAAGCATCGGGAAGAACGGTCAACTCGAAGTTGCTAACAAAGTCACTTGCTGCGAAAGGCTACGACCAAACGACCATAGCAGAACTTGAAGACGACATTGATGAGTATCAACGATTGTCTGAGCGGACTTTCTTAACAAAAGACACGCCTCGAAAACTTAGATCCATCGAACTCCACGTTTCACATGCATGCAACCTTGGTTGTAGTTACTGTTTTGCCGGTAAAGGAGATTATGGAACGTCTCCTCTGCTGATGACAGACGAGATAGCCTTCAAGGCGGTCGACTACCTCGTCGCAAGTTCATCGGAAAACGAAACGCTTGCGATCGTCTTTTTTGGTGGGGAACCCATGATTAACGAGCCGCTGATATGGAAAACGGTCGACTATTCAAAAAGAATATACCCCAATAGAAACTTTACCTATTCTATTACGACCAACGGAACGCTTTTGAATGACACTGCTGTGAATTCTTTCAAGGAGCACGGGTTTTCTGTTCTGATTAGTCTCGATGGTACAGGATGCAAGCACGATGCATCGCGCCCGTACAAGACGGGAGGCGGCTCTTTCTCCGATATCGACAAAAACGTTCGTCGTTTTTCCGAGTCGTTCCCCTTCGGCGCAAGAGCGACCTTAACAAATAATAACTGTAACCTTGTTGAAGACTATCTTCAGTTTAAAGAGATGGGCTTCAGAAGGATTTACTTCTCGCCCGTGAGCTCATTCGATGAGAATATCAAACTCGACGAACACTCATTAAACAAAATCAGGGCGGGCCTAATAGATTTGGCGGATCAATATCTCAAACAGATTGATCAAGGGGAAAAGCCCTTGTTTAGAACATTGAAAACTGCAGTTGATTTGATTATGAGCAACAGGATCGCCTTTGTCGGATGCGGGGCTGGCAGGCGTTTTATTTCCGTGACTCCCGAAGGGGACGTATACCCCTGTCACAGGTTTGTCGGGATGATGCGATTCAAAATGGGCAACATCGTCACCGGAATTGACGAAACTAGGTATATTGAAAACTGGAGTCAGGGTGTCGAAAAAAGAATTGACTGTACGGACTGTTGGGCTCGGTCTTTCTGTGGTGGGGGCTGTAGCTGGGAGGCTGCAGACGAGCACGGCTACTTGCCCAAGAGTCTACACCCTGCATCATGTGAATATAGAAAAATGTGCTACGAGATGGCTTTTGACCTTATTTCCCGCCACTCATCTTCGCAGGAGAAAAATCAACGAGAAGCTACTGTATCGGAATAAGCGGTTCAGCGCATTGCTGTCACCATTGTGGAGGTGTTCGTTCTTCTGATTACCGTCTGCGAAGCTTATTGCTACGTTCGCCGAAACCATTCTAGAAATATGGTGAACTAGACATCTTGGTTTGTTATACACAATATTGAGGTTTTTCTGCACTCAAAGGGAGGTAGTCGTGAAGCATATTCATCCGATTAATCCAGGAAGTGGCGACGAGGCAGGCGTGAAGCCGATGTCTTTTGACTGCCTCTTGGGCATTACTGACATCTGTACTGTTTATGATAAAGCAGATGGCTGTGGTGCATACGATTACTGCGACTATGACATGGATGGCGGCAGCATCTGCGTTGTAGATCACTGTGGCATTGATCAAACGTAGTCTCTAATTGGATTAAGGTGAGGAGCTGTTATGAAGCATATCCATCCTGTTGGTTCAAATGAACATCCTCCCGTTGAGCCTTGTTGTCTTGGAGTTGATATATGCAATTTTTACGACATCGCCGAGTGCCCTGTTGCGGATTGGTGCTATGTCGATAAAGAATCAAGCTGTGTTTTGCCAGCAGATTGGTGCGATCCAGTTGACGAGTAGTTTTGTGGCTAGGAACTATTTGGTCCAATTCAGAATAAGATGGGAACAAATACCAAAATCTCGTGTCTGGGAGGAGTTATGCCATTATTGCAAGGTCTCGTTGGATTAGCCTTTATATTTGCGTTATATCTGGCACCTTTTTTAATTCTATTCTTCATTATCCGACTCTTTCTTCGGAGAAAATAGGAGTGTCACGCAAACATTAGGATGGCGTGAATTTTTGTGGTGTAAGAGGGAGGGCCGCGTCAGCGCCCCCTGCGC
>UQUL01000065.1 GCA_900544235.1 uncultured Collinsella sp.
AACAGGAGGCCACTTAATGTGGCCTCCGTCGTGAGCAGGACTGTAGAGCAGGAAAGTTCATATGCGGCCGCTGGCGCCCGGGCAGCGTCGGGGACCGCACCCGTACGACTACAGCGTCATGTTTGGATCGGCGTCGACGTCGAACGGCGAGATTTCGCCTCGGTCGAATTTACGGCGGGCGACCTCCGCGATCATGGCTGCGTTGTCGGTACAGGCAGACAAGGGCGGCACCGTCACGCGGATGCCCTGGCGTCCGAGCTTCTTGATCATCATCTCGCGCAGATGCGGGTTAGCCGAGACGCCGCCACCGATGCAGTATTCCTTGCATCCGGTAGCGTGCAGTGCGTTTTTGGCCTTCTTGTACTGCACGTCAAAGACAGCTGCCTCAAACGAAGCCGCCAGATCGGGCAGGTGAATCGTGCGCCCGGCCTTGGTCTCTTGCTCGATGTAGAGCGTCACCGCCGTCTTGAGGCCCGAAAGCGAGAAACGATAGTCTCCCCTGCTGTTAAGCGCGCGGGGAAAATCGATCGCGCGGGGATTGCCTGTCTCGGCCAGCTTGGAGATGATGGGGCCACCGGGATAGCCCAAACCCAACGCCTTGGCTACCTTGTCGAAGGCCTCACCCACGGCATCGTCGAGCGTCTCTCCGAGCACCTCGTAGTCGCCCCATGCCTTTACGTGCACGAGCATGGTGTGCCCGCCCGAGACAAGCGTGAAGATAAACGGAGGCTTGAGGTCGGGCTGCGCCAACAGGTTGGCGAACAAGTGGCCCTCCAGATGATTGACGCACACGAGCGGCTTGCCGGCAGCATACGCAAAGCCCTTGGCAAAGGCGACACCCACCACCAGGGCACCCACCAGGCCCGGACCTTGCGTCACGCCCACGGCGGCAAGCTCGCTGGGGGCAATGGCTCCACCCTCAAGACCAAGCGATGCTGCGGCATCCTCAAGCGCCGCATCCACGACACTCACAATCACCTCAACGTGTTTGCGCGAGGCGATCTCGGGCACCACGCCGCCAAAGCGGGCATGAAAATCAATCTGTGTCGACACCTGGTTGGCCAGCATATTGCCATCCGCATCGATAATCGCCACGGCCGTCTCGTCGCAGGAACTCTCGATAGCGAGCACTAGGCGACGGCGCTCAATTTCAGCGCGCTCCTCAACGGTTCGCTCGGGCGCAGGCAGCGGCCATACACGCTGCTCAGCCGCCGTCGGCTCGGGCGAAGCGTTGTCGACCGGGAGCACCAAGGGCAGCGGCGCCGTCATGACGATGGCATCTTTGCCAACACCGTAGTAACCGCGGCGACGGCCAGCCTCGGTAAAGCCCAGAGCGTTATAAAGCGCGATCGCTCCCTCGTTACCGTCCTCGACCTCGAGCGAAGCCGTGGTGCAGCCGAGCATCTGGGCATCATAGCTCACATGCGACAGCAGCTTGCGGGCAATGCCCTCACGGCGATGTGCCGGGTCGACGGCGACATCCAGAATCTGCACATCACCGTCCACGACCATACCGCCGGCAATGCCCAGCAGCTTGCCGTCGTCGTGTGCCACCCACCAACTACGCGGCACAGCGACGTCCTCGCCCAGTTCGGACAGGAACATGCCCGGCGTCCACGCCTCGTGTCCGGCACCTTCAAAGCAGGCAGCCTCCAGCGTGCTCGCGCCCTCGGCATCCGCCGCGCCCATGGGACGGAACTGCAGATGACGACCGGCGAGCTCATCGGCAACGCCCGTAATTTCGCTCTGCGCACTCTCGGCAAGACCAAGACGCTTGCGCTCGTTTTCCTCGGCATCAGAAAGGCGCGTGTAAATCGGCAGGACGCGAGCCGGATCGCCGTCACCCGCAGCGTGCGCGAGCAGCAAGCCCTCGCCCGAAGGCCACCACAGGTCGCGCTCCACGCAGCGGGCGGTCTCGTCCTCACCCAACAGCTTGCCATAGCGCACGAGACCGTCACCAGTCAGCTGAACCTGGTCCCAGTCCGCTGCTTGGCGCCACCCATCGAGCGCCACGGCGACCTTGACCACGTGCTCGCGCTCAAATTGACGCTCGGGACCCTCATCGACCAGCATATACAACGCCGGATATACCTCACCGCGCATAGCATCGGCCAAGATACCAAGCTTGCCGCGCACGCCAGCCTTCCACGCCGTCCAAGCGCAAGCGTCAAGCGTCGACACGCCCAGCAGCGGAACATTGGCACCGCGCGCGAGGCCCTTGGCAGTGGAGATGCCGATGCGCACACCCGTAAAGGACCCCGGGCCGCGACCGACCACGTAGCAACCAACATCGCTGCGATCCAGACCGGCTTGAGCCAGCACGCCATCAACGGTATTCACGAGCTCAACGTTGGCGTGACGGCGACACATGTGGTCGCCACTCGCGAGCTTCGTCTCGCCCGTCTGCCCATCAATCCAACTTGCCGCGCAGGCAAGCATGTCGGTCGAGGTATCGAGCGCCACCACCAGCGCGTTGTCGTTATGCAAGCTCATCTTGTACAGCCTTATCAATCAAATGGGAAAGCTCCATTGCGCGGTCACCGTGCGCCTCGAGCGTTATCGTTCGCACATCACTGTCGCCCTCATCACGCTTGAGCGTCACCGAAAGATACTCATCCGTCAGCTCGTCCTGGAATTGTTCGCCCCATTCCAGCAGGCAAGCACCCTCGTAGCCCAGCACATCGAAAATGCCCGTATCCTCGAGCTCGTAGGCATGCTCCAGGCGGTATAGATCAAAGTGAAACAGCGGAATACGACCTTGATCGTGAACGGCCATGAGCGCAAACGTAGGACTCGTAACCATATGCCCATCGCCCAGCCCGCGCGAGACGCCCTTGGTAAAGTGAGTTTTGCCCACTCCCAGGCCACCGGTCAGGATGAGCACATCGCCGTCCTCAAGGCACGGTGCAATTAGCTCGCCAAAGTACTCCGTATCGGCAGCGCAAGTCGTTTTGTAAGTACCTACCCCCAGGCGCTCCAGGGACATATATGCTCCTTATTATTCCGAGGCGTCCTCTGGTGCGGGATGTCGCTCCAGATAATCGCCCAGCATCTTAAAGTCTTCCTCCAGCAGCTCCTGCCACGCCGGATTGCGCAGCGCTGCTGCCGGATGAAAAGTAGGCATTACTACAAAATGCCCCATCTGGTGGAACCTACCGCGCAGCTTAGTAATGCCAATCTCGGTCTTAAGCACAAAGTGCGTCGCGGGGTTGCCGAGCGTCACGATAATATCGGGCCAGATGCTTCGAATCTGCTCACGCAAAAACGGCGAGCAAGCCAGCACTTCCTCGGGACGCGGATTGCGGTTTCCCGGCGGGCGGCACTTAAGCACATTGGCAATGTAGACGTCTTCGCGTTTGAGCCCCGCCAGCGACAAAATGCCGTTGAGGTCTTCTCCCGCCGCCCCCACAAACGGTTCGCCCTGCAAATCCTCGTTGCGACCCGGCGCCTCACCGATAAACATGACGCGGGCGCGGGGGTTTCCCACGCCAAACACGATATTGTGACGCGACTGGTAGAGCTGGCAGAGGTGACAATCGCCCAGAACGGCCTCGATCTCCTCGAGTGCGACCTCACGTGGTGCCTGATGGGTATGGCCGGGGATGTGCATGACGCCCATGGCGACTCCTACACGTAGACCTTGTCGAGGCGCATGCCAAAGCCGCAGGCGACCTCGTAGTTAATCGTTCCGCGCAGTCGGGCCATCTCGTCCATAGTGATCTCGGCATCGCCATCGCGGCCGACAATAATCATCTCGTCACCATACTCGGCCTCGGGAATCTCGTGTGCCGGGTTGGACTGAATGGCGACCATAAACTGGTCCATGCAGATATTGCCAACCTGATGCACGCGCTCGCCGCGATACAGCACATCCATACGATTGGAAAGCGTACGCGATAGGCCGTCGGCATAACCGATCGGCAGCGTGCAGATCTGAACGCGCGTGCGCGGTACGCGGTAGGTAAAACCGTAGCCCACGCCCTCACCCATCGCAGGGTGTGCCACACGCGTCACGCGCGCATGGACGCTCATAACGGGATCAAGCTGCATCACGCGGCCACTCAGCTCGCACGGCTGCATGCCATACAAGCCAACGCCGGCGCGAATCATATCAAAATGCATCGAGGGGTCGAGCATCGAGGACGGCGTGTTGGCGCAGTGCACGATACCGCACTCAAAGCCCGCATCCTTAATGGCCTGAACGGCCTCGGTAAAGCGCTGACACTGCAGTTTGTAGTCCCAGCCCGAAGGTTCATCGGCCGTGGCGAAGTGCGTAAATACGCCGTCGCACTGAATACCGCGATGGAAATTAATACCGCGCACAAAGTCGAGCACCTGCGTGTAGTGTACGCCGATACGATTCATACCTGTCTCGATGGCGAGATGATACTTGCCCACCTTGCCCGCCGCGACGGCACATTCGCCATACGCAAGAGCAAAGTCAGACGTATAGACCGAGGGCATGATATCAAACTCGAGCAACGTCGGAATGGCCTCGATAGGCGGCTCGCTTAGGATGAGGATGGGCTTCGTAATCCCGCCCTGTCGGAGCTCAATGCCCTCGTTAACCGTCGCCACGGCAAACATGTCGGCACCGGCCGAATACATGATCTTGGCGCACTCAACAGCTCCATGACCATAAGCATCGGCCTTGACCACGCAGCACAGGCGCTGACGTGGATTCAGCAAGTTCTTATAGGCCCTCGTGTTGCGACGGAGCGCCCCACGGTCGATCTCGACCCAGGACCAGCGCGTCAAATCGGCTTTATTCATGATTAGTCATCCGACCCTTCGTCCATGATTCCCAGATCTTCGAGCGCATCCTTTGCCGCCAGCTCCATAGC
This sequence comes from uncultured Collinsella sp., assembly GCA_900544235.1. Taxonomy (GTDB): domain Bacteria; phylum Actinomycetota; class Coriobacteriia; order Coriobacteriales; family Coriobacteriaceae; genus Collinsella. Next base: position 4,845 of record UQUL01000065.1, read on the forward strand.
AGGACCAATCAAGTCGATAAGATCGGTCGCGATAACGCTCTTCTCACCATACTCCGTCGCCGCGGCAAAACCGGCGTAGCTGTGAAGTGCGACGGCGTACGAATACAGCAACTCCCAACGATCCATCTCGTCGCGCATGGTGGCAAGCGTGCCGGCCAAAATACCCGCGAGAACATCACCCGAACCGGCAGTTGCCAGAGAAGCCGGACCCGAAAGTGGCAGCAGCACACGCTCAACGCCACAGATAGCCGTCGTCGGCCCCTTGGCAATGACCACCAGATTGTCGGAGCCTGCAGCCCAGACAACCTTCTGCGCGGCTGCAATCGCGGTACCAAGGTCGTTCACCTCGTCACCGGCAACCAGACGCGAAAGCTCACGATAGTGCGGCGTCATAACCAACGGCTGCTCGCGACGATACATCTCGGGGTTACTATCAATACCGTCAATGGCAATCTTAGCAAGGCAGTTGAGTGCATCGGCATCCAAAATAAGCGGTACATCAAGCTCGAGCAAGCCCGAAACCACCTGCATAGCGCCGGCAGACGTCGTCATACCGGGACCGCACAGTACGCAGCTGTACTTCTTTGCAATCTCGCACACCGTCATGCGCGCAGCGGCGCCAAAGGAGCCGCGGGAATCAGACGGAATAGCAAAGACGGGAATCGAAGGAAGTGCAATGCGAATAAGATTAGCGCAGGCGTCAGGAGCCGCGACTGCCACGTAACCAGCACCCGCGCGAGCTGCAGACTTGGCCGCCATAATGGCAGCACCAGGATATTGCGCAGATCCGGCGACAATAAGCACAGAGCCACGGGAATACTTATCGATATTCGTAGGCAGTGGAGCAAAGTAATCAACTAAGTCACCGGGCTCGACAATCTCGGCGGCGTGGTCGACATCATCGATGACCTCGTCAAGACGGTCGTAAAGATTGCCGCAGATCAAATCGCCAGCATACTCAGGGCCATCAGCGCTATACAGACCAATCTTGGGCGCAATCATCGTCACCGTATGTTCGGCACGAATGCAGTCGTCATCAACAACGCCCGTCTCGGCATTCAGGCCCGAGGGGACATCAATGGATACGACACAATCGGCGCATTCATTGACCGTAGGAATCCAGATGGAGAACGGCGCACGCAGATTCCCATGGAAACCGGTACCAAAAATGGCATCGACAACAACATCGGCCTTATCGATCAAAACCTCGAGTTCGTCACGCGAGGGGCCAACGCAAACGTGCACATCGCGGCCGGCAGTACGACGAGCAACATGACGTGCCAGAGCAGCAGGAATCTCATCCGGCTCAACCGGAGAAACGATATCGACGTCCACGCCCTTATGGCTCAGGATATCGGCGGCAACCCAACCGTCGCCGCCATTATTACCAAAACCGACCAGAACGAGAACCCGATCGGGATTGAGCTTCAAGACCTCGTTGGCGGCAAACTCACCCGCTAGCTCCATAAGCTCGGCCTTCGAAGTCCCTTCGCGTTCGATGATATCCTCGAGACGAACGACTTCTTCGGTACTCAAAACCGGTTTCATCTATGCTCCTAGCGTATCTTGCGAAGCATCGCCCAGGTGCTCCGTCAATGCTGAATTCTGCAGCTGCTCAAGCTCATCTAAAACAGAGCGAGCCTCTTTAAATGTCTGCGCTACGCGTTTCTTGGTGCTCACCTTTTCATCTTTTGGCTTAGGCCGAGCATCTTCGGTAATCGCGATGGCATTCGCAACGGCTAAGTCTCCTGTAAGCGTAATGGAAAGAGCGACCTCAACAACACCCAGCTCATGAGCGATCTCGAGTGCACGGCCCGAAAGCAGCGCCTTCGGTTTGCCGAGTTTATCACGCGTTACCGAAACATCCTTGCGACCCACGCCTTGACTAAAACCCGTGCCGAGAGCTTTAAGCACCGCCTCGCGCGAAGCAAAGCGGCTCGCATAGTGAGCAGCGGGACGCGATGATACATCGCAATACGCACGCTCTTCTTCGGTAAACACACGCCGAGCAAACGACGGCGTCTTTTCAAGAATTGATTTCATCCGGGAAATCTCGACGATATCAACGCCGATACCAGCTTCAGCCATGTTCACCTCCATATCGCACAGACTAAGTTATTGTAGCCCGTTCACAGAAGATGCGACAAACGAGGGTTATAAAACACAGCTACTATGTGAGACAAAAGCCCGTAAATCAGAACCACCCTTAAAAAGGGTGGTTTGCTCTTAGGGTATAACCCACGGGC
>UQUL01000066.1 GCA_900544235.1 uncultured Collinsella sp.
TTGCCTGCTGGCTGCTGTTGCGCGGGATTCCGGATGCCTCGAGCCAGTTTGTCGCTGCAGCGCTCGTATGCAGCGTGATTGAGTACAGCGTAGGCGTGCTGTTGGAAAAAACAACGGGCGCTCGCTTTTGGGATTACTCGCACCTGCCGTTTAACTTGCACGGACGCATCTGTCTGTACTGGGCCTGCGCGTTTGGCTTGGGTGCGTTGTGTATTTGCCGTTTAGTGGAGCCGGCATTGCTGGGGCTGCTTGGCCGTCTGCCGGTGCTGATTGTGCGGTTGTCCGCCTTTATCGTCGCGGTCGCGATGATGGTCGACGCGTTGTGCTCGCTGGCGAGCTGGCGGCGTCTGTCCGATCAGCTGGAGCGCGTGCGCGCCGATCTTGCCGACCGCATCAACGAGTCGCTTGCCGATGCCTCGGACTCAATGCTCGAACGTATTCCCGATTCTACGATTGATTCGGTGGCACAGACGCACATCCGTAGCCGTGCCGTTAACGCGTGGCTGGCCGAGCTGGGTGACGCCGCGCTCGATGCCCTGCGCGAGAAGGCTTCAATGCCGACGTTTATCGCGGATGGTGCTCGCGGCCTGGCACTTGCTGCCCGCCGCGTGGCCGATGCCGCGCCGAGCATGCCGCGTCCGTCGCTCAGTCGTCGCCTTGCCGGCAAGCGCATGAGCCGTCCGGTGCCAAGCGTGTCGCTCAGCCGCCGCGACCTACGCTTCTTTAACGCCTTCCCGCGTCTGCGCATCAATCGCTACGAAGGCGTCATTCGAGCAACTAATCTCCGCGACCGAGCCCGCGAGCTGTTCCGCCACTAGCCGGGACGGGCGCGCTCACGGCTTCCTTGCTCGCGTATTTCCCGTTCGTTTCGCGTCCGTTGCCGCGCCGTTTCCAAGATTGCGGCACCGTTTCCATTCGACAACGCAGCGTTTAACAACGCCGTATCTGGTCTACACCAGTTGCCCCTCGGCCGCATTATGGGCGCCGATAACGTTCATGCGACCAAGGGGGAGCGAATGTACGATACGGGATCGACAACGTTTATGCTCGTCTGCACCATGCTCGTGTTTTTAATGACACCGGGTCTGGCGTTTTTCTATGGCGGCCTGTCCAGGCGCAAAAATGTCATCAACACCATGCTTATGTGCTTTGGCGCCATTGGCCTGGTTGGTGTGCTGTGGATTGTTGCCGGCTGGTCGCTGGCCTACGGCGGCGACGGTTCCAGCCCGTTTATTGGCGGCTTCGACCAGCTGCTGTGCCTGCCGGTGCTCAACCATGTGCTGCAGACGGCCGAGGGCAATGCTGCGGACGGTGCCGTCTACCCTCAGATCATCAACATCGCCTTTCAGATGGCGTTTGCCATGATCACTGCTGCTATCGTCACGGGCAGCCTGGCCGGCCGCGTTAAGTTTGGTGCCATGGCGGCCTTCCTGGGCATTTGGCTGCTTGTGGTCTATGCGCCGCTTGCCCACATGGTGTGGGGCGGCGAGGGCTCCTTTATCGGCGACATCATCGGTGCACTCGACTTTGCCGGCGGCGACGTGGTGCACATTTCGTCCGGTCTTACCGGCCTGATCCTCTGCTTAATGCTTGGCCGTCGTCGTGGCTTTGGCATGGTGAGCTACCGTCCGCATAACGTGCCGTTTGTGGCGTTGGGCGCCGGGCTGCTTTGGTTTGGCTGGTTTGGCTTTAACGGCGGCAGCGAGTTTAAGGCCGACGCCGTGGCGGCGCTTGCCATCCTCAACACCGTGACGGCCAGCGCGGCGGGCATGGTCTCGTGGCTTGCCGTCGAGCGCGTGCACACCGGTCGCCCCACGCTGGTGGGCGCCAGCACCGGTCTGGTTGCGGGCCTTGTGGTGGTCACGCCCGGCGCGGGCTTTGTCGAGCCGTGGGCAGCGCTGGTTATGGGCCTGATCGTGTCGCCCGTCTGCTACTTGGCCATCAGCCATCTTAAGACCAAGTTCGGCTACGACGATGCGCTCGACGCGTTCGGTTGCCACGGTATCGGCGGCATCTTGGGCGGCGTGCTCACGGGCCTGTTCTGTGTGCCGGAGCTCTCGTGGACCGGTAAGGGTGGTCTGTTCTACACGGGCGACGTGTCGCTGCTCATCTCGCAGATTTTGGGCATTGTGGTGACGGTTGCTATTGTGCTGGTGCTCGATTTGGTGATCGCCGCAGTGGTCAAGGCGCTGCTCCACGGCAGCCTGCGTGTGGACGAGGCGGACGAGGCGCTGGGCCTGGATGCGAGTCAGCACGGCGAGAGCGCGTATCCCTCCTTCTCGGGACTTGACTAGCGGCACGGCTTTCCCAGGCACCCGACCTTGCCCCTCAAACCGTCGCTTGCGTACCGAAGTACGCGGCGCTCCTCTTTCGGGGCAATCTCGGGCACCTGGAAAACCCGTGTCATGTGAAGGACAATCAATTTCTTTTATTAAAGAGAGGAATTCATTATGAAAAAGATCACGGCTATCGTGCGCCAGGAGAAGCTTGAGGTTCTTAAGGACGCGCTGTTTGCTGCCGATGTTCGCGGTATGACTATCAACCAGGTGCAGGGTTGCGGCGCACAGCATGGCTGGAAGGAATATGTGCGCGGCAACGAGTTGCTTGTCAACACGATCCCTAAGGTGCAGTTCACCCTCATCTGCGCCGACGAGCACGTCGACGGCATTGTCGAGATTATCTGCAACGCCGCTCGCACCGGTGCCGTCGGCGACGGCAAGATCTGGGTCGAGCCGGTCGAGGAGGTTATCCGCATCCGTACCGGCGAACACGGCCCCGCTGCGGTGTAGGACAATCTTTCGCCTAACGGGCGCGCTTCTCTTGGGGCGCGCCCGTTCTCGTCTACAATATCGTGCAGACGAAGGAGAGGCATGCCCATGATCAAGATGTTCGCGAGTGATTTAGACGGAACGCTGCTGAACGCCCTGCACGAGGCAGACGGGACCATTCGCCGTGCCATTCGCGAGCTGACCGAGGCTGGCCTGCATGTGGTTCCCGCGACCGGGCGCTCGACGCTGCCGGTCGGCGAGCATGGCTTTACGGGCCTGGCGCTTGACGCCTGCTGCTCTAACGGCTCCATCGTGCGCGACAGCCATGGCGAGGTGCTCAAGACCTGGACCATCGACCCGCAGGTTACCGAGGAGCTGCTCAAGGAGTTCCCGGACATTTGCTTTGATTGCTCCACGCCCGATGGCATGTTCTCGAGCGGCTCGTTCGAGATGCATCAGGCGGGCTTTAAAAAGGACAGTCCTATCAAGCGCATCGTGATGCGCGGCATGCGTGCACGTGGCGGGTATCACGAGGAACAGTATTTCGACCAGTCGATCGGTGACATTCTGCGCCATGATGTGTGCAAGATCAACTGCCGTGTGATCTCGCCCGAGCTGGAGCGCGACCTTAAGGCGTATTTGGCCGAGCGCTCGGACCGCGTGGTCAACGCGCCGTTTGACCCGGTGATGTTTGAGATCACGGATGTGGCATGCAACAAGGGCGAGAGCGTGGCCTGGCTGGCGGGCTACTACGGCATTGCCGAGGACGAGGTCGCGGTCTACGGCGACGGCGGCAACGACATTGCCATGCTCAAACGCTTCCGCCACAGCTACGCGACCAAAAACGCAAGCGAGGCAGCCAAGGACGCCGCGAGCGCAACTATCGGCAGTTGCATGGTCCACGCCGTTCCCAAACACATGCTTGCCACCATGCACAAGCAGAATTCCTGCACCGTAATCGAATAATGTGACAAAGGGACAGCCCCTTTGTCACAGGTGACGCTGGTCTCTTGAAATACGAACAAACATTCGCATATCTAACTGCGCTTTGATAGAATTGATACTGTTGGCGGCAGTTCCATGTGCCGGGCAGCGCCCTCCATCTGATGGGAGGTGATGCCCATGACCGATTTGATTGATTTCGTGAGGCTTCTGACTGCTTTGGTCTCGTTCTTCACGGCGCTTGTCGGCCTTTCCGAGGCACTCAAGCAGCGTTCGAAGCGCAACAGAAGGGGTCGCCGCCGCTAAGGCGTTGACCCCCTAATGCAAACAACGGCGCTGCCCAGCTAGCTACAACTTGGGCTGCCGTCGACACTATTCTACCCACGAATGACATTTTGGACAATTGGTAATGCCGCTTCAAAAGCCAGGCACAACTGGCACAACCTAGGCGGCCACTGAATGTGACAAAGGGACAGTCCCTTCGTCACATCCCAAATATTGCCTTTACGTGTTGATGCACACGGTGTGCAATAATACTCGCACTGTGCAATAGCGCACAGGCTGAGTAACAAGGAGGACGCTTGTCCCAGCTCGAGAAATGCGATCGCCGGTCCCTTCGCTCGCAGCGTGCCCTTCGCCAGGCACTTGCCAGCGAGCTTGCCGAAAGCGGCGACCTTTCGCGCATTAACGTCGCGTCGCTCACCGAGCGTGCCGGCCTTACGCGCCGCACGTTCTATTCGCACTACCGCGATATTCCCGACTTTATCAGCCAGATCGAGGACGGCCTGCTTGCCGAGATTCGTGAGCGGGTGGAGCTTATCACCGCAGCTCAATTACCCGATCTTTACCGCAACATCGACGAACTCGAGCCGGCACCTGGTTCGGTTGAGCTGCTACGCTATCTTGCGGCCAACCGCGATTTGATCGGATCGCTGCTGGGCCCGGGCGGCGACCAGGCCTTCATTAAAAAGATCATCGATACCGCACGCGAGGCCGTGGTGCCTCGTGCACAGACGGGCATCTTGGGCTTGGCGCTGGGCACGTTCTTTGACTACTACGTCACCTACGTCGTGAGTGCCGAGGTCGGCCTGATTCAGCGCTGGTTTGAGCGTGGGCTCACCGAATCGCCTGAGACCATGGCGCGCATCATGACGGTCATCGCCTTTGTGCGCCCCGGCGACCTGTATGGCCAACCCATCGATATCAACGTGCCGGAATACGGCATGAAGCTATTGAATCTGCAGCTCGAGGACGCGGTCGACACCACCGCAACCGTCGAGTCCAACAACTAAGAGGAGAGACAATGAGCAAACTCGTCGAGGGCATCAAGGACCGCATGGTCGCTGCTGCGCGCGAGGCCGCGCCCGCCGTGGTGGACGCCGCGCAGAAGGCCGCGACTGCCGCTGCCGAGAAAGTTGCCGAGGCAGTTGCCGATGCCAAGAACGCGGCAGGGGAGACGTCCGTCGCTAGCGCGCCCATCACTGCCGCTGAGCCCGTAGCCGCCACTGCCGCCCAGGCCCCCGAAGGCGCGATCTTCAACCCCGAGGCCGCCCGCGGCAACCTGCACCTGGGCATCGACGTGGGCTCCACCACCGTTAAACTCGCCGTGCTCAACGACGACAACCAGATCGTCTACGCCAAGTACCAGCGCCACCACACCGACGTCCGTGCCTGCGCCCGCGATCTGTTCGAGGGTGCCGCGACCGTGCTGCCGACGGCTCAGATGACCTGCGCCATCACCGGCTCGGGCGGTCTGCTGCTGTCCCAGTGGCTCGACCTGGAGTTTGTCCAGGAGGTCATCGCCAGCAAGCGTGCCGTCGAGACCCTCATCCCGGCCACCGATGTCGCCATCGAGCTGGGCGGCGAGGACGCCAAGATCATCTACTTCGACAACGGCATCGAGCAGCGTATGAACGGCACCTGCGCCGGCGGCACGGGCGCGTTCATCGACCAGATGGCAACCCTGCTGCACACCGACGCGAGCGGCCTCAACGAGCTCGCGGCCAACGCCACCACCATCTATCCCATCGCCAGCCGCTGCGGCGTTTTTGCCAAGACCGACGTCCAGCCGCTGCTCAACGAGGGCGCCCGCCCCGAGGACGTGGCTGCCTCCATCTTCCAGGCCGTCGTGACCCAGACCATCTCGGGCCTGGCATGCGGCCGTCCCATCCGCGGCAACGTCGCCTTCTTGGGCGGCCCGCTGCAGTACCTCTCCGAGCTGCGCCACCGCTTCTACCTCACGCTCAACCTGGACGAGGAGCACCGCATTGTGCCCCAAAACGCTCACCTGTTTGTGGCGAGCGGCGCCGCCATGGCGCACGAGTCCAACAAGCTCAGCACGTTCCCGCAGCTCATCGAGGCCATCGATGCCCTGGGTGACACGCAGGGTGCCGAGGTCGAGCGTCTGGACCCGCTCTTTGCCACCGATGAGGACTTTGCCGAGTTCAAGACCCGCCACGACCAGGAAGTCGTTCCCAAGGGCAAGCTCGAAGGCTACACCGGCCGCGTGTTCATCGGCATCGACGCCGGCTCCACCACCATGAAGGCCGCGCTCGTGGGCGAGGACGGTCAGCTGCTGCACACCTGGTACGGCAACAACAACGGCGACATCCTGGGCACGGCCAAGGTCATCATGGCCGATTTCTACAACCACATCCCCGCCGGCTGCACCATCGGCCACGTGACCACCACGGGCTACGGCGAGGCGCTGCTCATCGAGGCCCTCAAGGCCGATTCCGGCGAGATCGAGACCGTCGCTCACCTGCGCGGCGCCAAGGCGTTCCTGCCCGGCGTCGAGTTCATTCTGGACATTGGCGGCCAGGACATGAAGTGCCTGCGCGTCAAGGACGGCGTTATCGAGCACATCATGCTCAACGAGGCCTGCTCGTCGGGTTGCGGTAGCTTTATCGAGAGCTTCGCCGTCTCTATGAACATGGACGCTGTCTCTTATACACATCTGACGCTGCCGACGAAGCTAGAAGTG
>UQUL01000067.1 GCA_900544235.1 uncultured Collinsella sp.
CACGCATAAAAAGCCTCCCATTTCTCATGTCCAAGAAATGGGAGGCAGTTCAAATTAACTACGGTAGATCGGCGGAACAAGGTTATTCGCCCGGGTTGATGTTCGCGTAGAACTCGGCCCCGTCGTCCAGGCGCAGGATGCCCACGCGGCCGAACTCGGAGCCGGTGGCGGCGGCGCAGTCGATGTCGATGCGATCGGGCACACCAGCAGTGTCCTCGCCGCCCAAGCGCACGATCTGCCCGCGTCCCGATTCCTCATCGAGCCCCGCCAGACCACCGACCTCGCAATAGCGCCCAAGTGATACCGTGGGCGTGTGACCGCTCACCACGACCGGGCCCTTGCCCTCGGCAGAAAGCAGCCCGGTCGACGCATCCCAATAGCCATGACGAATCCACAGCAGGTCATCGGACGACTGCACCGCGAGCATCTGCTGCAGCAGCTCGCGATCGGCACCCACCGCTCCAACGCCATCGGCACAATCGACGCCATGCTCAAGCAAAAACGCCTGCGCCGCCTCGGTCTCAATACCGGCATGTACCAGCAGATACGGGCGCTCCTCGGTCTCGACCACCGCGTACAGAGGCAGCGCGGCCATCCATCGCACGAGCTCCTCGTATGCCTCAAATTCCATGTCGTTGAGCTGCTCGCGCGTCGTCCAGCCACCGTTGATATCCCAGGTCTCGGCATCGAGCGGATCCTGACCAATGATGGCATCGAGCATGATCTGCTCGTGATTACCCTTGAGCACGTGGGCGTTGGGCAGCGAGCGCACGAGCTTAATAACGCCGACCGGATCGGGCCCGCGATCGATCATGTCGCCCAGCACGTACAGCGTGTCGTCGGACGTCAACGAGATCTTAGACAGGGCCTCGTCAAGCGCACGCACGTGCCCGTGAGCATCAGATGTCACATAGATCGCCATGGTACGCCTCTCCTTGCATTGCGGCCGAAGCCCGGTGCCGCAACTAAAACTTCAAGTTGAACTTAAACGTTACCCATTGTACTCCGTTGCAATAAAGCTGGAAAGGGTTTCCGAGCAGAGGCAAAGACGGCAGCCGTCTATGACGATATCGCGCACGCCCGCAATCCAACCCCATAAACCCACCATCTTTGGGTACAAATAACCACAGACAATTGACCGTGCCACGCCAACCACCCAGGAGCGGACACTATCCATGAATCAGATCCTTCTCTTTATCGGCCTCGTCATCATTTTGTGCCTGACCATCAAACCCGTCGGCAAAAAACTCCCCTTCCCCACCCTGCTCATCTTTATCGCGCTGGGCATGCTGTTGGGCGTCAACGGCCCGGCGCACATCGATTTTAGCGACTACGCGCTTACCGAAACCGTCTGCAGCACGGCGCTGCTGTTCATCATGTTCTACGGCGGCTTTAACACCAATATCGACCGCGCCAAGCCCGTCGCTGCGCCGGCGGTGCTGCTGAGCACGCTCGGCGTCGTCATCACTGCCGGCATCACCGGCGTGTTCGCCCACTTTGTACTGGGCTTCGACTGGATCGGCGGCCTGCTGTTGGGATCGGTCGTGGCGTCCACCGACGCGGCCAGCGTCTTTAGCGTTCTGCGCGAGCACAGCCTGTCGCTGAGGGGCGGCACCGACTCGCTGCTCGAGGTCGAATCGGGCTCCAACGATCCCGTCGCCTATATGCTCACCGCCGTGCTCGCCACACTCGCGGCCGGCGGCGACATCAACATTCCCGCACTGCTGGCCAAGCAGATTATCTTGGGCGTGGGCCTGGGCCTCGCCATCGGCTGGGCGGCGGGCCGCCTGATTGAACGCGCGCACGCAACGGCCGAGGGCGCGCAGACCATCTTTTTGTTCGCCGTGGCCATCGTCGCCTACGCGCTGCCGAGCTACCTGGGCGGCAACGGATTTTTGGCCGTGTACCTGGCCGGCATTGTGCTGGGTGCGAGCGACATCACCGGCAAGGTCGAGATGGCGCACTTCTTCGATACCCTCACCGAGATGGCCGAGATGACGATCTTCTTCTTGCTCGGCCTGCTCGTAACGCCCGCACGCCTGCCGCAGATGCTGCTGCCGGGCCTGGCGCTCATGGCGTTTATGCTCTTTGTGAGCCGCCCCATCGCCGTCGGCGTGCTCCTAGCGCCCTTTAAGACGAACCCTCGCCAGGTTGCGCTCGTAAGCTGGGCGGGTCTGCGCGGCGCGGCTTCGGTCGTGTTTAGCCTCTTTACCGTGGTGGCCGGTGTTCCTGGCGGTCACGACCTGTTTGACCTGGTATTTGTGATTGCCGTGTCGAGCATTGTGGTGCAGGGCTCGCTGCTACCGGCGGTGGCGAAAAAGCTCAATATGATCGACGCGGAAGGCGACGTGCGCCGTACGTTTAACGATTACCGCGACGAGGACGGCATGTCGTTTGTCAAGTTCAAGGTGGGCGCGGGCCATCCGTTTTCCGGACGCTCGCTCGCCGATATTGGCAGCGCCACGGACATGCTCGTCGTCCTGGTGCTGCGCGATGGCGCGCACCCGGTGCTGCCCAATGGCGATACCGTGATTGAGGAAGGCGACCTATTGGTGATGGCTGCCCCGACGTTTGAAGAGCGTGCCGAGGTTACGCTGCGCGAGGTCACCGTGACGCCCCACGGTCGCCTGGCCGGCCAGCGCCTGCGCGACGTGCCGCAAGGCAAGCATCCGTTTATTGTGGTGATGCTCAAGCGCGACGGCCAAACGATCATTCCCGATGGCAACACCCTCATATACGCCGGCGACGAAGCCGTCATTGCCACGCTGGCGTCGTAGCGGGCAGGAGGTAGCTAATTTGCGGCGAAGAGATCAAGCGCCTAGAGAACCTCATGTCTTCGCTCGCAGATTTGAATTTGCCTGAGGAGTAAGGTCACCTCTCCCCCCATGTAACCATCCTGTAAATCATAGCGGCGCACTCGGGTTTTGCTGTGATGCGGTCGCGCCTGACGCTGCACTGTGCTAAAGTATCCCGAACGTTCAAACGACTACGAGGGGGAAATAGAAGATGGCACGTGTGCACAACTTCTCAGCTGGCCCGGCCGCACTACCCACAAGCGTGCTCGCCGAGATCGCCGACGAGATGATGGACTACCGCGGTTGCGGCATGTCCGTGCTCGAGATGAGCCATCGATCTAGCATGTACCAGCAGATCATCGACGACGCTGAGGCAACCCTACGCCGTCTGCTGAGCATCCCGGACAGCTACCGTGTCCTGTTTTTGCAGGGCGGCGCCACGCTGCAGTTTGCGGGCATCCCCATGAACCTCATGCGCCGCGGCCGCGCCGGCTACGTCGTGACCGGCAACTTTGCCAACAAGGCGTACAAGGAGGCCGCCAAGTACGGCGAGACCGTGCTGCTCGCGAGCTCCGAAGACACCAATTTCGACCACATTCCCAACATGGCCGACATCAACGCGCGCATTGCCGCCGAGGCCGCGGGCGACGGGCTCGACTACGTCTACATCTGCCAGAACAACACTATCTTTGGCACCATGTTCCACAAGCTGCCCGATTGCGGCGACGTACCGCTGGTCGCCGATGTCTCGAGCTGCTTTTTGTCACAGCCGCTCGACGTTGAGCGCTACGGCCTCATCTACGCCGGCGCGCAGAAAAACGCCGGCGCCGCGGGTGTGACCGTGGTCATCGTGCGCGACGACCTCATCGCAGATGGCCCCGCCTTTGCGCAGACGCCGCAGTACATGGACCTCAAGACCCAGGCCGCCAAGGGCTCCATGCTCAACACGCCCAACACCTTTGGTATCTACGTATGCGGCAAGGTGTTCCGTTGGGTTGAGAAAACCGGCGGACTTGCCGCCATGGCCGAGCGCAACTGGGCCAAGGCCAATCTGCTCTATGACCTGCTCGAGCACAGCGAGCTGTTCCATAGCACTACGCAGGCCGACAGCCGCTCCATCGCCAACGTCACCTTCCGCACCGGCGACGCCGAACTCGACGCGGCCTTTGTCGCAGGCGCGGCCGGGCACCAGATTCAAAACGTCAAGGGCCATCGCCTGGTGGGCGGTATGCGCGCCAGCGTCTACAACGCCGTAACCATGGAAGACGTGCAGGCACTGGCCTCGTACATGAAGGACTTCGAAGCGCAGCATAGTTTGAGCCCGCGATCTAACTAGCCCGCAGCACGCGGGCCGACCAGCCATCTCAAACCACCCTGTTTAGATCAAAACCTGCTAAGGAGTTTTTCCATGCGTAAGATTAAGACCATCGACGATATCACCAAGGACGGCAAAGTCGAGTTTGGCGAGGGCTACGAATTTGTGAGCACCGCCGAAGAGGCCGACGCGATCCTGATGCGCTCGACCGACCTGCACGGCTACGAGCTGCCCGAGGGCATCCGCGCCATCGCCCGCTGCGGTGCCGGCGTCAACAACATCCCCGTCGAGGAGTACGCCAAGAAGGGCGTCGTCGTCTTTAACTCCCCCGGCGCCAACAGCAACGCCGTCAAGGAGCTCGTCCTAGGCATGCTGGTGCTCTCGAGCCGCGGCGTGGTGCAATCGATGAACTGGGTGCGCGACAACGCCGACGACCCCGAGATCCAGGTCGATGCCGAGAAAGCCAAGAAGGCCTTTGTGGGCCGCGAGCTCAAGGGCAAGCGCATCGGCGTCATCGGCCTGGGCAACGTGGGCTCCAAGGTCGCCAACGCCTGCGTCGACCTGGGCATGGACGTTTACGGCTACGACCCGTTCATTTCCGTCGAGCACGCGTGGGTGCTGAGCCGCGAGGTGCAGCGCGTGGGCACGCTCGAGGATCTCTGCCGCGGCTGCGACTACCTCACCGTACACGTGCCCAGCAAGGCCGACACCATCGGCATGATCAGCACCGAGCAGATCAACCTGCTGGCCCCGGACGCCGTGCTCATCAACTACGCACGCGAGACCATCATTGACGAGGACGCCGTTGACGCCGCCCTGCGCGAGGGCAAGCTCAGCTGGTTTAGCTGCGACTTTGCCACGCCCAAGACCGTCAAGATGCCAAATACGTTTATCACCACGCACTCGGGCGCAGGCACCGGCGAGGCCGAGGCCAACTGCGCCGACATGGCCATCAGCGAGCTTAAGGATTACCTGGAGAACGGCAACATCGCACACAGCGTCAACTACCCCGCCTGCAGCATGGGCAAGGCGCGCGCCGCAAGCCGCATCGCCTGCCTGCACGCCAACGTGCCCAACATGATCGGCCAGATCACGGCAATCCTTGCCAAGGACAACGCCAACGTGCAGCGCATGACCAACGAGTCCGCCGGCGAGAACGCCTACACCATGTTCGACACCGACGAGCACCTTGACACCAGTACCATCGAAGCACTCAAGCAGATTCCCTCGATGTATCGCGTGCGCGTGATCAAGTAGCGCCGGCTGATCTGAAGGGCAGTTCCCCATGTGGCCTGCCCGTTACTGACATTGAATGCCCGCGGGGGCGCCTTTCGCATGAGAGGCGCCCCCGTTTTTGTAAGCACTCCATTAAATGCACCGAGCCGCTTCTTGGCATACAATCTGTATGTTGACCTAACTATCTGTGAGGTGCCTATGGTTGATACAGATTTTGCTTGGCGGCTTACGCAAAGACTCGTGCGGATCGACAGTTCCGACCCAGGTGCGTATGAGGGCGAGATTGAACGCTATATCAAAGCGTTGGTTGAGGAACGGTTAGCGCAGCTGAGCCATCCGGTACTCGATGCCGTGCAAATTGCAGAGCTCGAAGCACTCCCCGGGCGCCGCAACCTTATGATTACCGTGCCGGGAGTGAGCGACGAGGCGCGACTCGTCTACATCTGCCACATGGATACCGTTACGCTGGGCGATGGCTGGGACGCGGACATTACGCCGCTCGGGGCGGTCGTGCGCGACGGCAAGCTCTACGGCCGCGGTGCCTGCGATATGAAGGGTGGCCTGGCCTGTGCCATTGCCGCACTGGTCCATACGCTCGAGCGCGTGGCGGCGGATGGCGTGCTGCCCCGCCGCGGCTTTTCGCTCATCTGCTCGGTCGACGAGGAAGACTTTATGCGAGGCTCAGAGACCGCGATCGATGCCGGCTGGGTCGGCTCGCGTGAATGGGTGCTGGACACCGAGCCCACCGACGGACAGATCCAGGTGGCGCACAAGGGGCGTACGTGGTTCGAGATTGAAATGGCTGGCGTGACGGCGCATGCGAGCCAGCCGTGGAAGGGCGCGGATGCCGTCGCCGCCATGGCCGAGGTCGTGTGTTCGCTCCGTCGCGCGTTTGTGGCGCTGCCCGCGCACGATGAGCTGGGGTCTTCGACCATCACGTTTGGCCAAATCGAGGGCGGATATCGCCCCTATGTCGTGCCCGACCGCGCCAAGGTCTGGGTCGATATGCGCCTGACTCCGCCGACTGATACGGCCGTCGCGAAGCGCATGGTAGAGCAGGCCATCGCCAGCGCCGAAGCCGCCGTTCCCGGTTGCCACGGCAGCTACGTCGTGACGGGCGACCGCCCCGCCATCGAGCGCGACCCAAACTCTCCCCTTCTAGCAGTGCTCAAGCTGTCTCTTATACACATCTGACGCTGCCGACGAAGCTA
>UQUL01000068.1 GCA_900544235.1 uncultured Collinsella sp.
CGAGCTGCATGAGCTCGTCCCAGGTGCCGCCGACGCCCATCAGGAACACGGCGTCATAGCCCTCGTCGGCGACCTTGTCGGCGAGCGCGGTCATCTTCTTGCCGGTCTCGTAGAGCGCCTTACCGTCCTCGAGATAGCCCTCCTGGTCGAAATGCATGATCTCGATCTTCTCGGTTTCCTTCATTTGTCTCTCCTTTCTGGGGTTGTTTCCACATCCCGCATGCCAACGGGCATCAAACCCGCTTACATTCCGTAACACTCGGCCGCTTTGGCCTTAAGCGCATTGACTGACTCTTCGTAGCCCTCTGCCTTGACCTCCATTTGCTTGGAGACAGCATCGAGATACGGGTGCACGTCCCATGACTTCAGACGTTCGGCGATCATCGCCGCAATCGTCTGGAAGAACACGAGATTGGGAATTGCGCTGAGCAGCGGAGCCACCTGAGGCACCGCAACCTCGTGAGCCCTACCCCTGGGATGGGCCGTGAGCAGCACCGTTTTTGTCGTAACATTCGATAGCGCATCGGCGATATTCGCAAGACGCTCCGACCCCTGCGGATCGTCGACGATAAACACCAGATAGCCCGGAACGATCTGCATCTCGGGACCGTGAACAAACTCCTCGCCCTCGTGATGCATGGCAGGAATCTTGATGGTCTCGCTCAGCTTGAGCGCTGCCTCCTCGGCAACACCGTAGTTGGGGCCGTTGCCGACGACCATGGCGGGCGTGTGCTCAGAAAGCTCGAGCATGTGTTCTTGGACATATGCCTCGGCGGTCTTGCACATCACGGCATTGGCATGGATAGCCTCGCGCAGGTCGTCAAGACGCTGGGCAACGCCCTTGGCGTCAATCGTTCCGCGCGCCTGACCGCCGTAGATACCAAAGAGCACCAGGTACTCAACGAGAACCTCAACGCCCAGAGTCACAAAGTCCACCGACTCGACGCCCACACCGTAGTCAAGAACGATGTCAGCGTGCTCCTTGATGGGCGCCTCGACGTTTGCCGTGAGCGCAACTGCAGCCATATCGTGTGCGCGCATGTAATCGAGCGCCGCAATCGTATTGGTCGAATAGCCACTCTGCGAGACGGCGATGTTGAGCGCATGCTGCGGATAGGTGTGTTCAAAATCAACGAAGGCCTCGGGCGTCACAACGGACACCTGCATTTGCAGGGCATCTTGCAGGTAATCGCGGGCGCAATCGGCGGCATGGCGCGACGAACCCGAAGCAACGATGCGCAGCGCGTCAAAAGAACCGGACTGGAAAATATCAACGAGCTGCGCTACCAGCTCAGACGAACGCTCGAGGTTCTCCCCCATACGCACATGGGCAAGCTGAACGTAATCGAGCATCTTCATCGTCTCACCTCGTAACAAATCATTAGTATTTGATACCAATCACAGTTACAGATTACGGCTTTTTGATACCTCTTTGTCGATTACTTTATCCCCATCGGCGAACGGTCGATTTTGAGCCCTGTAAGGTTGTATATACAGCTGACCCAACGATCAAAACTGGTTAGTTTCCCTGCCGTTATTCACAAAATACCAGCTAGTACGTATAGGTGTAGCCGCCCGTATCGCCACGATTGAAGGACTTTACATACTCGATAGCCTGACCGCTCGCGTCATAGCTCACGCATTCCAAAAGCAAAACAAGATCGCCCTGTTCCAGTCCAAGGAGGCCGGCATCTCGTGCGCCCAGCGCTTCGATATCGAGCTTTTCCTGTGCCATGACTGGCTTTCGGCCCAGCATCTCATAGGTCTCGTACAAACTGAAGACCGACACGTCAATATCTTCGATGGTTGGGAACAGCAGGCAGGGAATCAGCACCGTCTCAATCGATACGGGGCTACCGTTTATGCAGTTCAGGCGTCGAACGGAATAGAGCAGGTCGTCCTCGGCGATGCCAAACAGGTCGGCGTAATATGGCCCCGCATAACGCTTGGAACGCGCGAGAATACGGACGGACGGCTCGCCGCCCGAAGCACGGACCGATTCACGGAAACCGACCGTGCGTTCAAAAAAAGCAGGTACTTTCTGCGCCACAAAGGCACCTTTTCCCCGAACACGGCGAATCTGCCCGCGCCGAACCAGCTCATCGACAGCGCTTCGGATGGTCAAGCGTGTCGTACCAAATTCCTCGGCGAGGTCTTTTTCGGACGGAATCATGGAACCCGTGGGATATATACCGCGCTCGATACGTTCCTCGATGCGGCGTCGAATGCGCATATAAACCGGGGTGGCATCTACTGTTTCAGCCATTGTTCACCTGCCACGCTCCTCATGCCGTTCTCTTCGCCGTTATCGGCAAAGCGGAACTTTGTGGGCAAAATCACCGATTTGCAATGCTCCACAAAACGCATGTCCTTATCAAATTCGATCGAGCTCTCATAGAACACCGGCGTTCCCTCTTCTTGCTGGAGCAGCTCGGCCTCTTCGGCGTTCAAACGCGAGATGGAGATATGCTCACGTCCATGCTCAACACGCACGCCACCTTCTTTGAGCAAGACATCGTAAAGGCTCTCACACTCAAAATCGTGCTCGGGAAGCGATGGGCACAGGGACAGGTTAACGTGAGCGGTCTCGATTGACGCCGGCTCGCCCTCAATAAGTCGAACGCGCTGCATGCGGAGCAAGGGAGCGCCTACAGCCACCCCAAGCTTGTCGGCAAGCGCCTCATCCGCCTCGATGGTCCCGGTGGAAACCAGACGAGAAGAGGGGTGCAGGCCGGCAGTCCGCACAGCATCGGAAAAGTTGTACGTTTCCTGGAAGATATTCAGCGGCTTGGGAGGACACACATACGTGCCCGATCCGCGACGGCTCTCGAGCGTTCCACACGAGATAAGCCGCGTGATACCGGCACGCAACGCCGTACGCGAAACGCCAATCTCTTCGCACAGCACGCGCTCGGCCGGCAGGCGATCGCCGCCGGCAAGCTGATGGTGCTGGATATACCAAAGAATTCCCTCAACAGCACGATCTTTGGGGGGAATTGCATAAGATTCGCCTGCCATTGCACAGACTCCTCATTCAGACACGTATGCCGCCAAAATTAGGTCAGCCCTCCCATGGCATCAAATTCGGCCTTGATCTTCTCGGCGACATTCCGATACGACTTATATAGACTTGAATCGCGTTTGACCTCGTCGGTCATAACGGGAATCTCTAATTTGGAAACCTCGTCTTTTCCCGTCTGAACCGCCACAACAACGCCCATACCAAGACACATATTACGCTTGGCAGCATTTATTTTTGCTGCCTTGGCAGGATTTGCCAGGATACGCTGGGCAAATTCCTGTTTAGAGACCGCTTCTTCGGCCTCCGGATCGCCCGCCTCGGCCACTTCGCACTGCAACACGTCCGCATAGTCAAAAATCTTCGGCTCGCCGCCGCGCTGATGCACGGCCCACTTGCGGCGCGTGGCATCCTGGTAGATGGCCGGCAAAAATGTAAACCGCGGCGGGTCCAAAATCGTATCCGTGATGGTAAACACATCGGGATCAAAGGCATCCTGCGGGTTTTTCTTCTTGAACAGCCCCATATCAGCCTCCCGTACTAGCATTAAACAACTCAAGCTGAATATAGCACCAATTTCAAGCCGCTGCCTTACCCTATCGGTGCGCGGCGTCTAAGGCTCGCCCAGCGGAAGAGTTAACGGACGAGGGCCGGGGTGCCTGCCTTGTTTTGAGAAGTGGGCTCCGCGAACTTCTCAAAACAAGGCAGGCACCCCGGCCCCACCGGCAAATAGCGGACACTCCGCATGCAATCTATGCAAACAAACAAGTACGCTTAGCTACATTCGGTAAGTTCGAGCACGCTGCCCTTAACGATAAGCGCCGGCTCCAGGACGACCTCTTCGGCACGCCTGCCGCCCCTACCGGCAAGACGCTTGGACATGCAGCCAAAAGCATGCTCCGCAAGGACACCAGGATCCTGCTCAATCGCGGTCAGCGCCGGCTCAAAGAGAACGTCGGCCGCCGAGTTGTCATAGCTCACCACCGAGATATCACCCGGGATGCTCTTCCCCATCTCGTGCAAGCGCTTGAGCAGACCGAGGGCGATGTTATCCGAACTTGCGAACACAGCGGTGGCATCAGTTGCGAGCACCGCCTCCGAGGCCTCGTAGGCACTCGGAATGTAGTACTCGCTCTCAAACTCCAAACGCGCGTCGATAGGCAGGCCAACCTCGCGCAGCGCGCGCTCATAGCCGGCAAGTCGCTTACGCCCCGTATTGGAACGGCGCGCGTTAACCAAGCAGGCAATGCGACGGTGGCCCTGCTCGATCAGATAGCGAGTGGCCATGTAGCCACCCATCTCGTGGTCGAACATCACCTTGTCGCACTCGAGCCCCTCAATGGCACGGTCGACCATCACGGCCGGGATGGGCAGGTGGCTGACTTCTTCGCGCAGGGCGCGGTCGTCGGAGAACTCGTCACCCACCACCAGAAAGACGCCGTCGACACCGCGTGTCACCAGCTGGCGCAGCAGCTCAAGATCGTCGTCGGCACTTCCGCCCGAGCTGGTAATAAAGAGCGCATAGCCGTCCTCGCGGCAGCGCTTTTCCAAACTGCCGGCGAGTGAGGCAAAAAAGCGGCTCTCGATGTTAGGGACGATAAGGCCCAGCGTGCGCGACTCGCGCATGACCAGGCTGCGCGCGATCTGGTTGGGAACATAGTGGTTGCGCGCCGCGACCTCTTTGATGAGCTTGCGGTTTTCTTCCGAGATGCGACAGGGCCGATTATTGAGCACAAGCGAGACCGACGAGGGGGAAAGCCCCACCTCCTGGGCGATCTGCTTGAGGGTGACTTTGTTGGCCATCTCGCTCCTTCCGGGTTTACGCGCAATCTCTTGAAAGTATAGCGACTACCCCTCTACCTCGGTGATAAACACTTTACCAATCCGGTAGACGGCTGTTTTATCGCCGCCAGCGCACCAAATCCGTCCGGGTGGGGTATATTGCAATCGATTGATGACAACGACCACCAAAAGGCGGATATTCGTATGCACGAGAACGACTTTTTTAACGAGGACCTGCTGTGCGCGCTTGCTGGCGTTGCCGGCGAGGACAACGTGCTGATGAGCGAGCCCATGCGCGAGCACACCACGTTTAAGATCGGCGGCCCGGCCGAC
This sequence comes from uncultured Collinsella sp., assembly GCA_900544235.1. GTDB lineage: Bacteria > Actinomycetota > Coriobacteriia > Coriobacteriales > Coriobacteriaceae > Collinsella. The sequence continues at coordinate 5,135 of UQUL01000068.1, forward strand.
GTCTTTGTCACGCCCGATACCGAGCAGGGCCTCGTCGCCACGCTCGATACCTGCTATCGCTGCGATCTGCCCCTCACCATCGTGGGCAACGGCTCCGACCTGCTCGTCGGCGACAAGGGCATCCGCGGCGTCGTCGTGGCGCTGGGCGAGGGACTCTCCGACATTACGGTCGACGGCACGCACGTCACGGCGGCAGCCGGCGCCTTGCTTTCCGATGTCGCAGCCGCGGCAGCCGAGGCCGGTCTCACCGGCATGGAACCCATCTCGGGCATTCCCGGATCGGTCGGCGGTGCCTGCTACATGAACGCCGGAGCATACGGCGCCTGCATGGCCGATGTGCTGGAGTCCGTGCGCGTCTACAAACCCGCTCGCCAGCTCGACGACGGCACCCGCGGTAGCGGCAATATCATCGAGTTCGATGTCGACGAGCTCAACCTGGGTTATCGAAAGAGCCGCATCGCCGATGACGGCTTTATCGTGCTTTCGGCCACCTTCAATCTCGCCCCGGGCAACGCCGCGATGATCAAGGCCGACATGGACAACTACCGCCAGCGCCGCGAGGACAAGCAGCCACTCGACATGCCGAGCGCCGGCTCCACCTTCAAGCGCCCCGAGGGCTACTTTGCCGGCAAGCTCATCATGGACGCCGGCCTGCGAGGACACGCCGTTGGCGGCGCGCAGGTGAGCGAGAAGCACTGCGGCTTCATCGTCAACGCCGACCACGCCACCGCCGCCGACGTCGACGAACTCATCCGCCACATCCAGACAACCGTCAAAGACCAATTCAACGTAGACCTAGAACCCGAAGTCCACCGAGTCGGCGAATTCCTCTAAAAGAGAAGGCCCCGAAAGGGGCCTTCACCATATTTATTCAGATAACCCAGTCCGGTGTGTCGCGCCCCGAATCCGAGAGGGCCGGGACAGTCCGAGAGGCATAAGGTTGATCGCGAGTTCCGCACGAGCCGGAGAGCACTTAATGTGCTCTCCGTGCGAGCAG
>UQUL01000069.1 GCA_900544235.1 uncultured Collinsella sp.
GAAGAGGTCAGAAGTTCAAATCTTCTAACGCCCACCAAATGTTCGCAGCTCAGAGACTATGTCCTCTGGGCTGTTTTGTTTTATGTCGCCAAATCCGCCGGCAGTTCCAACTGCCCAACTAGCCAAAAGCCGACCATCTACTTGCCGATCTATCCATCGGCATAACCAATCAGTCCGCACCGCAACTTCTCAGCAAAACGCCGCGATGTCTGCGCCCTGCGGTATCCTTGGGCCACTTGCACCTGCAGCACCAAGGAGCCGCCATGCGCACCGAGCTCGATGTCCCCTTTTCGCACAAAGAAGAAGCCAAGGCGCTGGGCGCCAAATGGGACCGGACCAAGAAGGTCTGGTATGTACCCAGCGGCGTCAACCCCGAGCCCTTTGCCGAGTGGCTGCCCGGTGTTGACCGATCCGACCCCTCAGCGCCGTATATATATCTAGTACTGGGCAAGCGCGAGTGCTGGAAGTGTCACAAAGAGACCTCGGTCGCGGCCTTCGGCATTCCCTATCGAACCGATAACGACGAGAGCGTCGCCATCGCGCACGCGCCCAACGAATCCGGGCACATTGCCATCGACACGGCCAACGCCAACGCACTCGCCATCGTGCCCGCTCTTGGCTGCGTGCCGGGCGAGATCCGCGACTACCTTCATAAGCGCTGCGGCTACAAGCCCGTAGGCGCGCGAGCCTCCAAAGCCCCGTCGCTCGGCAACACGTGCACCAGTTGCGACGCGCTGCAAGGCAGCCGCTATCTGTTCGAGGAGCCCTCGTCCCCATTTGCCCTCACTGCCATCAACAAGCTGCCGGCACTGGAGTTTGTGCGCGTCGAAGTTGCCGGCGTCTTTGGCGTCCCGGCCACGCGCACCGACTTTGACCAAGCGCTCTTTACCTGGGCACGTGACCATCACGCCGAGTTCCACAAGCAACTCGGTGAGGGGATTTATTTGTAGAGACGGAGAAGCCTTCACAGCCAGCTCCTCCGCATCACCTATCCCTCGTCGCCGGCGTCGTACACGATATCGAGGCCACAAACAAGGCATTTCTCCGGATACACCGGCATATGAACGCCTGTCCGTTTTCTCACTTCGTCGCTGAGTCTGTCGCGCGCATCGATGAACCGAATGTCGAGACACGGTATTTGCGAGCCGCAGCAAGGGCAGGTGACGACAAACGACCCGCAATCAACCTCTACGCTCGGAAACATATTGTTGTCTATAAGGGCACACGGCAGTTTTCCGTACTTCCCCATCGCAATATCGCCTCGCCAGCTCATACACGCTCCCCTCTCGCTATACAAAACAGGAAGAGCATGCACCGGCGGGCGTGCGCGAGATTGCATCGCCACGCGATCCGATCAAACAACATGATCGTCAAAGAATGCCAAAGCCAAATACGCTAATACGGCAGAAGCCCCGCCTTTTCACGCTTCTTTTCCGAGCGATCGAACTCAATGCGATGGGCCTCAAGAAACACCGTATTGGGTCGCCACTGACGCTCATTCGGCTGCCTTAGCGTCGCGCCCGCAAAGGAAGCGTAGCCGGTCTTATCCAGCAGGTACGATCCGCACAGCCGATATTCGCCGCAAACAGGCTCAAACGAAATCAGGTGAGCATCGAATAAAGCATGTAAGTCGCGCCGAAGCAGAATGCCGTTGCTGGCAACCTGCGATTTAGGGCCCGAGTAATTCTCGATATGTGCAGCCTCCAGAGCTTCGCTGACGCCGCAGTCCGACACCGCGCAACGGCCGTCATAGGCGGCAACGAGCTGCTTGCGGAACCATTGTTGCCCCAGTCGCTCGCGCCTTAACGCATAGCGGACCTTTTCGTCGTCGGTCGCACCCTGTCCGGCAAACTCAATATCGACGGGCATGCGCTTCAGATAACTCATGTCGGGCGCAAAACGAGGGTCCGGTCCGCCTTTATGAACAGGACCGTGTAGAACAAACCATCCGTTTTCGGGCTCGAACCGCTCAACAAACGCAAGGCCGAGCACTTTATAGCCCACCTCAGTTGCAAATATGACTCCGACTGGAACGCCACATTCCATGCAGTTGAGCATTTTACGGTTGTAATTCTGGTCTCGAAAACCAACGGTACCCGGCGCTTGAACCGAGTACTTAATGACCCACGTACCATCGTCCAAATAGAGCGGAGGCACATCGGTGTAGAAGCTCTTTTTAGAGTTATGGACCGAGAGCGCAAAGATCTTATTGGGATCTTGCTTCACCCGATCCTGGCCCGGCCAGAAGATCCCTGAATCCCGCGTTACGGGAAAGAAGTCCGAGTCAATTCTCAAACGATACTGATACTGAGGGCTATCTTCCTTGGTGTGGTGCGGAAGGCTGCTCCAAACGCCGCCGCGCTGCTCCTCACCCAGAAACCACTCCCATGCCTCAACGTATTCAGAAGGCACGAGACTGCAGGCACGGTCATAGCTTGGTCCATCCATCAATGGAACAGCAAGGTCAATGTCGTTCATCGCCAGCACCTACAACCATACGAACGCGAGTCATGCCCTTCAATAATATGACCGAGAGTCAATTATTACGAGATCTCATTCCGCGATCGGCACATCGTTGATGCTCTCGGTTTGCCGCTGGCGCGCTTGTACCCCGCCACCCCACTCCCCTGTATACTGATGTAGCACGTGTTTCATCCGGGCTTGTTGGACCGGGTCGTTCATGGGAGGGTCTTATGGCTGCTTCGAATCCGCCTAAGGGGAGCGTTTCTTCTTCGTCCATCAAGCCGGTTACGCGCAAGGCCGTGCGTTGCCAGCGCGAGGTCGCTTGGCTTGTCACGCAGGCAGCAGGCAGGCTCGTGGCGAGCACGGAGGACGTCAATGCTCCCACACCGAGCTTTGTGCTGGCAGCGGCGCTGGATCGAGTACGCCAGCTGGAACTCGCCGCACAAGAAGACGGTAGCCATCTTGGCTACCAGGACGCCATGGCGCCCGACCTGCAAACGTTCTGCCGCATGGCCAAGTTGCCCGCCGCACCCAATGCGCTTTCGGACGCAGGCTACATGTTTACGCTTTCGGGCGCGGACCTTATCCGCGACATCTATGCATACTGCAGCGAGCTCGCCGAGCGCAGCGTCTTTGGCACGGCTGAAGTCAAACCGGGAAATGTCATCAAGCTGGTTCTTAGGCTGTTCTTGATGGATGGGTTCGGGACTATGCCAGCGTAATCCGGATTTTTAACTTCGCCGTCGACTGGGCAACAACCGCCTTACCTTAGCGGGCGCCAATCGAGAGTCGATTATTGGGTCACCTCGTCCGCTGGCGCATTTATTCCGCACGCTCCGACAGTCGATACTTGCGGTTACGACTCGTCGCCGGCGCTGTGGGCTCAAGCTCGCCTTGAGCAATGAGCGCGTTGACGCGCGACCTAACCTGGGAAATTGTAAGCCCCGTGCGTTCTGCCAGCTCACGCGTCCCCAGCTCGCCGTAGTGTTTGAGTGCCGTCACAATTAAGCCCCCGCCATGATCGACCGGCTCGATCTTTGAACGGTAAAGTACGACCTTGAACCGATCGAACCCCGGGCAGAACAGGGGCTCGGCCAGACCATGCGCGCGCATGGCATCGATCATCATCGGGATGCCCGAGCCATTGCCCTCAGCCGGCGAACCTGCGCCATCCGGCAGCGGGACAATCGACATGAGTTTCACGAGCGTCGCGTTACGGCATCGGGAGCTGCCGTCAAACAGGTTCTCGCGAGTCTTTCCTCCGTATAGGCCGCCGGGGTTCGTCACTTCGATACGGTCATCAAAGACGTCAACAGCGATCGACTGCCCACAGAACCGATCTCCGTATTCTCGGTGGATTACGGCGTTGGCGATTGCCTCGCGCAGGACCTCCTCGGGAATCTCCAGCGAGTCGACACGCGAGACGCCTTTGATCATCGAGGTTCGTCGCAAATTCTTGGCGACCGCCGCGACGGCATCCGAGATCATTTCGCCCAACGTTCCCTCGCAGATCGTACGGTCCATGAACCTCAACGACCCCGCCGCGCCCTTCTGCGTTCCGGCATAGACCGCCACATCGATAAAGAGCTTGGGGTAGAACTGCTGAGGATAGGCGCCCGCAACCAGGAGTCCGGCCTTAGTAACATTGCCCTGAGAGTCGAGGAAATTCAGGCGCTCCAGCTTCGTTTTCTTGTCCGGCGCGCCGCGCATAGCTCGGGGCGTCAGCGAGAAAGCACGCTCTATCGTGCGATCGACCAGTGCCTCGTCAAGATCGCCTGCAACCGCGCCGGGCACTGCATCGCGATCGCTAGGACTCGTCCGCTCGTATGACGACAGTGCCAAAACCTCGGTCGATGAAAGTGGCACGTCTTTGTCATCAATGCGCTTGTAGCTGCCGCCCTGGGCGCCGCGTTCTATTACATAGCAGGGCTTGCTCGACGGGTCGAGCTCCTCAATCGTGATAACGAGAACCACGGTGCCCCGAAGCTCCACGCGCTCAATAGTGTATTTGGGCGGATTGGCCAGTTTTCCGCGACCGCCGGCATCACCCATGCCTGCGACAAATTGGTTGAGCACCTTCTCGGTCTCAAAGTTTGCAACTGGGACAAAACCCGCGCGCTCGCTCACTCCGAGTACGATGATGCCGCCGGCGGTGTTTGCGAAAGCGCTGACCGTTTCCCATACGTCGCGGGAAAGCGTTGTGGCGCTCTCCTTGACCTCGACGTTAAGATCGTCCGAGCCCATGCGCCTTAAAGACTCGAGCAGACCGGTCAGTTCGTTTTCGTTCATCTGCACGTCCTTTCGCTCGGTTCTGCGAAGAATGCCGCGAATGGATTTCCTTCGTCTCTCAGTTATCTCTCGTAATTATCTCTCATCTTTCTGTTATCTCTCATATTAGAGATGAGTGAGAGATAAAAGATAAGATGTCTGCCATCTGTTTCATATAAACATGTTTTTGCTGGTAGAACAATCGATATTGAGATAATACTATGATTGCTTGTCTCTTTGCTGCTCAGTTATCTCTCATATTTATCTCTCGTCTTTCTGTTATCTCTCGTATTAGTGACGAATGAGAGATGAGAGATACGTGGGTGATGGGCGAGCGTGGATTTTTGGACGGTCGGAAAATCCCTCAAACAAAAAACGGGGCCGGCCTTACGCCGAGCCCCGTTTTCAAACGGTCAGTTAGTTATCCAACGCGCGAGCATAGCAGTCAACATTACGCCGCCGCGAACACTCCCAAGCCCGTTCCGATGATGCAGATCGCGAAGATACCAATAATAATCCAAATGGTCTTGACGCCCTTTTTATAGAGGGCAACACAAGCGAACGTTGCCAGCAAAGGCAGCAGACCGGGGAAGATCGAATCGAACAGATCCTGCAGGACAATCTCCGAACCACCCACATCAAAGGTCAAAGCCGTGGACAGCGAGACCTGCGCCGCAATCATCGCGCCGATGACGGTCATTCCGAGGACACCGGCAGCATGCGTCATGCGAGACATAAGGTTGTTCTCTTCGGACTGCTGCAGGAACTTGGTTCCCAGGTCGTATCCCAGATGGGCGGCGACGATACGCGTTGCAAAGTTAATCACGGAGTAGAGAAGGGAGACGGAGACGGGAAGGGCGAGCGCGACGGCAGTTGCCGTGCCCGTACCCGTAATGACGGCAAACGCGCAGCCAAGCACGCCGAAGGCATAGACCTCAGGAGGAACCGCCGCGCCGACCATGATGGCGCCCATGAACATGGACTCCAAAGCAGCGCCGACGATAACTCCCTGCTGGACATCGCCAAGGATCAAGCCGACAAACAGGCTCGTAAACAGCGGACGACCAAGCATCGTAATGCCAAATGCTTGCTCGTCCATAGACGCCATAATGCGACCAGCGCAACTAGGAGGTACTGGGCAACTATTCTGATTAACCCCAGAAATAAGCCTGCAGGCGAGACGTTCAGAACAGCTCGCCTGCAGGCAACAGCAGCAATTTGAAAGGATTAGTAGTTCATCTGGTGATAGTAACGACGCGTGGTGAGCGGGTGGTTACGGACGTGCTCGAGATGGCAGCTCAGACGCT
>UQUL01000070.1 GCA_900544235.1 uncultured Collinsella sp.
GAAAGAAGCTGCGCCGCGGGGGAGGCGACCCAAATGGCTTTCTCATATCGTCTTGTTTTTAATCACCATGATTATTTTGCTTAAAGCAACAACGTTCCCGCTCGATGTAATCACAGAATCAAAACGTGTACATCAGCCACCAAAATCGACATGTTTGGAGGCTGATGTACACGAATGCGAAATCCCCCGCCGCCTAAAAGTACCTTCCACATGTCTGGACTCTCTATGGCTGCGCTGGATAGACATCGCCGGAACGGGTATAGTATCGAAAGTTTTGTCGTTAACCAGCGGGGGAGTCCTGTGGGCATCAAAAAGAAGATCAAAAAGGAGCTTATCGGCACTTCCGATTACCCGTCGAATAAGATCTTTACGATCTCCAATTTCATCACCTTTACGCGCCTGATCCTCACCCTGGTATTTCTGTACCTGTTTGTGACGGACAACAACCGCGTCATCGCCATCGTTATCTACGCCGTCGCCGCCTCCACCGACTGGATGGACGGCCAGATCGCCCGCATGACTAAGACGGTCTCATGGCTCGGCAAGGTCATGGATCCCATCTGCGACCGTGCGCTGCTGTTCACCGGCGTACTTGGTCTAGTGGTCCGCGGAGAGCTGCCCATCTGGGTCTGTGTGCTCATTATTGGCCGCGACATCTATCTGGGCATCGGCACGCTTATCGTTCGTCATTATCACCGTCGCCCCATCGATGTCGTCTTCCCCGGAAAGATTGCCACAGCGCTGCTCATGACTGGTTTCTCGCTCATGCTGCTCGGTTTCCCCGTTATTGACGGCCTGCATCTTTTACCTTCATCCCTTACGGCCTTCCCGGGCCTCAACGGAAGCTCGGTGCCCCTCGGCATCTTCTTTGTGTACGGCGGCGTGATCTTCTCCATGCTCACCGCTGTCATCTACTCCATTAAGGGCGGAGCGGCCATTAAACAGGCTCTCACGCATCCCGAGGACGAGGACATCGACTTTCTGAACCCTGAAATCGAAGACTGATTCGTTGGGGTATGATTACGTACGGTTCATTATTTGCGGCACGTCCGCGATAAGTTAGGGGTTGTCATGGACAACATGGTTAACAATATGCCTCAGAATGATAAGACTGCTGACGCTACCTGCGTATTCCGCGTGCCTTCAAGCGACGTCACAGTTCCCGACCTCATGGCCAACGTGCGCATCACCGCCCCCGTTCTGTCCATCGTCAAGGGTCCGCAGACGGGTGCCGCTTTTGAGCTCGAGGACGACGTGACCACCATCGGCCGCGATCCCGCGAACGGCATCTTCCTCAACGACATGACCGTTTCGCGCAGCCACGCGCGCATTATTCGCGAGGGCCTCGGCGCTCGCATCGAGGACTTGGGCTCGCTCAATGGCACCTGGGTCGACGGTGCCATCGTCAATGCAGCCCCGCTGCACGACGGTTCTTCCGTTCAGATTGGTACGTTTACGCTCATCTACCACGAGAGCACGCCGGAGCGCATCGAAACCGGTGAGTAGGGCATGGCCGAACGCAACTATCTGAGTATCGGCCAAGTCGTCAACCTACTTCGAGGCGCATACCCCGATCTTTCGAACTCAAAAATTAGATTTCTAGAGGATGAGGGGCTCATTACCCCTCATCGTACGCCTAAGGGATACCGTCAGTACTCCAAGGAGGACGTTGATCGCCTGGAGGTCATTCTGCATTTGCAGAAGACTCGCTACATGCCGCTCAACGTGATTAAGCAGCGCTTGGAAAACGCCACGGACCTGTCAACGCTCGCCTATGAGGTGGGCTTGCTGTCCGATGTTCCACTCAAGACGGAGCCCAAGGAGACTAAACAAAAGCTGCATCCCATCGAGACCATTCCCGATATGTTGGGCGTCGAGATTTCGTTTATCCGCTCGCTCGCCGAGAACGATCTCATTCGCATCATCAAGAGCCCACAGAATCGTGAGCTCGTCGATGGCCGCGATTTTCCGATCATCCGCTACTGCTCCGAGCTGTCACGCTTCCATATCGAGCCGCGCAACCTGCGTCAGTACGTGTCTTCCGCCAACCGCGAGTCCTCGATGTTTGAGCAGGTGCTCGTGAGCATGCTCGGAATGGATACCTCCGATGACGAGCGCGACGCCAAGCTCGAGCGTGCGTTTAAGAAGCTTCACGACCTGACGGAAGGTGTGCACACTGCGCTGCTCAAGAACCGCGTTTTTGAGTCGCTCAACGCCGTGGTCGAGGACGCCGACATCGATGCGCTCGATGAGGAAATCACTCGCTCCGAGTCCACCAAGGCCAAAAACGAAGAGACAGCCGCGCCTGCTTCGCACGAGGATTCTCTCGTAAAGCCGCTCAAGGTCGTCGTCCCTTCGCAATCCGGCACCGCCACCGCGGGCATATAACCGCTGCTGAAATTTCGGCAACCCATTGAAAGGTCATGCAATGTACGACTTCGAATCTCATATCGTCGACATCCCCGACTATCCCGAGCCCGGAGTCATCTTTAAAGACATCACGCAGCTCTTTGGCAATCCCGAGGCGCTCAAAGCCATGACCGATGCCCTCGCCGAGCACTTTGCCGGCATGGGAATCACCAAGGTCGTGGGTCCCGAGGCTCGCGGCTTTATGGTTGGCGTACCGGTGGCTGTAGCCCTTGGCGCCGGCTTTGTTCCTGCACGTAAACCGGGCAAGCTGCCGCGCGAGACCGTAAGCCAGAGCTACGAGCTCGAATACGGCACCGATTCAATTGAGATCCACGCCGACGCTATCAGCTCTAAAGATACCGTGTTGATTCTGGACGACTTGGTCGCGACGGGCGGAACCGTCGAGGCAACAGGTAAACTGGTGCGAGATATGGGCGCAAAGCTTGTCGGTTACGGTTGTATCCTTGAGCTTGCGTTTCTCAACCCGCGCGAGAAGCTCACGCCGTCTGATGACGATGTGGAGCTCTTTAGCCTGGTGACGGTGGACTAGCCGTTACCCTTAGTTACTGGAAAGGAAGCTACATGCGCACAGCAAACACGCACAAAAACATGGCACGCTGCGCTGCTACGGCAACCCTCGCTTGTGTTTTGGGCTTGGGCCTCGCGGCTCCTGCCTACGCCGATACCGCATCCGACCTTGCCGCTGCTCGTACGAAGCTCGAGCAGATCGGTACCCAAACTCAGCAGATTTACGATGAGCTCGCCACGCAGACGCAGGCGCTCGATCAGACTGCCGGCGAGATCACGCAAAAGCAGCAGGAGATCGCCGATGGTCAGGCTAAGCTCTCGACCTATGTCGCCGGCGAGTACAAAACCGGCGGTCTGAGCCTGCTTCAGGTTCTGACGGGTGTCGATGACCTGAGCGATATGCTCAACCGTCTGTTCTACTACGGCAAAGTTTCCGATAAGCAAGCTCAGACCATTCAAGAGGTCAAGGAGCTTAAGCAGCAGCTCACCGATAAGCAGTCCGAGCAGGAGAAGAACGTCGCCGCCACGCAAAAGAAGGTCGACGAGCTTAACGCCCAGCAGGCTGAAGCCCAGAACGTCGTAAACTCCCTGGATTCGCAGCTGCAAGCCGAGCTTGCCGCAGAGGCCGAGGCCAACGCCGCGCTGCAGGCCGGCATCAACGCCAGCACCGCTGAGAAGGCCACGGTGAGCAACGAGACTGCCGGTACGACCGAGAACACCAACAACGGTGGCCAGACCAGCAATAACAACAACCAGGGCGGCAACACTCCGGCTCCTACGCCGGCACCTGCTCCGACGCCGCAGCCCTCCACGCCTGCTCCGGCTCCGACGCCTTCTGCTCCGAGCCAATCCGTCGACGGCGGTTCTGTTGTCTCACGTGCATACAGTAAGCTTGGTTGCGCTTATTCCTGGGGCGGAATTGGCCCGAACAGCTTCGACTGTTCTGGTTTTGTTAGCTATTGCCTCACTGGTCGCTATTGCCGCCTCGGCACCACGGGTACCTTTATGGGCTGGACGCGTGTGTCCGATCCGCAGCCCGGTGACGTTGTGGTCAACTCGTGCCACACCGGCATTTACATCGGTGGTGGTCAGATGATTCATGCTTCCGACTACAACACGGGTGTTATCATCAGCTCCGTTGCCGCAGGCATGAACAATAACTACATCTTCGTGCGCTACTAAGTATTCAGATAAAGCAAACGGATATGGACCTCGTGGCTTTGAGTCATGGGGTCCATTCTTTTGCCTTTCGTGCAGGCCGCTATCTAGTTTTGAATACTAGATAGCGGCCCAATCGGTCTGCAAGATGGCTATAATTGTTAGGGAACAATTAGAAAGGACCCTCTATGAGCTGGGCACTTATCTCCGATTCAAGCTGCAACCTCCGCGATTGGCAACCGACCGCGCCCCATACCACCTTTGCATTTGCGCCCCTCAAAATTCGAGTGGGGGAGCGTGAATTCGTCGATGACCTTTCGCTCGATGTTCATGAGCTCAACTGCGCTGTTCAGGCGGAGACGAACGCTTCTTCGAGCGCTTGTCCCAGCGTAGGGGAGTGGGCCGAGCTCTTCAAATTGGCAGACAAGACCATCTGCATGCCGATATCTGAGGGCGTGTCTGGCAGCTACAACGCGGCAGCCACGGCTCGCGATATGGTTCTTGCCGAGGAGCCCAACCGACAGATTCATCTAGTCAATTCACGCGCAGCTGGCGGCAAAATGGACCTCATTTTCTTGCTGTTCGACCGCTATCTTGCAAGCAATCCGGATGTCTCATTCGAGGACGCTTGCGCATACTTCGATAGCCTTGAACAGAACAGCAAAATCCTCTTCAGTTTGTGCAATTACGAAAATCTCGCCAAAGCCGGACGTATCCCCAAGGCAGCCGGCGTCATTGCCAACAAGCTCAATATCCGCATTTTGGGCACGGCGAGTGAGGTCGGTAAAATCGAACTCTTCGGGCACACGCGTGGCGAAAAGAAGATGCTCAACAAGATCATCGACACCATGGAAGCCGAGGGTTTTACGGGCGGCGAGGTCGTCATCAACCATGTGGAGAACGCATCGAGCGCCCAGGCGTTGGCCGATCGCATTATTGAGCATTGGCCCGGCTCCAAGACCATCATCATGCCCTGCAACGGCCTGGATTCCTATTACGCCGAGATGCACGGCCTCATCATCGGCTACGGCATGGGCGTAGCTTCGGGCAAATAGAGTCAGGTGGGACAAATTAATCAGTAATTCTTTGTCCCACCACCTTTCAGATCAATTAACTACTGAACCCGTTGAACTTGAGATAGCTCATCAGGTACGCCTTCGAAACGAAGGATGAAACCGCGCTGCGTACAAGCAGCGACTCACGCGTTACCTGATGCGCCGTATCGGGAACCGGCGTCTGCTCGACGGAAAACGCTGAACGAATCGATGCCTCGAGCTGATCGACCACATAATCAAAGGCCGTCGGGGCATCGTAGCTCAAACGCTGAATGTTAAAGAGTGCCTGCACCGCAGCAATAGGTAGCACCTGTTTAAAGATGCAGATAGCGATCAGGCGGGCAATCTGCTCGCGGCCATATTGCTTTTTGACCGGAGCAGGAACCAGGCCGACCTTCACGTAGTTATTGATCATCGATGGCGTAATGACAGGCTGCTCAACGCAAATGGACAGCGGCTCCATCCACAGCGCAACATACTCAATAACCTGGTCGCGGTAGAGCGTCACATTGGGCAACTGGTTATAGCGCGGCAGACTCAACGTATTTAATTTGCGCACGATATCGGACTGAATAAATGCATCGGGCAGCACAGTGGGCTGAATATCCTCAGGCTTAATGCTGACCGACGAATCGGACATCGGGATAACGCGTTTGGCGTGGTTCATAAGGATCCTCCGTTCATTAGCTATATTGTATTCTAGGTTATCTAGTTTTGCATACTATATATCAGGAAATCAGAACCACCCTTAAAAAGGGTGGTTTGCTCTTAGGGTATAACCCACGGGC
>UQUL01000071.1 GCA_900544235.1 uncultured Collinsella sp.
CCAGGCCCGATTTTGCCTCTTGACAATGTCCTGCTCATATTAAAAGGAACGTCCCCAAGTGCCAAAAAAGGCCGCAGTCGGGATTCCCGGCTGCGGCCTTATTGCACTTGTGAGGTCAACTCGCTCGTTAGACCAACTTAAAGCCCTTGCGCTTGCCTACGGAGAGGGTGTCGCCCAGCTTGAGGGCGCTGGGATCGATGTTATAGCTCTTGGGAGCTACCGCCTTGCCGTTGATCTTGACGCCGCCACCGTCAATGTCGCGACGGGCCTGGCCGGCGCTCGCCGAAAGGCCCAGGTCCTTAAGCAGGCCTGCGAGGTAGATCTGGCCCTCGTCGTTGACGGTCAGCTCAACGTGCTTCTCGGGGAAGTCGGCAAGCTGGCCCTCCTTGAACACGCGGTCGAACTCGGCCTGAGCCTCGTCGCCGGCACCGACGCCGTGGTAGGTGTCGCACAGGTCGCGACCCAGAGCGCGCTTGAGCTCGTAGGGGTCGGCAGAACCATCGGCCAGGGCAGCGTCGATCTTGTCGACCTCGGCCGGGGTGAGCGAGCTCGCCAGGCGGTAGTACTTGCCGATCATCTCATCGGGGATGGACATGGTCTTGCCGAACATATCCTTGGGAGCGTCGGTCAGGCCGATGTAGTTGCCGTATGACTTGGACATCTTGCGCACGCCGTCGGTACCCTCGAGCAGCGGCATGGTGAGCGCGATCTGCGGCTCCATGCCCATCTTCTCCATGAGCTCACGGCCAGCGAGCAGGTTGAAGAGCTGATCGGTGCCGCCCATCTCCACGTCGGCCTTGATCTGCACGGAGTCGAAAGCCTGCATCACGGGATACAGGAACTCATGCAGGGCGATCGGCGTCTGAGACTGGTAGCGCTTGGTAAAGTCGTCGCGCTCAAGAATGCGGGCGACGGTGAACTTGGAGCACACCTGCAGCAGGCCGGCCAGGTCCATCGAAAGGATCCAGTCGCCGTTGTGCACGATGGTGGTCTTCTCGGGATCCAGGATCTTCATGGCCTGGCTCACGTAGGTCTCGGCATTGGCCTCAATCTGCTCCTGCGAAAGCTGCGGACGGGTGGAATTCTTGCCCGAAGGGTCGCCGATCAGCGCGGTGCCGTTGCCGATGATGAGGGTGACGTTGTGGCCCAGGTCCTGGAACTGACGCATCTTGCGCAGGGGCACGGCGTGGCCCAGGTGCAGGTCGGGGCTGGTGGGATCGACGCCGAGCTTGATGTTGAGGGGCTCGCCCTTCTCAAGCTTCTTGCGAAGGTCGGCCTCGGGAACGATCTGCGCGGCGCCCGAGGTGATGATACGCATTTGCTCGTCAACAGACAGCATTGGGTATCCTCCTTTTTCTATAGCACCCTCGCCGAAAACGGCGGTGCTGGAAGTCCATAAACTCTCTTATGATAACAAACTGACGCGACGCGGCACCTACGACAGGAAAATCCTCGTCCTGCCGCATGCGTCAATGGCAACTGGCAGACGTGTACCGTCACGCTCGGCCAGATAGCGTACCTGCCGACGACGCAAGCAGTCGCGGCAACGAACCTGTCCCGTCGCATCGGTGGCGCAGACGCCCTCGGCGGTCAGCAGGCAGTGCTCGCACACCATAAGCTCGGGACGGTCGGCGTCGACCGGACCCAAGACGCCGGGTTCAGCAGCCAGCTCGGCAATACGCTCCGCATCATTGCCGAGCAACTCGGCCGGCAAGTACACCCGCCCCGCACCGAATCCGCGCAGCCAGGTAAGCGTGGCCCGATTCGCGCAGAACACCGGCGCCGCCACGTCAAACGTCACGCCCAGCTCGCGAGCGATCGCCACCTGCCCCAGGTTGCGGCAGACGATGCGCCCGGCACGCTGCATCAGTGAGCGGGTCCAGTCAGCGTCACTCGCGCGGCACACCTCGTCAAGCACCACAACGGCGTCGGACAAATCGAGTTCTCCGCGCGGGTCGGCATCCATCAGCTGCCAAGCAAAAACCATGCGAGTGGGAACCGCGCACTCCACCAACTCCGTCGATGCACCGCCATCCACCGCAACGCCCTCAAAGGGCAGCACTTCAACGGCACGCTCAACGGGCGCAATCGCATCCGCCTCGGCCCGCATGCGCTCCAACACCGCCGCCGTCTGATCCAACACGCCGGCGCTGCGAATCAGGTACACCTCGCAGCCCGCGTCCACCTTACGCTTGCAATGCACGACGATGCGCTTCCCCGCTGCTGCATCCACCGGGCAGGGCACCTGCGGCCAGCGCTTGGGCACATCGGGACGCGCGTCGACACCCGGATAGAACCGAATCTCGAGCGTGTCACCCGCCGCCACGGCGGCGTCGAGCTCAACGGTCACCTCTTCGTGGCCCACAGCGACCAAACGCCCCACGCGCACGCCCTGGTTAATTGCGCGTTCAAAACTCATAAGCTCCGCACCCGAGCGGCCTCGCAAATACGCGTCGGTAAACCCGCGGTTAAACGACCTTCCCAGCTCGCGCTCAAGCTCTTCCACGGCATCGGGGTCCCACGCGCCGTCGCACAGCATATCGAGTGCCCGGCGCCACACCCGCACCACGTTGAATACGTAATCGGGGTTCTTCATGCGCCCCTCGATCTTGAGCGACGCCACGCCGGCATCTACAAGCTCGGGCAGATGCGCAATACCCAGATAGTCGCGCGGACACAGCAGGCGATCTCCCTCGACGGCGGCAACACTCTGCCCAGCCTCGTCCACCAAGTCATAGGATAGACGGCACGGCTGCGTGCAATCACCGCGCATCGCAGAGCGGCCACGTCGAAGGGCAGAGAACTCGCACGCCCCCGAATAGCCGATGCAAATCGCACCGTGGCAGAATACCTCGATGGGCACACCCGTGGCACATAGCGCCGCAATCTCGTCGACCGTCAGCTCGCGTGCCGTCGTCACGCGCTCGACCCCCAGCTCATCGGCGGCAAGCCGCACGGCGCCTTCGCTATGAACGCCCGCCTGCGTAGACAGGTGAATCTCGACCCCGGGAATCGCCGCGCGCAGCGCGCAGGCCAACCCGGCATCGGCGACAATCAGAGCATCGGCGCCCAGCTCCAGTGCATGAGCTCCCAACACCACCGCGTCGGACAACTCATCGTCAAACACGAACACGTTGAGCGTTACGTACACACGCACGCCATGGGCATGCGCCACGGCGCAGCCGCGCGCAAACTCGTTATCCGTAAAGCCATGGGCGCTCACACGGGCGTTAAAGCCGCCCAACCCCGCATAGATGGCATCGGCACCCGCGGCGATGGCCGCAAGCATCTGGTCGAGCCCGCCCGCCGGCGCCAGCAACTCGGGCAGCGCCGCACCAGCAGCATCCAATCCAGTCTCGTATTGTCCGCTCGGCCCCATCGTCCGAATCGCCATCGACAAACTCCTTACCAAGGTATGCATTCACTCTGAAAAATGCCGTCTTCCAGCATACACGAGGCATCGCGCGCCCCGTTTGGTTTATCGTGTAATAACTTATGTCCATCCTGCCCCGACGGCACATCCACCGTCCGGCACGACATACCTGGAGGTCAATATATGGGTCCTCGCCAACGACAGGGACGCAGCCGTTCAAAGACGCATGCCCTGCCCATAATCCTGCTCTCGTTTTTGGGCTTTCTGCTGATTGCGGGCGTGGCATTTGGCATCGGCATGGTCGGCAACGTCAACCGCTGGCTGTCCGATCTGCCCGACTACACCGACGCCAACGCGTATCTGGTGAGCGAGCCCACCGAGATCGTCGACTGCAACGGCAACAAGATCGCGAGCTTCTACACGCAAAACCGCAAGTCCATCACCAAGGACGAGGTCTCCCCCTACGTGCTGCAGGGCACCGTTGACGTCGAGGACGAGCGCTTCTACGAGCACGGCGGTATCGACCTGTGGGGTATCGCGCGTGCTGCGGTGGCAACCCTCGGCGGCGGACACGAAGGCGCCTCGACTATCACCCAGCAGCTGGTGCGCAACACCATCCTGCAGGAGGAGCAGTTCGACTCGACCATCGAGCGTAAAGTGCGCGAGGCCTACATCGCCGTCAAGATGGAGGATATGTACTCCAAAGACGAGATCCTCATGATGTACCTCAACACCATCTATTACGGTCACGGCGCCTACGGTATTGAGGCCGCCGCCGAGACCTACCTGTCCAAGAGCGCCGCAGACCTCACCCTGAGCGAGGCCGCGCTGTTGATCGGCCTTCCCAACTCGCCCTCGCAGTACGACCCCACGGTCAACCCCGACCTGGCGCTGTCCCGTCGCAACAAGGTCCTCGACAACATGCTGCGCCTGGGCCACATTACGCAGGAGGAGCACGATGCCGCACAGGCCGAGCCCATCACCCTCAACGTGACCGAAATCTCGGGCAGCGGCGTCGACGTATACTCGCAGCCCTACTTTGTCGCCTATGTTAAGCAGCTGCTGGAGCAGGAGTTCTCGACCGACGTGCTCTTTAAGGGCGGCTTGACCGTCAAGACCACCATCGACCCCACGATGCAGCAGGTGGCAGAGAATGCCGTCCGCGAGCAGCTCGACACGCTCTCGCTCGACGGCCTGGACATGGGCATGGTCGTCGTCGACCCCAAGACCGGCTACATCAAGTGCATGGTGGGCGGCTATGACTACAACGCCGACGAGAACCACGTAAACCATGCCACGGCCAAGCGTCCCGTCGGCTCCACCTTTAAGGCCTTTACGCTGGCAACTGCCATCCAAAACGGCATGAACCCCAACGTCACCCTCAACTGCAACTCGCCGCTCAAGGCCAAGGGCACCACGACCGAGGTCCAAAACTACGCCAACCATAGCTATGGCAACATCACGCTTAAGCAGGCGACGGCATACTCCTCCAACACCGGCTACATCCAGGTGGCGGAAGCCGTCGGCAACAGCAAGATCATCTCGCTCGTCAAAAAGCTCGGCATCGATCCCGCCAAGGACAACATCGAGGACGTTCCCGTCATGACGCTCGGCACCGGCTCGATCTCGCCGCTCGAGATGGCCGCCGCCTACGCAACGTTTGCCAACGGCGGCTACTATCGCCAGCCGATCGCCATCACCGAGATTGACTCTCGTACCGGTTCGGTGCTGTACCAGCACACGGACAATCCCTCACAGGTGCTTACCGAGGGCGAGGCCGCCGCGGTCACCGATGTTCTGTCCGGCGTCATGCAGGGCAGCGGTACGGGTGCTGCCGGCGCCTTGAGCGTCAACCAGCCCTATGCCGGCAAAACGGGCACCACCGACAACACCACCAACCTGTGGTTCTGCGGCTATACCCCGCAGCTGGCGTGCGCCCTGTGGACCGGCTATTCCGCAGGTGAGATCCCCATCCAAAAATACGGCACGGACCTGCTGGGCGACAGCACCAACCTGCCTGTCTTTAAGCGGTTTATGAACACCGTTCTGACCGGTACCGAGCGCCAGGAGTTTGCGACCGGAACGGCGCCCACCTACAAGAACAACAGCGTCTGGAAGTTCTACGGCACCAACAACGCCAAGAAGACGGAGAACGACGACAAGGACGAGAACGAGGACGAAGAGGAAACTACCACAACGACTACCACGACGACCACGACCACCGAGACCACGGGTGGCGACACCACCGGCGGCACCGGTACGACCGGTGGCTCGACGGGCGGCTCAACTGGTGGTTCGACCGGCGGCGATGGCGGCACGCCTACGCCTACGCCTACGCCTACGCCCACTCCCGACCCCTCGCCCACGCCTGACGATACGGTCGGCTAGAAATCATCCGGCCATAAGCAACAAGGCCCCCGAGCAGCTTATTTGAACTGCCTCCCATTTCTTGGACATGAGAAATGGGAGGCTTTTTATGCGTGTCG
>UQUL01000072.1 GCA_900544235.1 uncultured Collinsella sp.
ACCGAGAGAAAGACGATCAGCGGCTGCGTGCGCGTGACGTCCCAAAAACGCTGCAGCGTGCGACGCACGGTGGAGCGTTTGAGCGGACTGGTGTTTCTCTGAGACATGGGCTTCCTTTCGCGTCTGATAGGGCGAAACGCCATTGTTGCACACTAAAGCGCACTTCAGGCAAGTGCGACGCGAAAAGCGTCCGCGCCCCGCGCTTGCGCAGGCGCCCCGCCGTCAGATGAAGCTAGTCCTCGTCTTTTTGGTCTGCGAGCAGGCTCGCAGACGTAAGCCCCAAGATCTCGTCGGCCTCCTCGGCATCTTCCAGGGCGTCGATGTCCTTGAGCTTGCGCTCCATGACGTTGGTGCGCGTGGTGATGATGCCCTCGACCGTTTTGCCCGCGGTCTCGATCTGCTGCTGGGCGCGGCGCAGCGCCTTTTGATAGCGCGGCAGCTCGGCCTTGACAGCGGAGAGCACGCGCAGTACATCGTCGGTGCGTTTTTGTAGCTTAAACGTTTGGTAACTCATCTGCAGGCTGTTGAGAATGGCCGCCATGGTGCTGGGGCCGGCAACGTTGACGTGATAGTCGCGGCCCAGGGTCTCGATAAGCCCGGGGCGGCTGACGACCTCGGCGTACAGTCCTTCAAACGGCACGAACATGATGCCAAAGTTGGTCGTTGCCGGCACACTCAGGTACTTTTCGCAGATATCCTTGGCCTCGCGCTTGACCATGGTGTCGAGCGTCTTGCGCGCAGCCGCCACGGTCTCCGCATCGCCCGACTCCTGCGCGTCGAGCAAATGCTCGTACGCGTCGCCCGGAAACTTGGAGTCAATCGGCAGCAGCACGGGGTCGCCCTCGTCCACCGGCAGCTTGACGGCAAACTCAACACGCTCCGAGGCTCCGGGCCTGGTGGCAACGTTTTCCAGATACTGGTCGGGTGTGAGGATGTCCGTCAGGATCGCACCCAGCTGCACCTCGCCCAAAATACCGCGCGCCTTCACATTGCCCAGCACGCGCTTAAGATCGCCCACGCCGGTGGCGATGGATTGCATGTCGCCCAGGCCCTTGTACACGGCCTCGAGCTGGTCGCTCACCTGCTTAAACGATGCCGACAGGCGATCGTTGAGCGTGCGGGAGAGCTTCTCGTCCACCGTTGCGCGCATCTGATCGAGTTGCACGTTGTTGTCTTTGCGGATAGCACCCAGCTGGGCATCGACTGTCTCGCGCACCTTGTCCAGGCGGTGCTCGATGCCCTCGCGGTTGGCACCGAGCTGTTGGGCCGTCTCGCGGCGCAGGTCATCCATCCGGTCACCAGCTTGCGAGAACTCGCGTGCGATGGTCAGGTAGCGTTGCTGCTCCACGGCCGCATCTGTCGTCTGCTGCTGCGCGATGGCATTGGCCGTGCGGCGAGTTTCGGCCAGCGCGACGTTCAGGGCATCGAGCGCGTTGTTAGCCTGCTCGAGTGCTGCCAGCGTTTCCGCGCTACTGTCGCCACGCTCCCGCAACTCGGCACGCAGGCTCTTGAGCTGGAGGGCGCAAGCCACAGCAACCCCCACCGCCACCAAGGCGATCACAACAAGCACGATATCAATAGCAGACATAGACTCCGCCCAACAAACTCAATCGGTCATCAATCAAAACCGCGATCAATCTTACCCCGCCACACGCACCGGGCGCCCGGCCCCTTCTTGGGCGCCCCTCTCCTCCGCATATTCCATAATGCGGCGCGCCGTCTCCCTGCTCACCTTTGAGTCATCGCCGGCTAAGTATGCGTACACGTTTCCCTTATTCAGATTCAAATCGCAGCAGAGACCGTAGCGCGTTACGCCCGATTCCCCTAGCGCTCCCAACGTTCTTTTTCGCATCAGGGCGTTGATCCTCCTGTCCGCCACCGGCTTTTCCTTCACCGCTCTATACGCACGCCAAACGTTGGCATAACGGTTAGGGAGTTTGTCCTCGGCGCATAGAGATGCCAGGCTACCCGTTTGGGCGTACAAGGACAAAACGCCTCGGTAATCTTCTTCCATCCACGAGCCCTCGGACAAGCCCAGAACGTATTCGGCTTTACCCTGCGCCAAAGCGAGCAAAAACAGGGGCTCCGCCACGCGCGGCGCAACCGTCGTCGCCTGCTTAACCAGCTTTCTAAAACTGAGCGACTGCTGTCCGGATAGCTCTCGGCAATAGCCTTTTAAGAATCCCTCAAAGGTCAGATTCAACCGAGCACCTCCTTTTTGTATTGCCTGTATGCACAGACCATCTCTTGATAACTCCGCTCCGAAGGCGACGACGCCAGTGCTTCTCCCTCGTCGAATATAAGCCGTTCGAGCAGCCCCCAATCAAGTCGGTCGACGAATGCCTGACTATGAAGATCGATGATGTCGTTCGGACGGAAGGCATAGAGCTTCATTACCGCCAGATCCTCCAAGGATGGCGTAAAGTACCTGATAAAACGCGCCCCAATATCCAAGGGGATCAAACGATCTTCGTAATTGAATGGCATCTGATTACAATATGCCACCGCCATACCATTCACCTCGGGGTATCGAGCTATGATCTCGCGGAGGCACCTGTCCGCCTCAAACACATCGATGTCATGTGTAACCGAACGATTCGTCACATCGTTTAGCATGAAGGCGCTTCCTCCCACCAATACAACGCTCGGCCTGTCGTCTCTTGGACCTATTTCCAGCTCTGCCTCTTCGTCAATGCCCAACAGAGTCTGCTCTAAATCCTGCTTATACATAACAAATCCTATTATTATTCAACTTCAATAATACTATTCAGTCGCACGACAGGACCAACAGGATGCAAGAATTCCGCTCGTGGCGATAATCCCTACACCCTAGAAGTCCTAATGTTACAAACGCTAGCTCTCCCAGCCGGTGCGGATGGTTGTTATGACGTCGCCTAGGCGCTGGCCCAGGGCCGCTAGATGTTGGAGCACCTCGTTGGGCGATGCGCCGTTGAGGATGCACGTGAGGGCATACGACGCCAGAAAGATGACCGCAAGCCCCAGCGGGATGAGCACGATCATCGCCAATGTGCGCAGGCGCTGGCCCACGCGGCGACGACGCGCACGACGCTTGTCGAACGCGAGCTCCTGCGCATATGAATCTTGCTGTACGGAATAGGCCTCTGGTGCCGATTCGCCCGCAGGCGAAACCACAGGTGTGGCATTTTGCGCAGGGGGCTGGGCTGCCGCCCCCTGCATTTGCATCTCCATGAGTCGTTGCTGCTGACGCAGCATGCGCTCAGCTTGTTGCTGCGGAGTCTCAAGAAACAGATCCATGCTGGCCTCCAAAATCGGAGCATTCGACGCTTACGACCAGCATCCCGCACCGCCATGACCGCGACAACGCAATCGCCGGCAATAGCCACAAAGTTTCTTTTGCTCAAAAGCTGTCGAAAACCTCAACAACTCCCCTACCAGCACTTTCTCTGAGCTTTTTTACCGAATGATCTTTTGCCCTTCCACCAACCCGCCAACTAACCAAAAGCTGACCAAAAGCTTGACGGAAATTGTGGAGACCGGGACCCCACACAAAAAGTGCCGCCCCAAAGGGGCGGCACACAAACTTATTATCAGCTTTTCTGTAACGAGCATGCGACGACTCAACGCCGGGGCGCAGGACGGGGAAACCTTTGCCTCGCGCGACCCTGCGAAGCCGTGAGCGAGAGGGGAAGGTTTCCCCGCCCTGCGCCCCGTGGTCGGTGAGAACAGACTACATGCCCGCGAGACCGCGGGCGGCGGTGGCGCACATAAACGCCAAGACTAAAATCACTAGCGAGCCCGCAATGTCTGCCAGCACGCCCATTGCACGACGCTCAAACAACCAGCTCTCAAAGTGCGGGGCGACGTTGCGCCAAACACGCCACAGCAAGATGCCCATACCGATGACGCCCGGGATATTGAGCAGTAGGATCTCGGAGCACAAAAGACCGATCAGGTTACCGGCGGCAAAGCCCGCATCACCCTCGCAGTATTTGCGGTAGACCATATACAGCATGTACGCCACAAACGGCTGCAAGCACGCAGAAATAAACGAGACCACCATCGAGGGGTCCTGCGAAAAGACCTCGGTGAGTTTATCGACACTCGTGGCGTCCTTCGAAGCCAAGAATAAACCGATAACCACAAGGGGCACCACGCCCAAAATTACCTCGACCAGAGTAAACAACTTGGCAGTCAAATCCTCACTAGCCGAATTCAAATGAGGCGCCCACTCAGGATGAGCATGTGCACCGACCTTCTTGTCCTTCTCGGCACGATCGGCCTTTTGCCCTCAGGGACCCGACGACCAGGATCCTTGCGAGTCCCCGCCGCAGCAACCCGAGCCCGAGACTTCTTACCCATAACCAACACCTCACAAGAGGAAACGAATAGCCAACGCTACCTAGTGTACCCCACCCAAGAACGGTACCGTCCCAACCAATCCCCACACAAAACGTGCCGCCCCAAAAGGGGCGGCACACAAACTTTAATATCAGCTTTTCTGTAGCGAGCACGCAACGACCCAACGCCGGGGCGCAGGGCGGGGAAATACCTTTGCCTCGCGCGACCCTGCGGAGCCGTGAGCGAGAGGGAAAGGTATTTCCCCGCCCTGCGCTCCGCAGCAGCCAGCGCCAAGCGCTAGTAGTTCACCACCTGCTCCTCAAAGTACGCCTTCGGGTGGTTACACACCGGGCACACCTCAGGCGCCTCGGCACCAACGTGCAGGTGCCCGCAGTTCAGGCACTTCCATACCTTCACGCCCTCACGCTCAAACACCTCGCCCGACTCGATGCGCTCGACGAGTTTGTTGTAGCGCTCCTCGTGGGCCTTCTCGACGGCGGCGACACCACGGAACTTCTCGGCGATCTCGACAAAGCCCTCCTCCTCGGCGGTCTTGGCGAACTCGTCGTACATCGTGGTCCACTCGTAGTTCTCGCCCGCGGCGGCGTCGCGCAGGTTGTCCAGAGTGCCCGGAACGGCGCCGTCGTGCAGATACTTAAACCACAGCTTGGCGTGCTCGGACTCGTTGCCCGCCGTCTCGGCAAAGATATTCGAGATCTGAACGTAGCCGTCCTTTTTGGCCTTGGATGCATAGTAGCGATACTTGGTGTGTGCCTGGGACTCACCGGCAAAAGCAGTCTCGAGGTTCTTCTTGGTCTGAGAGTTCTCAAAATCCATAGGTGTACTTCCCTTCAACACGTGCCGCCCATAGGCTTTGAGCGACCTTGTCTTTAGGATGCCCTCAAGCCGCGAATTTAAACCTTACAATCCCGTTCTTCAGATTTGAGCGGGCTACACACTCAACCAACGATCGCCCTCGGAGCGGCAAAAGCCCTCGCGCTCCAGATCGGCAAGAATACTTGCGACCAGCTCGCGCTCGACCGGTTCCCGGCCGGCTGCCGCCTCCATCTCGTTAACGC
Source organism: uncultured Collinsella sp. (assembly GCA_900544235.1). Classification (GTDB taxonomy): domain Bacteria; phylum Actinomycetota; class Coriobacteriia; order Coriobacteriales; family Coriobacteriaceae; genus Collinsella. The sequence goes on from UQUL01000072.1 coordinate 5,400, forward strand.
CTGCAACGGCTTCGTCGAGCGTAATACCTGCCGGCTGCCCATCGCGCGCTGCCAGCAGCATGCGCACGATGTGGGCGCGCTTTTGGCGACGCGAGCCCTCAAACTTGGACTGACGACTATAGTTCGCCGACCGCCTGGACGGATTGGGCAGCGTCTTTTTAAGATACGCGCCGTAATCCAGCAACGCGTAATACCACGCGCGCGGCGTATCGGCATCATCTTGAGGCACGGCAAAGGGCGCGATCTCGTCCGCCGCCGCACCGGGGGCCGCCGGACAGGCGGCTTGAATCAGCGGCACCAGCTCGCGATCGGGAACGGCCGGCACATCGGGAAAGAAATGATGCAAAAAGACCGTGCGCACGTTGGTCTCCAGATACAC
>UQUL01000073.1 GCA_900544235.1 uncultured Collinsella sp.
GAGCGAGGGCATCGCTCACAACCTTCTCGTAACGAGGCTCATCGAAATTGAACATCCCTTACTCCTAACTCACTTAGATGAACCCTTCATTCATCCCATAACGTTATAGTACTTTATATAACTAACTATGCAAGTATTATTTTGGTTCTGTTCTTTCATCAAGCCCCTTAAAACAACAATCGGCGTTGTTGGACACAGCGTGCAAGTTCATTGAACGATTTAATATGCATCGTCTCTAGTTAAATGACGTCTTATGCAAATACCTTTAATCCGCTTGGGGCCGACGAATCTTTTGACTGTCCGCAGAAGCTTTCCCGGAATTCCCTATGGATAGACGCACCGGCAATCGCTTCGTTATCTGGCTTATTGCGCATTGCCGGGGCGTCTGGAAGAAAGCACAATCTACCGCGTGGTCAACTAGCGTTTCATCGGAATCGACCGCATCCGCGCCAAATACTAAATCGCAATCGTTGAAACTCGTCCGATCATATGGCGGCAATTTCTCGCCTTAAAAATGAGCACGAAATAAGGGGGCAGCTGTTTGCAACTTGCTTTATTCGTAAGTGTTTTTACTGAAAAAACAATCACCAACCAAACAGCACTATTAATTGTTTGGCTCTTTGCTGTACAGCCATCTTTCGTATACGTCTCTCGTCTATCTCTCATCTCACGGTTGGAGACGAAAGGTGTGCGGGAGTGGATAATTGGACGGCATTTGGACCTGCGACGGATTATTTCATCCGAAAATCCACGCTCATTCGGCGGGCACGCGGGGCCTATGCCCAATCCGCTGGCATCGTCTTCAGTTCGCCGCAGAGCCGTGGCCCCATATGGGTATACTCTCGAGGATTCGACTCGATTCGCCCCCGCTGGGGCGTCAAAGGAGACTGCATATGCCCACCACCTCAACCGACCCGCGCGCCGCTGCTGCCGCGCTGCTGGTGCCCGGTACCACCTGCCACGGTTTTGCCGTCGAGCGCTGCGAGACCGTGCCCGAGCTCGACTCGGACGCCTACGTGCTGCGCCACACTGCCTCGGGCGCTCGCCTGCTGTACCTGGCGTGCGACGACGAAAACAAGGCCTTTGCCATTGGCTTTAAGACGCCGCCGGCCGATTCCACCGGCGTGTTCCATATTCTTGAGCACTCGGTGCTGTGCGGATCGGCCAAGTTCCCCGTCAAGGAGCCATTTGTCGACCTAATCAAGAGCTCCATGCAGACGTTCCTCAACGCCATGACCTACCCCGACAAAACCATCTACCCCGTTGCCACCACCAACGAGCAGGACCTGTACAACCTGATGGACGTGTACCTTGACGCGGTGTTCAACCCGGCCATCTATACCAAGCCCACCATTTTTGAGCAGGAGGGCTGGCACTACGAGCTGGACCTGCCAGAGGGCGCCGAGAGCGAGGGCGACGGCAGCGCCGCCAGCCTGCGCGAGGGCACGCTGCGTTATAACGGCGTGGTGTTCAACGAGATGAAGGGTGCGCTGTCCGACCCCATGAGCGTGCTGGACGACGCCGTCAACGCCGCGCTCTATCCTGACACCGCCTATGCGCACGAGAGCGGCGGCGACCCGCGCGCGATTCCCGCGCTCACCTACGAACAGTTCCTGGACACGCACGCGCGCCACTACAATCCTTCCAACTCCTACATCACGCTCTACGGCGACCTGAACGTGGACCGTGCACTGGCCTTTTTGGACGAGCGCTATCTGTCGCAGCCGAGTGCCGCGAGCCGCCGCATGGACGCCGCCGTTGCTGCCGGCGAGAACCCGTCCGCGCTGGCGCCCAATCCGCTGGACGTGCAGACACCCGTGACCTGCGAGTATGAGCGCGTCGAGATGGCCACCACGCCCGAGAACGCCCTGGTGGGCCTGGGCCTTGTACTGGGCAGCGCGCTCGACCGTATGCGCACGATCGCGGCGGATATCCTGTTCGAGGCACTGCTGGGCTCCAACGAAGCGCCGGTTAAGAAGGCCATTCTGGCCGCCGGCCTGGGCGGCAACGTGGTGAGCTACACCGCGGCCGAGAGCCTGCAGCCCTACGAGCTCATCATGCTGCAAAACGCGCAGCCCGGCGTAGCGCGCGAACTGCGCCGCGTGTTCCAGGACGCCTGCCGCGACCTGTGCGAGCACGGCGTTCCACGCGAGCGCCTGGAAGCCATCATCAGCAGCAACGAGTACGACCTGCGCCAGCGCGACTATGGCATCGCCGACGGCGTGGCCATTGCGTGCGACGCGCTGAGCACGTGGCTCTACGATGACGACGCCGCGACACTGGCGCTCAAGTACGGCCCGGTGTACGAGGAGCTGCGCGGCGAGCTGGACGGCAGCTACTTTGAGGACCTGCTGCGCGAGCTGGTGCTGGAAAACGACCACATGGCGCTGGTCGAGCTGGTACCGGTGGACGCTGCCGAGGGTGCGGAGGGTGCCGAAGCTGCCGAGCTGGCTGCCAAGCGCGACGCCATGACCGATGCCGAGCTGGCGGACGTGGTCGAGCGCACGGCCGTGCTGCGTGCCGCGCAGGAGGCGGAGGACACGCCCGAGGACAAGGCAACGCTGCCGCGCCTCCGCGTATCCGACATTGGCGAGGCGCGCCCCGAGCCGCCGCTGGTCGTGGATACGACTGCGCCTATTCCCTGCCTGCGCCACGGCATCCCCACCAACCGTCTGGCCTACGCCATGCAGTACTTCGACCTGAGCTGCGTTGCGTTTGAGGACCTGCCCTATGTGACGCTGCTCTGCCGCCTGCTCAAACAGCTGCCCACACGCGAGCACTCGGCCGAGGAACTCGACAACTTGCTCGCCGGCAAGCTGGGCTTTTTGAGCTTTACGACCGAGGTCATGACGCAGCCCGACGTGGACGGCGTGCGCCCCTACCTGCTGGTGAGCGCCGGCGCCCTGTCCGAAAAGATCGACGCGCTGGCGAGTCTGCCGCGCGAGGTGTGGTCGAGCACGCTGTTGCTCGATGCCGACGCCGACCGCGTGCGCGACGTGCTTACGCAGATTCGCATTGGGCTTGAGCAGGGCTTTATCAACAACGGACACTCGGCAGCGCTCGGTCGCGCGATGAGCTACAGCTCGCCTTCGGCCGTGGTGCGCGAGCAGCTTTCGGGCGTGGACTTCTACCTGTTCCTGCGCGATCTGCTCGAGCACTTTGACGAGCGCCTGGACGGCCTGCGTGCCAAGCTTGCCGAGCTGGCAGGCCGCATCTTTGTGGCCGATGGCTGCATGGCGAGCTTTACCGGCAGCGACGAGGACTTTGACGCGTACTGGGCCGCCGCGGGTAACCTGGGGCTTGGCGCGGGCAACGGCGCTGGCAGCGGCACGCTCGTGGTACCGGAGCCGCGCGACCGCCACGAGGCCTTTGTCATCCCCAGCGACATCTGCTTTGCGGCAAGCGCGTGCGACCCGCGTCACCTGGGCATTGACGTGACGGGCGCCTGGGCGGTTGCCGCCAACGCGCTCTCCTACGACTACCTGTGGAACGAGATCCGCGTGAAGGGCGGTGCGTACGGCTGCGGATTCCGCGCAGCCGGCGAGCGCCAGACGGCGTTCTACACCTACCGCGACCCGGCGGTCGATCCTTCGATTGAGCGCGTGGCGCGCGCAGGCGAATGGCTCGGCAGCTTTGAGCCCGACGAGGCCGCCTTTGAGGGCTTTATCGTAAGCTGCGTGAGCGGCATGGACGCGCCCGTGAAGCCGTACGCGCTCACCAAGCGCCGCAACACGACCTACCTGGCTGGACTCGATCCGCATGCCCGCGAGGAGCGCCGCGCCCAGATGCTCGCCGCCACGCCAGGTGAGCTGCGCTCGCTCGGCGCCGATGTGACGCGCATCGCAGCCGAGTCGCCAACCTGTGTCTTTGGTGGCCGCGACGTCATCGCCAAGAGCAACGCCGGCTTTAACGTCATCGACCTGCTGGCCTAACGCACAAAGGTAGATTTTTGGGACATGCCTGAAAATCTACCTTTTCTTTTCCGCCGCTTGGGCGGGGCAGCTCAGCCCGTCCCGCCGGTTTCGTCTCAATCTGTAACATCTAGGCGGCAATATCGGCTCCAGATGTTACAGATCGAGACGTTTCCGAATGGCGCCGGCTCTTTGTCTCGATCTGTAACAGCTAGGCCCATTTATGCCGAGTTACTGTTACAGATCGAGATAAACCGCCGCAGACACCCGCCCTTCAGCAAAAACCACCGCAAAGGGGACAGGTGTCTTTGTGTTGATTCGAACACTTGTTCTATACGTACACATGTTCTATAGTAGGGATGCTTGCATCGGACTTAAATTGCAACTAGGATATAGTTGCAGAATGTGAGGCGGGATGACGCGGACCGATAAACTCATCGCCCAACTACTTAGCTGCCCTTCGACGTATCGGTATACCGATTTTTAAAAGTCATGGCTTCATATGGCTTTGAAATGGACAACAAAGGCAAGACATCCGGATCGCGCGTTCGCTTCTACAGGCCATCAGATGGCAGGATGTTCGTAATGCACGCGCCACATCCATCTGACGAGTTGACAGCGGGGACCATTCGAAACATCGTTCGATTTCTGCAAGATGTCGGAGGTAGTCATGAGTAACGTTTTGGCATACAAGGGTTATTTCGCCCCAGTCGAGTTCGATGCCGAACAGCATGTGCTAACAGGCATGGTCACCGGCATTAGGGACGCAATCATATTTGAAGGCTCCACGGCTGAAGAAGTGGAGCAATGCTTCCACGACGCCGTCGACGATTACCTTGAGTTTTGTGCCGAGAAGGGCAAGGAACCCGAGCGGGCTTTTAAGGGCTCGTTCAACGTAAGAACGGGCTCTGAGCTCCACAAGCAAGCAGCGCTGGCAGCGGCAAAGAAGGGTGAGTCACTCAATAAGTTTGTGACTGAAGCAATCGCTGCGGCGTTATAGCATTAACGCATAGGCCCAAACAACCACAAAGGGCGCAGTTCACAGGCATATTTGCGGTGGCTTTACTGCCCATATCGCGTTTGCCCAGATAAAAGCTGCCAAAATAAACCTGTCCCTTTTTGGTAGGTTTGGGAGAGAAGGTTGAGATGGATAAGGCTGAGTTGCGACGGGCGGTGATTGCTCGGCGCGATGCTATTGATTTGGATGTCCGGGCAGCGAAGTCTGCTGTTGTATGCGCGCGGCTTGTTGAGCTGATGGAGTCCAGCGGCACTGCGGGCCAACGCACCGTTGCCGTCTATGCCGCGATGGGTTCCGAAGTCGACCCCGCCGCGTTTGCCGCCGCGGCCGCCGCGCGTGGCTGGCGCGTAGCCTATCCGTGCATGCTCTCGGCAAGCGACGCCGCCGCATGCGGCCAGCGCATGTGCATGCGGGCAGTCTCTGCCGGCGATGCGTCCGAGGCCCCGTTTTTCGCCCACCCTACGCGGGCCTTCGCAGCCACGGACGTCGACAGCGACCACTTCCCCATCGTGCCCGCCGCCGAGCTCGACATGGTTGTCGTGCCGCTCGTGGCTTTCGACCGCACCGGCGCGCGCCTGGGCTACGGCGGCGGCTGTTACGACCGCTACCTGCCCACGCTTTCGGCAACATGCCAGGTCGTCGGCATCGCCTTTGACGAGCAACGCGTCGACCACGTTCCCACCGATGCGCACGACCTGCCGCTGTCCCACATCGTCAGCGCCTAGCCGCCGCTGTATCGCACCCGCAAGATGAGCGTGGAAAATCTCCCACTTTGAGCCCCCTTAGGGGGTGCGGACGATTTCTTGGACCGCGCCTAGGCGTATCCAAGCTTCCTGCGG
>UQUL01000074.1 GCA_900544235.1 uncultured Collinsella sp.
TTCGAGCGCATTATCGGTCTGGATGTAACAGAGTATGCGCATGCCCATGATCGCCTAGCGCAAGCCAACCACCTGCTTGAGCTTGCGGGCCAAGAGCTCCAAGCCCAGATCGAAGAAGTCAAAAAAGTTGCTGACAATGCGGCCTATCTGCGTATGCGCGCTCGCGTGCACGACGTGATCGGGCAGCGCCTGTCCATTCTCCATCGTTATCTGGAGGAAGGGCGCCTGGATGACGAGTCACTCGAGCAGATCGACCCGCTGCTGCGCTCAATCGCTGCCGATCTGCGCAGCGGGGGCGACACCGAACCGGCAGAGCAATTGGGCGATATCGTCCATGCCTTTGGCCTGGTGAGCGTGCAGATCGATGTGGAGGGCGAGCTGCCAAACGACGCGCGTGTCGCCGCAGCATTTTTGCAGATTATCCGCGAAGCCTCGACTAATGCCACCAAGCATGCACAGGCCCATCAGGTCCATGTGCGCCTGTGGCAGGAGGGGACAGAAGACGGCGCTGTTGCGCGGATGGCCGTTTCTAACGACGGCGCGCCTGCACCCGTATCGTATCGCGAGGGAACGGGTATCCCAGGTATGAGGCATGTCGCACAGAATCTGGACGGCAGCCTGGAAGTCCACACCGCCCCGCCCTTCACGCTTACGGTGTTCATCCCGCTCGCCTCCAACGCCACGGTCCAAAGGAGAAGTTCATGATCCGCGTCCTTATAGTCGAAGACCAGGCCATCCTGCGCGAGAGCCTGGCGCGCTCCGTTGGCGACCAGCCCGATATGACCGTTGTTTCCGCCATTGCCGATGCTTCCGAGGCCTTGGGTGTCGCGCTCAAGGAGCGCCCGGACATGATACTGATGGACGTATGCACCGAGCATGATTCCAACGGTATCGTGGCGGCGGCGCGCATCAAAGAACAACTGCCCGAGTGCCGCGTCATCATCATGACAGGCATGCCCGAGATCACCTTTGTCGATCAGGCGCGCGAGGCGGGCGTCGATAGCTTTGTGTACAAGAACGTCGGTATCGACGAGCTTTTCGCCGTGATGCGCTCCACGCTGGCGGGTTACTGCACGTTTCCCAAGCCGCCCGAGAGTATCTTCTCGGGCACGGCGGCCCTCGACGATGTTGAGCTGTCGATTTTGCGCCTTGCCTGCGAGGGCAAAAGTCGTCGCGAGATCGCGGCCGAGCTGTTTATGAGCGAGGGCACCATCAAACGCCGCATCTCGGAGATCCTGAGCAAGACCGGCTACGACAACATCATGCGCTTGGCCGTGCGCGCAGTAACGGAGGGCAGCATCGTTCCCAACATGGAGCGCTAGCGCTCGTTACGCATTGGCATAAAGCGGCGGGGCCGCAGGATCAACTCCTGCGGCCCCGCCTGGTGTGCGCGGATGTGTCCGCCAATCCGCGGCTGTCGGTGTCTGCCGTTACGCGATGGTTGCGCTGTAAGAGGCGACGTCCTCGTAGGAATCGGTCAGGTAGGCGTCGATGCCGATGGTCGTATTGACGAGGTCGTCAAGGCTGTCAAGCTCGCCGCTCGAGAACGTGAATTCCTCGGTGGCGTTGGTGCCGGGCATCAGGTGAGCCGAGAACCAGGGTTCCTTCATGGTGCCGTTGACGTTGGTCTTGTCGGAAGGAGCGTAGAAGGTCAGGTCCTTGTCGCTCTTGTTGGTGATGTTGACGACAAAGCCGATGTCGCCCCAGTCGTCCTTGAACTTCTCGGTGATGGTGATGGTGCACAGGTCGTCATCGGCGACGGTGACGGCGGGGGAGATTTCGACGTTCTGGACATCGTCGTCTTCGACGGCCTCATCGATCTCCTCTTCCTTCTCGGCCGCTTCGCGATCCTTCTTCACCGTACCGGACAGGTCCTTGTCGGACTTGGTAAAGACAAGATTGCCGTCATCTTCTTCGAGGATGAGTTTGCCGTCCTTGAGCTTCATGTCGTGCGACTCATCTTCGGCGGTGATGGTTACGGTGGTGGCGTCCTTTGCCTCCCATTTAAGGTCGGCGACTTCAAGGAACAGGTCGAGGGCGCCTGTACCGTCCTCATCGAGAATCAGGACGCAGTGGACACCCCAATCCTCGAGCATCTTCATGTACTCATCGGTCAGCTCTTCGCCATCCACGGTTCCACCCGAGAGTTCCCAGCTGCCGACGAAGTTGGCCTTGGGGTCTTTGCCGCCGCCGCTGCAGCCCGTCAGGGCAAAGGCGAGCGCCAGGACGCATGTCAGAAATGCGAGTACGGACTTTTTGAACGTTGTCTTCATGGTGTCCTCCTTCTTGTGTGAAAACCCATAGAAGCAAATGCGGGGGTGGCGGATCCCCCGCCAATTACCAGATAGAGGGGCTAGGGCCGGGGCGTTCCGCAGTTGCTGCAGAATTTGCCGCCGTTTTCGCTACCGCAGTTGGGGCAGAACCACTTGGCCGGTGCCGGGGCGGGTGCGGGACTACCGCACTCGGAGCAGAACTTGCCGGTGTTGGTGGCGCCGCAGCTGCAGGTCCATGCGCCGGTCGCAGGTGCGGCAGCGGGTGCCGGTGCGGGAGTCGGAGCCGGCTGCGGGGCAGCCTGCTGCTGTGCCTGACCGGCGGCGAACAGCTGGCTAGCGTTCATGCCGCCCATGCCACCTGCCATGCCCATGCCCATAAAGCCTGCCATCGCGCCGTTGGGGTTGGCGGCTGCCGCGCGCATTGCGTCGCTCTGGGCGCTGGCAATGTTGGCGGCTGCCATGGTGGGATCGCGCATGACCGCGGCTTTCTGCAGGTCCTTGATCATCTGCTCGTCTTCTTGCGAGGCGGCGATGGAGTTGACGCCAAAGCTCACAATCTCGACACCACGCAGGTCGCGCCAGTCGGCAGAGAGGACCTCGTTGAGCGCGCGGGCGAGCTCGGTGGTGTGGCCGGGGATGGCGCTGTAGCGGATGCCCATCTCCGAGATCTTGGCAAAGGCGGGCTGCAGGGCGGTGAGCAGTTCGGACTTAAGCTGGCTGTCGATCTTGTCGCGCGTATAGCTATCGGTCACGTTGCCGCATACGTTGGTGTAGAACAGCAGCGGGTTGGTGATGCGGTACGAATACTCGCCGTTGCAGCGCACGGAGATGTCGACGTCCAGGCCAATGTTGTTATCGACCACGCGGAAGGGCACGGGCGAGGCGGTGCCGTACTTGTTGCCGATGATCTCCTTGGTGTTGATGAAGTAGACGCGCTGGTCCTTGCCCGCGTCGCCGCCAAAGGTAAAGCGGCTGCCGATATTGGCGAAGGTCTCCTTGATGGAATCGCCCAGGTTGCCGCTAAAGACGCTCGGCTCGCTGCCGGTATCGAAGACGAACTCACCGGGCTCCAGCGCGACTTCGATGATCTTGCCGTTTTGCACCACGAGCATGCCCTGGCCGTCGTTGACGGCGATGACCGAGCCGTTGGAGATGACGTTGTCCTCGCCGCGCGTGTTGGAGCTGCGGCCACCGGTACGTTTGCTGCCCTTGCAGGCCAAGACGTCAGCAGGCATCGATTCGCAGTAGATAAATTCCTTCCACTGGTCGGCCATGACGCCGCCGGCAGCTCCCAATCCAGCTTTCAAGAGTCCCATGGTGATCTTCCTTTCTCGTCAAAGGCCGGGTGGTTATTGGTCAGAATGACTAATCGTCCTTGTCGTCTTTCATGACAACGGTGGTCTCGGTGTGGCTGAAGGTGTCGTGCTTCTCGGTCAGGTCGAGCTCGCCACAATACTCATCGGCATGGGTTGCTTCGTTGGCCGTCTTGAGCTGGCCTACCAGTAGCACGTCTCCGATAATCACGATGATCAGCGGCGCGATGATGTTGATGAGGATACCCTCGATATCAAAGGTGAGGTAATCCGGATCGAAGGCGTATTCCCCCATAAAGAGAATCTGGGAGAGGATAAATCCGATCACGAAGAACAGCACCGAGGCGATGGCGAGCTTGGGCTTGGAGCAGGGGAGCTCGCCGACCAAGCGGCCGGTCTGGCCGTTCATGGCAAACAGGTAGCTCTTGCCGTTCCACGAGGTGGAGAGCATCCAGACGGGGAACAGGGCGTAGTCGCTGTCTTCCCAGGTGTAGTCGAGCTGCTTGCTTTCGACCGTGGCATCGTCGTATTCGTCGACGACGGTCTCGCGCAGGGCCGAGATCGTGCTTTCTTCCATACGGCGCTCGGCGCGCGCCTTGCAGGTCTCGCAGTCCTCGTCGTAACGGTTGGCGATGTAGCCGGGCATATAGGCGACCGAGAACGGACGCAGCGCGTCGTAGTCAAACGGCTCGATGGCATCCATGTGGCCGTCGGGCATCTTGGACGATCCGTCGACGGGCACGCGCTTAAACGAGATATTGCCCTTGCGATAGGCATCGTAGTGGTCGGTGGTCGTGACGGTGCGGTCGGATTCCTCGGTCACGGTCTCGTTGGTCGCGTCAAAGTACACTTCGCCGTCAACGCGGGCACCGTAGAGCCAAAACGGCACGTAGACACCTTGGACCTCGTCGATGTGGTTGCCGGTGACAAAGCTCTTGGGCAGCAAGATCTTGCCCTTGTAGTGTTCCTTGAGTGCGGCCGTGACGTCATCGCGCCCGAGCTTAAACGGAATCACCAGGTCGGGTGAGAAGTCGCCAGAGAGCTGGCCGGGCGCCACGGCGGAGTTACCGCAGTACGGGCAGGTGGTGACGGCGACGGTGCCGTCGGACACGAGCTCGGCGCCGCACGACGAGCAGATGTAGCCGGCGTTTTGGGCGAGCTCCTGCACCGCGTCGTCGGCGACGGGCTTGGGCGTTACGGCTGCCGCATCGGCTTTGGCGTCGGCCTTGTTCTGGCGCTCGCGATAGAGGGCCTCGACTTCTTCGACTTCAAAGCGCGAGTCACAGTAGTCGCAGACGAGCTTTTGCTCGGCGCTTGCAAAATGCAAGGGGCCACCGCAGGCAGGGCACTGATAGTTAACGCTCTCGAAGGCCATGATCGGTCCTTTCCGTGCCGGGGGCTATGCGCCGATGGCGCCGCCGCAGTATTCGCAGCGCCCACTGGCATCGGGAATGGTGGTGGCTCCGCAGAAGGGGCAGGTCACCGCGGTCTTGGGGGCCTTGGCGGCCACGACGCTGTCGCGTGTCTCCTGACGCAGCTGCACCAGCGCGTCGCGGACTTCGGTTGCCTGGCGCTTGGCCTCGCGATATTCGATGGAGCCGCGCTGATCGATGGTGGAGTCGTTCACGCGCAGGTTGATCTCGGTGAAGTACGGCGTGTTGACGTGGATGGTCAGATTAAAGTCGTAATCCAGGTCGTAGCGCGGCGGGTTGTAGCTCTCGCGCTCGCCGTCCTTGGTCTCGCGATAGATCTCGGTGCGATGCTCGTCGATATCCATATCGCAGCCGAGTACCTGCGAGAACTCGATGATGTCGGGATTGGCGTCGCGCCAGCGGCTCTGCGAAGTGATGATCAACAGGCCCGCGTCCTCATCGAGCATAATATTGGTGCGCCTGGCAGAAAGCGTGCGCGTGGGGTTGAACGAAGACAGGCGTTCGGCGTTGGCCTCGCGGTAGGCGAGTTGCTCACGGATGTCGTCCGCGGTGCTGGAGCGATAGCCGTGAAAGTAGGGGGAGAGCTTGCCGGCGCACTCTTTGCACAGGTAGCCTTCATTGATTTTTGTCTTACCTAGAAGTCCCAGCTCGGTACCGCAAATCGCGCACTCTTTCTTCTCGAACATCTTGTCAAAGAAGCCCATGGCTGCCTCCCATCAAC
>UQUL01000075.1 GCA_900544235.1 uncultured Collinsella sp.
GTGGCCTTCGTCTTGCGCAGGACTGTCCGAGCAGCAAACCAAAACCATCTCGCCAGCCCAGCGACCACCCCTCCCAAAGATTTTCAAAAAAGTTGTTGACGCGCGCGTAACGACTCGTCTAATATATCCCTTGCGCGATGGACCTGTAGCTCAGTTGGTTAGAGCGTCCGGCTGATAACCGGGAGGTCACAAGTTCGAATCTTGTCAGGTCCACCATCAAAACTGTGAAGAGCCTCGGGGCATTGCCTCGGGGCTTTTTTCTTATCTGCGATAAATCTCATTTTGGTTTTGTGTGCTGTGCGAAAGATTGGGTAGTATAGCTATTCAATGCGGTGGAGCTGCCGCGTGTTAACCGCTACGTACCGGAGGTGTTCCATGGTTCGTGTCGACATAGAGACCATCGTCATGGCCGCCGGTCCCGTGCCATCGCTTGTCGTGCTTCGCGAGCGCTGCAGCAAATCGGCCTCGCCCGCGCCGCTGCGTTCCCTTTCCATTCAGACTGGTTCGTTTGAAGCCGCTGCCATCAGCCGCGGCATCGATAGCGGCCGCGCCGAGCGCCCGATTACCCATGACCTGTTGCTCGATATTGTTGGCGCCCTGGGCGCCAAGCTCGAGCGCATCGAGATCGTTCGCGCCGAGCCGCCGGTGTTCTACGCGACGATCGTCGTACTGGCCGATGGTGACGAGCGCAAGATCGACGCCCGCCCCAGTGATGCCATTGCCCTTGCCGTGCGCAGCAATGCCCCCATGTTTGTGGAGGACGACATCATGAATCGCCTGGGCACTGTTTCTACCCACGCCGAGGAAGTCGACGACGAGCAGGAGTTCGAGAAGTTCGACGAGTTCGTCCATACGCTCTCCCCCGATGACTTCTAAATGCGGGGCGTCCAGGTTGCGGAGCGTTCGCTGATGGCCGGCGGTATGTCGGCTGAGGCGGCTCGCATTGCCTATGTGACGCAGGCCCGCACACTTCGCGAGCGCCGCGGCTCGTTTATCAAGATGGTTGTCGTCTCCGCCCTTGTCGCGGCAATCTGCTCGCGCCTTCGTGGTACAGTTGGTGCGCTTGGGTTTTCGATCTCTACGGGCCTCGTGATCTGGGGCGTGGTCGATGCGGTCATGCTGACCAGTCAGATCAAGGTGCTCGACAAGCGCGCGATGGATATGATGCGTGCCCGCGACGCTGCCGCCAAGATCGCTGCTGAGGCACAAGAACTGTAACGACGCCAGACTCGATGGGAAGGTCTAAAGATGGCACAGGATATGCAGGACGCCGGTAACGTCTCCGCCGAGCTCGACGCCATGGTGTGCGATCTGATCGGAGCGTTCTTGGACGACCTTGCCGCCGGTGAAAACCCTGGCGTGGTCGTGGCAATTGAGGACGCCGCTTCCAACCGTTATCTGGCGGCGCTCGATGAGGATGGCGAAGAGGCGTGCCTCGAGGCGGCCACCAACTTTATCTCCGAGCACAAGATGGGTCTTAAGGACGAGGGCCTGGGCCGTATCGCCCGCTATGCCATCGGCTACACCGGCTGCGTCGAGATTGACGGCGGCTATCACGATGCTCTGCTCGTGAGCTTCTTCGAAACCACGCTCGAGAGCGGTTTTTCGGCATATGTGCTGTATGAGGGCATGGGCGCCGGCGATGGTTTTATGTGGAGCGACCCTGAACCTGCAGGTGAGGAAACCCCTCTCATCTAAAATCGCTAAAATAAACGAGTTTTCGGTAAAAGGCTCAATATTCCCGCCGAGCGTTGCATTGCTGGGTGGGTCGCATACGCGTGCCGGTTGTATATAGATAGAAGATAGGGGAACTACATGCGCGTAGACAATCTGAGGAACATCGCCATCATCGCTCACGTCGACCACGGCAAGACGACGATGGTCGACAAGCTCCTGCGTGCCACGGACGCCTTCCGTGCCAACCAGCAGGTCGAGGACCGCGTCCTGGATTCCAACGACCAGGAGCGCGAGCGCGGCATTACGATTCTCGCCAAGAACATCTCTATCGAGTACAAGGACGTCAAGATCAACGTCATCGACACCCCGGGCCACGCCGACTTTGGCGGCGAGGTCGAGCGCGTGCTGCGTATGGCCGACGGCGCTCTGCTGCTGGTCGACGCTTTTGAGGGCCCCATGCCCCAGACCCGCTTCGTGCTGCGTCACGCTATCGACACCGGCCTTAAGATCATGATCGTCATCAACAAGATCGACCGTCCGGGTGCCAACCCCGAGAAGGCCTATAACGACTGCCTCGACCTTATGGCCGACCTGGGCGCTACCGACGACCAGCTTGAGTTCGCCATGGAGCACGTGGTCTACGCCAGCGCCATGAATGGCTTTGCCCGCCTTGACCCCAACGACGGCAACATGGACATGTATCCGCTGCTCGATATGATCATCGACGACATGCCCGCGCCCGAGGTTGACGAGAACGCCCCGCTGGCCATGCAGTGCGTGACCATCGACCACTCCAACTTCGTTGGCCGTATCGGCATCGGTCGCGTGTACTCCGGCACCATCCACCAGGGCGACCAGATCCTGGTTGTCAAGAACGACGGCTCCAGCGCTACCGCCACCGTCAAGCAGCTCTTTACCTTCGACTACCTGGGCCGTACCGAGTGCCAGGAAGTCGGCGCCGGCGACATCGCCGCTGTCGTGGGTATCGACCGCACCGATATCGGCGATGTCTACACCGATCCCGAGAACCCTGTCGAGCTCGAGCCCATCGAGATCGACCCGCCGACCCTGTCCATCGTCTTTGAGGCTTCGACCTCCCCGCTTGTCGGCCGCGACGGCGACATCGTGGGCGCCCGTCAGCTCAAGGAGCGCCTGTTCAACGAGGCCGAGAACAACGTGACCATGAAGATCGAGGAGCTCGAGGACAAGAGCGGCGTCGAGGTCTCGGGCCGCGGCATTCTGCACCTGTCCGTTCTGATGGAGTCCATGCGCCGCGAGGGCTTTGAGTTCCAGGTCGGCCGTCCCCGCGTTCTGTTTAAGAAGGACGAGAACGGCAACAAGATGGAGCCCGTCGAGCAGGCCGTCGTCGAGTGCCCGGACGAGTACTCAGGCAAGGTCGTTGAGGTCTTCGGCACCTCCGGCGGCATCATGACGAGCATGGATACCTCGGGCATCGTGACGCACCTCGAGTTTAAGATCCCGACCCGCGGCATCATGGGTCTTAAGAACCGCATCATGAACGTCACCCACGGCGAGGGCGTGTTCTACCACACCTTCCTGGAGTATGGTCCTTACGCTGGTGAGATCGGTAACCGTCAGAACGGCGCCATGATCTCCATGACCACCGAGAAGGCCGTTGCCTACGCTCTGGGTACGCTGCAGGAGCGCGGCCAGCTGTTTGTTGAGCCGGGCACCGAGTGCTATGAGGGCATGATCGTGGGCGAGCGCAGCAAGGCTGGCGACATGGTCGTCAACATCGCGCGTACCAAGAATCTGGGCAACCAGCGTTCCTCGACCTCCGATATCTCCGTCCAGCTGGTGCCGCCCCGCACCTTCTCGCTGGAGGAAGCGCTGGAGTACATCGCCGACGACGAGCTGGTCGAGATTACTCCCAAGAACATCCGCCTGCGCAAGCGTCTGCTCAACGCCACCGACCGCAAGAAGGCTGCCGTTCGCACCGGCCAGGTCAACAAATAAGTGCTGGGCTTTATAGCGTCTAACAAGAAAGGGCGTCGACCGCAATGGTCGGCGCCCTTTTTGTGCACAGGGACTGAGCTGGTCTGCACCACCACAAAGGTGCCTGGCCCCTTTATGGTGGTTGGCGGCTAAGCGGTGGGGAGTCCTGGCGTGTTAGCCGGCTGCTGCGGTTTGAGGTTGGCGTTGCGCCAGATGATTTGGATGATGTAGCCGAGTGTAAAGACGAAGGCCACGCCGCTGATGAAGTCGCCTACGAGGGGAAGCCCCGTGAGGGCGCCTGCGATCACGCCGCCCACAGCCGCCATGGCGTAGCGGTTCTGGCTGTTTCCGACCATGCGCGCGATCGCGCACCCCGCAAAGGCGCTCGACACCAGTGCGATGCCAATAACACCGCACAAGAGGGCTCCGGCAAGCGACAGACCAGCGATAGAGATAATCAGCAGTAGGACGGCGGGAACGATAGCAATCGTGCTCAGAAGACCGCTCACCCACAGGGGCATGGGGCGCTGGTGGAGCATGCCGGCGGCGCCGGCGGTCGCGCGCGGAAAGACGAGCTCGAGCAGCAGGGCGACAAAGCAGGTCGAGAGTGCCGCGGCGACGATGCCGCCGATGACATCGTTAACGGTGGAAGCATCTTCGTTCTCGGTACGCTCGATCTTGAGCGCACCGACCTCGGCTCCTGCGGCACGCTCGGGGTCCTCGGAGACGTGTGCGTTCACGGTGCCGGTGATGTGGGCGTTCTTGCCCAGGATGAGCTTGTCGGCCCAAACCTCGACATTGCCCTCGACGGTGCCATCGATGGTCACCGTATCGCCTGCCAGCGCTGCCGACTTGGCAGAGCCGCGCAGGGCAACCGTCTCGCCTATCGCGTAAAAACAGTTGGCGGTGCTGTCGGAATTGAGCACAACGTGCTGACCGACGACCGTGACGCTGCCATCAACCGTGGTCTTGGCGATATCGATAGTGCGTGCCGCCAAGCGGACGGCGCCGCCCACCGTGCAGTCGCGGATAGAGAGGGTATCGCCCGCGGCGATGATATCGTGGTCAATGGACGCATCGTCCAAGTTGAGGGCCTGGCCGGCCCAGTACAGGTCACCCTCGACGCCAGACGGATCGACGTCATTGTCGGTCGCAAGTACGTTTCCTGCGGTGTCCGTGCCGGCGAACGACGCCGTGGGAAGCGCAGTGATCGCCAGTGCGATGAGCGCGAATGCCATAAGCAGGCAGCGACGCATCTTGTGTGACGGCGCCGTCGCGGTTTGATTGAAAGCCATGGTTGATCCTTTTGTTAGGTGTTCGGCATATACCTAACAGGGTACCCAACGCGTGGGCGCTCTAAAAGAGCCTCTCGGTTGCATTTCGAAGGGTCGTGCCGTGCTGTCTACTTTTTACGGTGCAAGAAGCGCGCGATATCTTCTTCGGTGGGGCTTTTGATGTCAAAGCGCAGCGAGAGCCAGCGCAGTCCCATGGTCACGACAACGCATACGACCAGCGCGGCGACATTGCTCATGATGCCGCTCATAACGAGACACACATAGCTTGTCGATCCGGCGATGGCGGCGATGGCATAAAAGTTAGTACGTTGGAAAATGCCCGGAACCACGCCCATAAAGCCGTCGCGCAGCATGCCGCCGCCTACCGCGGTAAAAAAGCCCATCATGATGCACACCGCCGGCGCAAAGCCGTAGACCAGCGCCTTGTCTGCTCCAGTGGCGGCGTAGATGCCGACCGAGATGATGTCGAGCAGGGGGATGAGTTTTTCGGGCCTGTCGACGATTGCCGGGAAAATGTAGATGATGGCTGCCGTGGCAATGGAAAGCGGGAGTGCCATTGGCTGGTTGAGGATGTAGACGTTGCCCACCTGCAACGTCATGTCGCGCAAGAGACCGCCGCCCAGACCGCAGACCACCGCGAGCGCGACCGCGCCCACCAGGTCGAGTTTGTGCTCGCGCGCAACCAGCACACCCGAGATCGATGCAGCGACAACAGCGAACATCTCGAGCCAAAA
>UQUL01000076.1 GCA_900544235.1 uncultured Collinsella sp.
CTTCTAGCTTCGTCGGCAGCGTCAGATGTGTATAAGAGACAGTCTTTCGACCGGTCATGGGGGAGACGCGATGCTTCGCTATCCCGAGCTCATCTGTGCCGCTGTGCCCGAGTTGGCAGCGGGTCGCGGGTTTGATCAGCGAAGTGTCTACCATGCGTTTAACGTCTACGAGCATATTGCCCGTGTGCTGACAGTGGCAGGGGAGCTGGCGCTGTGCGACGGCGTCGCGCCATCGTCGAGCCTTATGTGGGCGGCGTTTTTGCACGATGTCTCCAAGCCCGAGTGCTTTACGCTCGATCACGCCGGCAGCGGACACTTCTACGGTCATCCCGAGCTCGGCGCCAAGAAAGCGCGCATCATTATGGATCGCCTGGCTCTCTCGCACGACCTGGTGCGCGACGTGTGCCTGCTCATCAATTATCACGACAAACCGCTGCGTCCCGAGCGATCCTGCCTGCTCAATATGATGTGCGCGCTTTCTGGCGAGGGCGTCGACACGGCCCGTCTGATTGACGAGCTCATGGACCTTAAGCGTGCTGACACGCTCGGCAAGGCCCCGTCGTGCTTCTATTACGTTGAGACGATTGAGGAGATGCGCGCGATGGCGCACGAGCTGCTGAAGGCAGGGGAGCCCTATACGCTCAAGATGCTCGCCATCAACGGCGGCGACCTGATCCGTGTCGGAGTCAAGCCTGGGCCGGAACTGGGTCAGCTTCTCAACTCCGCCCTCGACGCCGTGATCGAAGACAACATTCCCAACGATCGCGAAGCTCTTTTGGTCCATCTCAACTTGAATTAGCTACCCAGTTTACCTGCGTGTTCCATAACCTGCCGACAATTTTTCGGCAATTTGGAATTTCTTCTTGCGCTGACGTTTTTTGTCCCGTAATATATTTCCTCGCAGCACGGCAGTGCAGATGTCATGTGGCCCGTTCGTCTAGCGGTTTAGGACGCCGCCCTCTCAAGGCGGAGATCACCAGTTCGAATCTGGTACGGGCTACCACGCATCTGATACCCGGACTTTCCATGGAAGTCCGGGTTTTTTGTTATCAAACAACCGTCTGCAATTCCCGTTTGAACCAGAGCTTTGCGTTCTGCCTATGGCCCTTACGGGTACAATATCCAAGATATTTTGACTGTTAGAAGGAGTCTCATGACGGAGTCCTCTCGGCATACGTCTAAGCCCCAGGTCGAGGTTGAGGCCTCGGGCGGAGATGACAATAAGAGCGCACGCCGCGGCGCCATCTTTATCGGTGTCGTGCTGGTGGGTTATATCGTCTATCTGGTGGTAACCGGGCAGATGGGGCAGTTCTGGGCCGCAATGTCGAGCGTCCAGGCGCCATGGCTCGTTGTCGCGTGTCTTTGCATGTTCATGTATCTGTTCTTTGGCATTGTGGCCTATGCGATCGCCGTCTGGCTCGACCCATATTCACCCGTCGGCATCCGCGACCTGATTTCGGTCGAGGCGAGCGGCATCTTCTTTGGCAACCTGACGCCCATGATGATGGGCTCGACTCCCGCCCAGATCTACCGCCTGACCAAGGCGGGCCAAAATGTCGGCGAGGCTGGCGCCACGCAGTTCACGCGCTTTATCGTGTATCAGTTTGGCCTCGTTGCCTGGGGCGCTATCCTACTGCTTGCTCGCATGCCGTTTTTTGCCGAGCGCTATGGCGACATGACGCTGCTGTGCGTCTTTAGCTTTGGTGGACACTGCTGCATCTTGCTGGGCATCTTTGCTGTCGCGCTCATGCCTAAGACCGTCACGCGCGTCGCCCATTGCATCATCAATTGGCTCGAGCGCATTGGTGTCTCGGCCACTAAAATCGAGGGATGGCGCGCGTTTGTCGATGGCGAGATCTACTCCTTCTCCGAGAAGTTTAAGCTTTCGGCCGGACATTTTTCTTCCATGCTGCTCACCGTGTTTATCACCATGCTGCAGCTCGCGTTTTTCTATCTGGTGCCGTATTTCCTGATGCTTGCCTTTGGCCACCACGAGGTCGACTTTTTCTCGGTCATGGCCGCGAGCGCCTTTGTCCAGCTGCTGAGCTCTGCGGTTCCCTTGCCCGGTGGAACTGGTGGCGCTGAGGGCGGCTTTGCATTGTTCTTGGGTCATTTCTTTGGGTCGGCTTCGACCGCCGGCTATCTACTATGGCGCCTCATTACGTTTATTGCGCCGACCATTTTGGCTGCGCCCCTGCTGGGACTTAAGAGCGCCCACAACGAGAGCATCCATGCGCGCTGGGATCGTGTGATGCGCAAGCTCGGCCGCACGCCTCAGACGCCCTCTGCGCCCACTAAGCCGCACCCCACGAATGCTGTTACCGTTGATCCCAAGAAGCACGCTCAGAAGGCTTCTGGGGCCGCTAAGCCGGCTCATAAAGCCTATGTGCGCCAGACAGGCGATGGTATTCGCGTATCTCCGTCGGTACTCAATAAGAAGAAGCACCCTAAGTCGCAGTAGGACAGTCGTGCGTTCTTCATGATGCGGGGCATATTTGTGCTGTATGGGGGATAATCCTCTTACGTAGATTATCTCTCATCTGTTGATGAATGCTCGCATATCGAAGGGACACGCCCATGGCAACCAGCAAACCGCGTCTTGATCGTCGCATCGTTCGCAGCCGTAATGCCATCCTTTCCGCTTTCGAGCGCCTGCTCATGGAAAAGCCGCTGGCAGACATTACGGTGAGTGCCATCGCGCGCGAGGCCAATGTCGACCGCAAAACCTTCTACGTGCACTTTGGCACGGTTGACGGCCTGCTCGATGCCATTGCCGTCGATGTGGTGGAGATGATTGTCGACTCGGTCGAGAAAACGCTTGCTTCAATGGACGGCGACACCAACGAGCGCGCTCTTGGCGCGGCGGCGACCTTCTTTAAAACCGTTAACGAGGCACTGTGCAACAACTTGGTGCTCAATCGTCAGCTGATCGAGAACATTCCGCTCGATGATTTTATGGCTCGTCTTCGTGCGCCGCTCGAGCACGAGATTGCCGAACGCGATCTGCTGCCCCAAGGTCTCAAGGACGAGATGTTCGACTACTATCTGGCGTTTTTGCTGTCGGGTATTATCGGTATCTATCGTACGTGGGCATTGTCTGATGGCTCGGTTCCTATCGAGCGCGTCTCGGAGGTTGCCAACGACCTCACGCTCAACGGCCTGTCGAGTCTGGAATCTCGCTTCGAATAGCATCGATAATTCAACAACTTAAAGAAGTTGCGGTGGAATAGGGATTGTTTTGGTTATTGGAAGGCCGATCTAGTCCCTATTTCACCGCAATTTAGTAAAACTGTTTTGATGGTAAGGTGGAGCAGCCTCGAAGATGAGCCTCGAGACTGCTCCGCTTCATTTCTGAGCGTTTGTCGTGTAGGGCAGCATTAATTGCTGTTTTTGAGTGTGCGGCCCTGTTTTTCGAACTTGTGCATGTCGCTATCGGCCATACCTTGTGACTTATCCTCGTGACGCTTGGTGTATAGCGGATCGTCGGAGTCGTTCCAGATGCGGTCGGCGACAGGTGACCATGCCTCGGCGGCAGCCTGGGTCTTTTCGCGCAGCTGCTCGGGTGACTCCTTCTCGATGAGATCGGTGCTCGTTGCGCCACTCTCGGCGACCAGTTTGGGCAGCACGTCGGGATTCTCGAGCATGGGACATGGCTTGAGGTAGTTGTCGTTGAACGGCATGTTTTCGTAGTACTTCATAAAGAGGGGAGAGCGCAGCGCGTCGAGTAAGCTCACATCGTGGATGTTGGCGTTTGAGTAGTGGATGAACACGCACGGCTCCACGTCTCCGGCGGCGTTGATGTGCAGGTAGCGGCGACCTCCGGCGATACATCCGCCTACAAACTCGCCATCGTTTTGAAAGTCGAGCGTAAACAGCGGCTTCTTCTCGCGCATTTCACGGATAAAGTGATACATGTGCTCGCGCTGCTTGGGCGTGGGCATGAGCTCGGGGGTTGCGTTGCGGCCAACCGGCATAAAGTGGAAGTACCAGCAGAAGAGTGCTCCCTCGCCGATCATCCAGTCCATGTTCTCCTCGGTAGCAACTGTATCGGCATTGGCGCTGGTCCAACAGGTGGAGATACCAAACGGCAAGTCGCGCTCGCGCAGGAGTTTCATGGCGTGCTCGATCTTTGCGTAGGTACCCTCGCCGCGACGGGCGTCGGTTGTGTGCTCATTGCCCTCGGCGCTGATGGCAGGGACAAAATTACCTACGCGAATCATGTCGTCGCAGAAGGCCTCGTCGATCAGCGTGGAGTTGGTAAAGCAGAGAAACACGCAGTCCTGATGTTTTTCGCAAATTCTGATCAGGTCGTGCTTGCGGACGAGCGGCTCGCCGCCGGTATAGATGTAGATATGCGTACCGAGCTCTTTGCCCTGCGTAACGATAGAGTCGATGTCTTCGAACGAGAGATTCTGCTTGTAGCCGTACTCGGCGGCCCAGCAGCCCGTGCAATGCAGGTTGCAGGCGCTCGTGGGATCGAGCAGGATGGCCCACGGAACGTTGCACTGGTACTTTTCGCGGTTCTTTTCCTGCTCTGGCCAAGCAAGCAGGTTGGCGTCGACAATGAGGGTCTTAAGCAGTTTGGTTCGCATCTGGGGATTAAGGCTGAACACACGCATGATCAGGTCATACCAATTGCCGCGGCTCTTGATGACATTGGTGAATGCCTCGCGCTGTACGGGAAATACGCGATTGGGGACCAGCTTGTTCACGAGGTCCATGATTTTGTCGATGTTTTCTTGCGGGTTGTCGTCGAGATAATCGATGAGCTTGTTGAGCGCTGCACGCTCTGCTGACTGTGTAAGCGACATGGGTATATCCTTTCACGTGTGCTTACTGTGTGATAATACCCACTTGTGGATTAAACGAAGTCTAAAGATTTGTAATGTGTCTATTCAACGAATCAATTTAATTTGGGGTGAAGCGTTATACCTTACGCTCTCTAAGTTGCGGTGAAATAGGGTCAGATAGGGATGCGGACGATTTCTTGGGCCGCGCCTAGGCGTATCCATTGGAGTGGGTATGATGAATTGGACACCTAGTTAAGAGCGAAAGGTGTTCAAGATGACCCAAAGAAGAAAGCGATACGACAGGCAGTTCAAGGTCTCGGCGGC
>UQUL01000077.1 GCA_900544235.1 uncultured Collinsella sp.
TGTTCGTGCGGAACTCGCGATAAACCTAAGCCGGTGTCCCCGCTCTCCCGGGGCCGAACGCCCTAGTTGTTGAGCATGCGGTCGAAGCTTCCCGAGTCGCCATCCCGATAGTCTGCGGTCATCAGAATCTCCTGCGGAATGCGCCCGCCCTCGCGCAGCACATTGCGGAACTGCACGCGCGTGACCATGGGCAGATCTTTGATCGTCGCTGCCAGGTTCTGCGGCACACCCTGGTTGGCAGCCGCGGGCTCGCACTCTCCGCCGGCCTTCACGCGACGCTTATGCTCGGCGAGCATGGCGCGATACATGCCGGCATGCAGACGAATCTCAACCACATTGGCATTGCGAGTCTGCTCGACGATGCGCGCGCCCTCGCGATCGATATCGCCCACGTAGTAGACGTAGTTAAAGCGATAGCCAATCTCGGCCAGATAATCGTCCAGGGCATGCGAGACGCTCGCCTTGCAACCGCCGCCAAAAATCACGCCGCCCACCTTGATGCCAAAGAGCTTGGCGTGCTTGCGGCCACGCAGCAGCTTGACGATCTCGTCGTAGGTGTCCAGGTTCTCGACCATAATGAACGGCTTGTCGGCTCCCAGCGTAAAGAAGCCCGTAAAGTGCACGGGGCGATTGGGGGCGACCTTGATCGCCTGCATGCTGATGCCCTTTTCGGTCATACGCCTGATCAGGCGCTCACCGTGCTTGCCGTCAAAAGCCTTCTCGTCGTTAAAGATCTGGTAGGCACGCTGGCGGCGCGAGGCAACCGGCGTATCGGCACCTCGGTTCTGCTCGATCCAAGCCTGGATGATTGCGATTTCCTCGGCAATCTTGCGGTTGGACATCTCGTTGTGCTGAGTGCGCTGCGGAGCCTTTTTGCCGTCCTTGCCCTCGACCTTTACGATCTGTGTCTGCTGCTCCTTGATCTTGGAGAGCGCCGTGGGCGTAGGGACAACCTTGAGCAGCTGCCTGCCTAAAACGCGGGCAAGGGCAAACGCCGAGACCTCGCCGTGGGCGGCCGACTCGGGCTGCTGGGCAGCAGTATCTACTGCGGCAGACTCCGGCTTCTTCTGAGACTTGCGCTTAGAATCGCCTTGGGAATTGCGCTCGCGCTTCGGCATAGACGCCTGCTTCTGCGGACGATCGGACTTGCTCTCCTTCGCTGACTGGCGCTTAGGCTGCCCCGAAGAAACCTCGGCCTTCGCATCCTCGTTCTGCGGCGTGGTCTTCTCGGTTGCAGTCTCGGCATGGGAACTGCGGCCCCCACGATGGCGACGGCGGCGAGGCTTGCTCGACGCGCCCTGCTCCGTCTGCTCATCAGTAGGCTGCTGGCCCTTGGCCTCGGCATCAACCTCAAGCTGCGGCTCAACAGGCTTCTGCTCGCGAGCCGCCGGCTCAACGGCCTTCTCGTCCTGGGTGGTCGAAACCGACTCGCCCTTCTCCTGACGCTTTACGGGATACGCGCGTCCCGCAAAACCGCGACCAGGACGACACGAACCCGGAGCCTTCTTGGCAGACTCCTCAACATCGTCTGCAACCTCAGAAGACTCTTCAACCTCACGCGCGGCATCCTGCTGTGCAGTCTTAAAGTGAGCACCGCGACGACGCTTGGGCTCTTGGGCCTCCACGGGCTTTTGCTCCCTCGCGGGCTTCTGCGACTCGGCAGCAACCTCGGTCTCAACAGCCTCAGCTTCCGTCTCACCCTTTTGAGCAACGGCGCGACGGAAGCGCTCCTGCTGGGCGCGGCGCTGCGCATCGCGCTTGCCACCCCCGCCAAAACCGCCGCGTCCTGCCTTGGCCGTAAAGGCACGCACGACGTTCTCATCGAGCAACTCATCGGTATCGACATGCTCACGCGGAGCAGCTTCTTCCACAGCAGGCACGTCAGCTGAATCCTCGACGACAAAATCTTCGACGGACTCGGCAGGCTGCTCCTGGACATCGCGGATCTCGGCATTGATGGTATAGAACGCCGGGTGCCCGTTAATGCCGCTGCCCTCGATCTTGGTCACGATCTTTGCCGCGATAAGCTCATCGCGCATCAACTTTGTGTCGCATTCCTTATCGACGGAGCGGAAAATCTGCGCCAGCGCACTCGACTTAATCTTGAGCGCCTTGCGGCAAAGCAGGTCGTAGGCAACCAGCTTGGCACGCTCAGCAGAAAGCGACGTCTGGCTGCTCAGGCGCTCAGCCAAAACATCGACATTGTTTTGATTATCGGAATATACCGTCTTGGCCACGGGGCCCCTTTCATATGTACACATATACGTCTATATGGTACAACGCACGCCCTTATCCACGCAAAACATCTGCGAGAACACTCGAGCGTCACCCGCTTTCGCATGAAAAAAAAGACCGAGTCCGCGTCGTTGCGGACCCGGTCTTTCCGAGTCATATGGATGAGAGATTCAACCCGTCCGACCGACTAGGCCTTGACGGCCTCGGCGTCGGCAGGAGCCTCAGCGGCAGCGGCGCGGCCGTACTCGGCCTTGCCCATATCGGACCACTCGGGCTCCTCGTCGGGCATGGAACCGGCCTCCTTGCCGAAGAACTCCTTGAGGCAGTTGACGGCGACGATGAGGCCCAGGACCATCAGCAGGACGGCAAAGACGAGCTGCAGGCCCTTGGTGGCGGCGACGGAGACGGCGGCCGTGGTGGCGGTAGCCGGGATGGTACCGAAGAAACCGTAGGCCTGGACGGCGGTCATGCAGCCCATGGCGCTCTGGACCAGCGAGGTGAAGGTGCAGCAGAGCAGGAAGACGACGGGCACGTAGAGCATCCAACCCTTGCGGCCGGTGCACTTGCAGAACACGGCGAGGGTGATCATGGTCATGCCGCCGAGCAGCTGGTTGGAAGCACCAAAGAGCGGCCAGATGTTGGCATAGCCACCAAAAGCGAGGGCGAGACCGGGAAGCAGGGTGACGACCGTGGCGAACCAGGGGTTGCCGAGGACCTTCATGTAGCCGGCCTTGGACTCGATGGCCAGGGCGTCGTTGGTCTGGGCAAAGAACTCGGAGAACGAGGTGCGGGCGATGCGGGCGACGGCGTCGAGCGAGGTCAGGGCCAGAGCGGAGACGTTCATGGTCATGAAGACGGTAGCGAGCGTGCCGTCAACACCGAAGGCCTGCATACCGCGGGAGATGCCAGCGGCGAAGATCTGGAACGGGGTGGAAGCGACACCAGCGTTGAGGACGCCGGTACCGGCGGTGTTCATATCGGAGAACATGATGCCGGCAACGATGATGGCAAGGATGCCGACGAAGGACTCGACGATCATTGCGCCGTAACCGACCTTGACGGCGTCCTGCTCCTTCTCGACCTGCTTGGAAGAGGTGCCGGAAGAAACGAGGCTGTGGAAAC
Source organism: uncultured Collinsella sp. (assembly GCA_900544235.1). GTDB lineage: Bacteria > Actinomycetota > Coriobacteriia > Coriobacteriales > Coriobacteriaceae > Collinsella. The sequence continues at coordinate 3,358 of UQUL01000077.1, forward strand.
CGGAGAGAGCACCGCAAGCGACGGAGACGAACAGGACCGGGAACATCATGCCGGAGGCAGTGGAGAAGCCGGTGAAGACCGGAGCGGTGATAGTGGCCTGACCGTTGACGCCCAAGACGACGATGCCGAGGACAGCGCAGACGATCATGACGATCATCATGATGGAAGTGAGGTAGTCACGCGGGGTCTTGAGCATCTGGATGGGCATAGCGCCAGCGAAGACCAGGTAGACCATGACGACGGCGAACCACTGGAACTTATCCAGGTAGACCGGGAACTGCATACCGACGGCGAACATGAGAACCATGAGGACCACGCCGGTGACGAACTCGGCAGCACCGGTAAGGTTGAACTTCTTCTGGGCCCAACCAAAGGCGATAGCGACGAAGGTGAACAGGATGGAGATGGTACCAGCGCAGCCGGCGGCATAGGACTTGGTGAAGTCGATGGCACCGGTAGCAGTACCAGAAGCGTCAACGGCCGGGGTGAACATGAACGTCTTGCAAACCATGTCGGTGAAGGCGGCGATGACGATGATGCAGAACAGCCAGCAGAACAGCAGGAACAGGCGACGGCCGGTCTTGCCGATGTACTTCTCGATGAGCTGAGCGAGCGACTTGCCGTTGTTCTTCATCGAAGCGTACAGGGCACCAAAGTCGTGGACGGCGCCAAAGAAGATGCCGCCAATGAGGACCCAGAGCACGACGGGCAGCCAGCCAAAGGCCATGGCGACGATCGTACCCGTAACAGGGCCAGCACCGCAGATCGAGCTGAACTGGTGCGAGAACGCGGTGAAGGCGGAGACGGGCGAGAAGCTGTTGCCGTCCTTCATGCGCTTGGCCGGCGTGAGGGCCTCTTTGTCAACGCCCCACTTGTTGGCCAGCCATCGGCCGTAGCCCAGATAGCCGCAGGCGAGCACCGCCGCGGCCACAACCATGAGCAAAACTCCGTTCATTACATTTCCTCCTCTAAAAAGAACTTCCTAGACATAAAAAATGAGGGCCGTCGGTTGCGCTCGACGGCCCTCATCTTCATCAGCCGCCCGTTATCGTACGGGCTAGCTGTATGTGCTAACCCGCATCAGATAATTACTACGCTGATAATGTTTAGCTGATGCGTGAACATGTCCAAGAAATCCTCTTCAATCATGATGCGAACGATCCGTGCGTGTTCACATCCCCCAGTGGTTGAAAAGGAGTATGAAACTTTAGTTACCTAAAGTCAACGCAAATTTGTAATGAATTTTCAACTTTTTTTGGATTTCTCGGTATAAAACGCCACTGACCTCGGACTTTACCCCACGACAGTTTTTGCATGAGAGATGCCCCTGAGAGCCGCGGGAGCCGGGCGGCGCATATGAACTTTCCTGCTCTACAGTCCTGCGCAAGACGGAAAGCACATTAAGTGCTTTCCTTTGCGTG
>UQUL01000078.1 GCA_900544235.1 uncultured Collinsella sp.
TGGGGGAAGAGGTGGGGAAAGGTGTTGAAAAATGGGGCGGTTCCCCATATTATTGATGACGTCGACAGGCGGGGTGGTTCCCCGCGTACGTGCCATCTGAGTAACCGAGGGGAGGGCGCACATGGGAATGACGGGTGCATACGAGCGCAATCTCGATGCAAAAGGCCGTCTATCCCTGCCTGCACCCCTTCGCGAGGAGCTTGGAGAGCACGTTCGCGTGTTTAAAGCCCTGGATGTCGATGCTCTGTACGTGTTCTCTGCCGAGGCCTTCGATAAGTGGGTCGAAGGACTCTTCGCGGGTCGTGAGGGCCACGAGGGTTTTAACCCGCGTGACATCAACGACCAGAAGCTCATGAGGGCGATCAACAAGCGCACCACGTCGATGGATGTGGACAGCGCGGGTCGTATCGGTCTTTCTGAGTCTCTCCGCAAGCAGGCGAACCTCGACCGCGAGGTCACGGTTGTGGGCAACTACGACCACCTTGAGGTTTGGGACCGCGCTACGGCCGATGAGGACGATGACGACGAGGCCCTGCTGGACCTCTTCTTCTCGTAAGGGCAAGGCACGAGTAACGGATGGAGCGTGGGATCTTGACACAAGAATATCGGCATGAACCTGTCATGCTCGGCGAAGTGCTTGAGTCGCTGCAGCTAAAGAGCGGCTCCGTCGTCTGCGACTGCACCCTTGGCGGTGCCGGCCATTCGGTAAAGATGGCCGCGCAGGTGGGGGAGACCGGCCTTTTGCTCGGCGTCGATCAGGACGACATGGCCCTCGAGGCCGCTGGCGCCCGTCTGGACCGCGAGGTTCCCGGCGTCCCGCACCAGCTGCTGAAGGGCAACTTCGGCGACTTGGACGAGCTGCTTTGCTCGGCCGAGGTGCCCGGGGTCGATGGCTTCCTGTTCGACTTGGGCGTTTCGTCGCCGCAACTCGATATCCCTGGCAGGGGCTTTTCGTACAACGAGGACGCCCCATTGGACATGCGGATGGATCCGGGTAACAACACCTTAAACGCAGCTGAGGTCATCAACACCTATAACGAACACGACCTCGCCCGGATTCTACGCGTCTATGGCGAAGAGAAGTTCGCCTCGCAGATCGCGCGCGAGATCGTGCGCCGCCGCGAGCATGAGCCGATCGAAACCACAGGCCAGTTTGTCGAGATCATCAAGGCTGGTATCCCCGCTGCCGCTCGTCGGCATGGCGGACACCCAGCCAAGAAAAGTTTCCAGGCCATTCGCATCGAGGTCAATCACGAACTCGATGTGCTCGAGCGAGGGCTTGACGCCGCCACAAGGTGGCTCAACCCGGGCGGACGCATCTGCGTTATCTCGTATCACTCGCTCGAGGACCGTATCGTAAAGAACCACTTTAAGGAGATGAGCCAGGGGTGCACGTGTCCGCCGGAGATTCCGGTGTGCGTGTGCGGCAACGTGCCGATACTCAAGGTCATCACCCGCAAACCCTTGGTTGCCCAACCCGATGAGGTTGCGCGCAACCCTCGGGCGAGATCAGCCAAGATCCGCGTGGCGCAGCGTCTGTAGACGCGACCGCGCGATATTGGACCTCCCGCTCGTACCACAAACGAAGCTTAAACACACTACCAACGTACTCGGGATGGGAGGCGGCATATCATGGGCTACAACACCTCAAACGCAGCACTCGCCTATGATATGAACGCCATGCCCGCCTATCGTGAGGCACCGCAGGCTCCCGTTGCTCCCCGCGAGCAGCGCATGCCGCGCTTTGATGTCTACACCGGCGCGGGCCGTCAGGCAAACCAGGCGGTAAGCCCGGTTTTCATGAGCGTTCTTAAAACGTTTTGCATCATTGCGGCCATCTTCATGACGATCGGTGTCGCCCGTGTGGCGCTCGCCGGCGTTACGGCCCAGGTGCTCAACAGCAACGCCGCGCTTACCAACACGCTCGAGAAGGCGACCGATGAGAGCTCCGACCTGGAGGTCATGCATTCGGTCTATGGTGCCGACACGCGCATTCGCGACCTTGCGGGCGCTTATGGCATGGTGGAGCCCAGCGAGAGCGTTACACTTGACTTTTCGCAGGATGCAGCCGCGGGCGCTAGCTCGACCGCGACCGCTCAGTAACAAGACGGTAGCTGAGTATGACAAATGACTATCGCCGCGGCTCCGACGGGGGTCGCGGTTCTGGACGTCCCTCATCGCGGGGACGTTCTGGTTATCAAGGAACGGGTCGGCCATCTTACAACGCGAGGCCGTCCTATGGCAACGACCCCGCGTCGCGTCTCCGTGGCTCGAGTGGTCCTCAGATGCATAACACCAGACCGCGCAAGAGCTCGTCGACCGAATGGCTCACGGGCACGCCTCTGCCCCGTCGCAAAGCCGTCATGGGCTTCATCGGGTTTGGCTTGGGTTTGGGCGTCCTTCGCCTTGCCGACTATCAAATCGTGGAAGCCGATAAGTTACGCGACCGCGCCGATGCACGTCGCTTGCTTGCGCAGACGCTATATGCCAAGCGCGGTACCATCTACGACCGTAACGGCAACGTGCTGACGTCGTCGGTCGAATGTCGTAACATCGCCGTGAATCCGCAGCTTATCGAGGACGTTGACAAAACGGTATCGGCGCTGGTCAAAGCTACGGGCATCGATAAAAAGACCTGTCGCGAGCTCGTTGAGTCGGATGGCACCTGGGTGTATATCAAACGTCAGGTGGACGAGGACGATGTCGCGGCGCTGGAGAAGAAGAACTTGCCAGGCGTGCTCTTTGAGCAGGCCATGAAGCGCGTGTACCCCTACGGCAACCTGGCATCGCAGGTGCTTGGTGTGGTAAACGTGGACAACGACGGTCTGACGGGCCTCGAAAAACAGTACAACAAGCTTTTGACCGGAACCAACGGTTCGCTGGTGCGCGAGCGGGCGAGGGACGGTAGCTATATCGCGGGCGGCGCCTATAAGAAGGTTGCCGCGGTGGACGGCGTGGACATCGTGACGACGCTCGATGTCAATATCCAGCGTGCCGCCGAGGACGCCCTGGCCGAGGCGGTCGAAAAGACCAAGGCCAAGAATGGCTCGGCCCTGGTCACCGATCCCACGACGGGCGAGATTCTGGCTGCATGCTCGTATCCGACATATGACCAGACCGATTTGGAAAACGCCAAGACCGAGGATATGAACTTGCGCCTGGTTACCGATGCCTACGAGCCCGGCTCGGTCTTTAAGACGCTCGTGGCCGGTGCCGGCTTCGACTTGGGCGCCGTGCGTTCGAGCACGTCGTTTGAGGTGCCGGCGAGCATTAAGGTTGGCGATGACACCGTTACCGACGCCGATAAGCGCGACTACACCATGACCATGGACGTGCGCGAGATGATGCGTCGTTCGTCCAATGTGGGCTTTGTCCTGGTGGGACGAAAGATCGGTGCCGATGATTTTGCCACCTATGTGGACAAGTGGGGTATCGGCCATAGCTCCGGTGTCGATTTTCCGGGTGAGAGTCTGGGCATCGTCAAGGAGCGCGACCAGTACGACGGCGCCACGCTGGGCTCGATGAGCTTTGGCCAGGCGCTGTCCGTCTCGCCGATTGAGGTCGCACGTGCCGTGGGCGGCATCGCGAACGGCGGCGTGATGATGACGCCGCACTTCTATAAGTCCAGCAAGGGCGATGAGAAGGACTGGGGCGAAGGCGAGCGTGCGATTTCGGAGGACGCTGCCGCCCAGGTGACATCGTGCATGCAGACGGTCGTGTCCGAAGGCACGGGCGTTGGCGGTGCGGTCGATGGCTATGACGTGGCGGGCAAGACCGGTACGGCCGAGCGTGCTGACGAGAACGGCGGTTACCTCAAGGAGAACTACATGTCGTCCTTTATGGGCTTTGCGCCGGCACAATCGCCCAAGGTGCTGTGCTATATCACACTCGATGGAACGCCGAGCGGCTCGGATGCCGCCGCGGTGCCATTCCAGTCCATTATGGCCAACGCGCTCGACGTGCTGGGTATCCCGCGCACGAAGTAGGGGGTTACAATCTTGAGCGTGGCCTGCCGTTTGATCTGAAGGGTGTTCACATGCCCTGCACCACGCGCGCATGGCACTGGGATACAATACGCCGATAGCATTATTAGGTTTACAGGGGAGCTGCAATGATAGAGATCGCCGTCAACAACCTCGCGGCCTCAACGGGGGCCCGAACCGTGACGGAAGAAGTCGATCGGGTATGCCGCGGGTGCGTTATCGACTCGCGTCAGGTCGAAGAGGGGACGATCTTTGTCGCCTTCCCCGGCGAAAAGGTCGACGGCAATGATTTTGCCTCCCGTGCCATCGAGTCGGGTGCCGGTGCCGTCGTGATGACGCGCGAGCCCGATGCCGAGCTGGTTTCGTTGGCGCAGGACAAGGGATGCGCCATCTTGCTGACCGACGACCCCGTGGAGTTCTTGCTGCGCCTGGCGCACGTATATCGCTTGGAGCTTGGCTGCCTGGTCGTCGGCATTACCGGTTCGATTGGCAAGACGACGACCAAGGACGTGCTCGCTGCCGTGCTCGCCCTGTCTCTTATACACATCTGACGCTGCCGACGAAGCTAGAAGTGTAG
>UQUL01000079.1 GCA_900544235.1 uncultured Collinsella sp.
CGAGCTGCATGAGCTCGTCCCAGGTGCCGCCGACGCCCATCAGGAACACGGCGTCGTAGCCCTCGTCGGCGACCTTGTCGGCGAGCGCGGTCATCTTCTTGCCGGCCTCGTAGACGTTCTTGCCGTCCTCGACGTAGCCCTCCTGGCTAAAGTGCATGATCTCGATCTTCTCGGTTTCCTTCATGGCTTTTCCTTTCTGTCCTGCACGCGAATCTATACATCGCGTTTCTTTTCGATACCAATTATAGACATACACCCAACGTGTTTTTAATACCACTTTGCAATCTGCTCCGATCCTCGGTGAACGGTCGAAATTCTCTGGTGAGTGGTATTAAATTAGAATTTGATGTATAGCTAACGCTCCCGGCGTCTCCCTTGTGTGACAAAGAACAGCGTTCCTACCAGCGCAATAATAGTCGATGCCCCAAACAATACCGTCTGGACGCCCAAAGCCTCCGCCAAAAACGGAGCCGCCAGCAGCGGCACCACGCCGGCGCTCATCAGGCCAAAGCGCACAAAGCCGGTAATGCGACCCAGGTATTTGATGTCGGCGCGCTCCTGAATCAAGATCATCTGCAGCGGCTCCAGGAACCCCCAGGCCAGACCGTTAATCGCCTGACCGACAATCGCGACCCCCAGTATATCTGTGCCCACGTACACCATGGACCCAATGCCCACGGCCATGAGCGCGCCGAGCAGCAATCGTAGGTTGACATGGCGAGCAGAAAGCTTGGTCAGGATGAACGCGCCCACCGAGGAAGTGAGGCCCACGACAGAGGACAGCCAGCCCAGCCAGACGATATCCACGTTGAGCACATCACGGTAGAACAACGACTCAAGCGAATCAAACGCGCCAAACGCAAAGAATCCCAAAAAGCCCGAGATAAAGATGAGGCGCAGGTCGTGGTCGCGAAACGTAAGTCGCGCACCCTCGGCCATGCCGCCCAGAATACCGCCCTTCGGCTTTTCCCCTTTTGCGGGAACAACGCACTCGCGACAGCCCAAGGAGAGCACGGCCGCCACACCCATCATGCCCGCCATGAGCAGGTAGACCGATTGCGTGGCAAAACAGCTCACGATGGCACCGCCGAGCAGCGGGCCAGCGGTATAGGCGATATTGCTGTAGAACACCATGAGACCGTTCACGCGGGTACGGCCCTCGGTGGTCGACTCCAGGTATCCCGGAAACGCATGCGTGCAGGTGTTGATAAAGCCGCCCGCAAGCCCCAAGACGCACGCGGCAAACACAAGCCCGGGGACAGACAGCGGCGCCAACCCCACGCCAAGCGATAGCACAGCCGTAATCACGCACGTCACAAATGACGTCCGGCGCGGTCCAAAGCGATCGATGACCGAACCCGACACCATATTGCCCGCCGACGTCATAAGATTGCGCACGAGCGTAATGGCGGCAACCAAAAAGGCCGTGCCGGCCAGATCATACGTGGCCGCACCGATAAGCCCTAAAAAGTAGACCGCGTTGTTGGCGCACCACTGCAGGGACTCAATAAGAATCAGCCTGACCTCTGCCGGCGTCAGGCGCATTGCTTCGCGATCCTTCGCGAACATACGAACTCCCTCTATACAAGTAAGGGGATGGAGGGCATAGGCCCGCTCCATCCCCTTACCAGGTTGCAATGACAGTCTATGCAGCCGGGCCCTTACGCCAGCACGCCGAAGAACGCGCCGATGATGCCCACGACCATGGTGGCCACGATCAGCACCATGGGGTTGATCTTCTTGGACAGCAGCCAGTAGTACAGCCAGAAGGCGATCATGCCGAGCATGCCGGGCATGATGCCGTCCAGGATGTCCTGGAGGGTCTGGGCGTCGTCGCCCGAGCCGATGGCCACCGGGATGCTGGCCCAGAACATGTCCTTGCACATGGCGCCCACGACCATGACGCCCACGATTCCCACGCAGGTCATGATCTTCTGCATGAGGCCGGTCCTCTGGGCCTCGTCCAGGAAGCCCACGCCCAGCTCGTAGCCCTTGACGGCGCCCCAGATGCGCAGCGCGAAGCCGGGGACGTTGTAGATGAGCAGGAAGGCGATGGGGCCGAAGGGGTTGCCGGCCTGGCACAGGCTGATGCCCACGGCGGCGGCGACCACGCGCAGCGTCGACAGGAAGATGGAGTCGCCGATGCCGGACAGCGGGCCCATGAGGGCGGCCTTGACGTCGTTGACGCTCTCGGGCTCGATCTCGCCGCGGGCGACCTTCTCCTCCATGGCCATCGCGATGCCGCCGACGAACGGGGCGAACTGGACGGTGATGTTGAAGAACGCGCAGTGGCGGTGCAGGGCCGCGGCGTAGTCGTCGGGGCGGCCGGCGTAGATCTTCTTGAGCATGTTGGCGACCATCAGGCAGAAGGCGATGTTCATCTGCTTGTAGTAGGTCCAGGAGAACTCCATGCCCAGGGCGCCGGTGTTGACGGCGCTCTTGATGAGGTCGGAGCGCGTGATCTTGTTCTCGGGACTAGAAGTCATCGTCCTCATCCCCTTCCGCGGAGAGCTGGGGCTGGGCTCCGCCCAGGCCGAGCAGGTCGAACTTGTCGATGCCGATGATGATGGCGATCAGGGCGACGCCCAGGACGGGCACGTTGGCGTAGGAGCACAGCAGGAAGCCCAGGAAGTAGAAGGGCACGAGCTGCTTGGTGAGCACCAGGCGGCCGAGCATGGCGAAGCCCATGGCCGGCAGGATGTTGGCGGCAACGCCAAAGCCAGCAAGGACAAAGGGCGGGATGAAGTCGAGCAGGCCCTGGATGGCGTCAGCACCCAGATAGAACGACAGCGAGCACAGCAGGAACGCCATGATGATACCGGTCAAACCGATCAGGAAGTGCATCGCATAGACACCCTTAAGGTTGCCCTGGGCAGAGAAAACATCAGCGCGGTCGACCAGGATCGGCAGGGCGGCGTTAAGGATGTTCTTGATGGCAAGGCACAGCGTGGCGATGGGCATGGCAAGCGCGATGGCTGCCTCGGTGCTCTGGCCCAGCTGGATAGCGAAGGCGCAGGCGAGCACGCCGCCGATCGTCTCATCAGGCGGCACGTAGGCGCCGATGGAGATCGAGCCCATGAACAGCAGCTCCAGACTCGCACCGATCGCGAGGCCGGACTGCAGGTCCCCCAGCACCAGGCCCACGAGCGGGCACAGGGCGATGGGGCGGAACGCATAGAGCGTACCGAGCTGGCAGTCGAACTTACCAAATGCGGCGATAAGTCCGATGAGGATTGCTTGGGTAAGCATATATCCCCCTTTCCTAATAGGACACTACGAAGAGCTCAGACTCTTCGAAATTGAACGCCTAGAGCACGCTGGCGCAGTCGACCTTGGGGTCGTCGGCCAGGGGTCGAATCTCGACCTCGACGCCACGATCCAGCATCTCGCGCACATCGGCTTCCTCGGCCGCAGTCAGGAAGATCTGACGAGAGACCTGACGAGCATCGGGACGCTTCTCGTCCTTTGGCTTGGTGTTGCCCAGGTTGACCGACTTGATCTGCGGGCAGCCCTCAACAAGCTGCTTTGCCTCAGCAATAGTGGCGACACAGATGATCATCTTGTACTTGTCGGTCACGCCCGAGTTGATAGCTTCGATTGCATGCTCCATATCTTTGATGACGAGCTTGCAGCCGGCAGGCTTGCCCATCTTGAGCGTCGTCTTCCACACCGGGTCGTTAGCGACCTTATCGCCCACGCAGAAGATGCAGTTGGAGCCAAGGCCCTGAACCCAGGAAACTGCGACCTGGCCATGGAGCAGGCGATGGTCAACGCGAAGTAGCTGAATCATAATGTGACCCCCCAAAGGTCTTGTGCCGTCTTACGGCGTGTCAGTAGGTGCTGCGGATTAGAACTCTTCTTCCTCGTCGCCATCGACCAAAAGATCGTTGACAAACTTCACGCGCGTATCGTCCGCAGCGACGATGGCGCGAATCGTCTCCTCAACCGGCGCCGACTCGTCAGAGAACAGCAGCTGGATGAGGAGAGGAAGGTTCATGTTGGTAACGAGGTACGTGCGGGGACGCGTCTGGACGATCTTGGTGAACTCGTTGTTGACGCTGCCGCCAAAGAGGTCGGTGCAGACAACGACATCATCGTCAGCAGACATGCCTGCCAGCAGTTTTTGGGCCTCCTCGGCCACGTCCATGCGGCCATCGACGAACATCGAAAGATCGTGGACGTTGTCGCGAGCGCCCGAGAGCAGCTCGACGCTCTCCTTGATGCCGGTAGCGAAGTGCGCATGGCTGGCGATGATGTACTGTCTCATTCTGTGTTCCTCTCAATAGCCCGGCACGTTCCCACACCCGTTTTTTAGTAGTCGAACTGGTGATAGTAGCGACGATACTTGAGGTTGTGCTTGGTGACCGTCTCGTAGTAGCGAGCCAGGCGGTCGGTCACGAGCACCGTCAGAATCCACGGGGAGACGATGACGCGGAACTCGTCGTCAAGGCCGGGGATCGCGAACT
>UQUL01000080.1 GCA_900544235.1 uncultured Collinsella sp.
GGCGCACGGAATCGAGCCACTCGTGACCATTACACACTTCGATTGCCCGATTCACCTCATCAAGGAGTACGGCGGCTGGCGCAACCGCAAGCTCATCGACTTCTACAAGAACCTTGCAACCACGATCTTCACCCGCTACAAGGGTCTGGTGAAGTACTGGCTCACCTTTAACGAGATCAATATGATCTTGCACCTGCCGTTTATGGGTGCCGGTCTGGTCTTTGAGGAGGGCGAGAACAAGGAGGCCGTCGAGTACCTGGCCGCCCACAACGAGCTCGTCGCCAGCGCTTGGGCAACCAAGATCGCTCACGAGATCGATCCTGAGATCAAGATCGGCTGCATGCTCGCCGCAGGTAGCTACTACCCCTACAGCTGCCGTCCGGGCGACGTGCGCCAGGCGCAGCTCGACAACCAGGACAACTACTTCTTCGTCGACGTCCAGAGCCGCGGCTACTACCCGGCCTATGCCGTCAAGAAGCTCGAGCGCCTGGGCATCGATGTGGGCATGACGGACGAGGACCGCGAGATCCTGGCCGCCAACACTGTCGACTTCATCAGCTTTAGCTATTACAGCACCCGTTGCTCCGCCGGTGCCGATAACCCCGATGTCGAGCGCACCCAGGGCAACGCCTTCGCCGGCGCCAAGAACCCCTACCTGCAGGAGAGCCAGTGGGGCTGGGCCATCGATCCGCTGGGCTTCCGCATCACCCTTAACGACCTGTACGACCGTTATCAGAAGCCGCTGTTTGTGGTCGAGAACGGTCTGGGCGCCAAGGATGTTGTCGAGGAGGATGGTTCCATCAACGACGACTACCGTATCGACTTCCTGCGTCAGCACATCCAGACCATGCGCGACGCGGTGACCGAGGACGGCGTTGACCTGCTGGGCTACACCACCTGGGGCCCGATCGACCTGGTATCTGCCGGCACGGGCGAGATGTCCAAGCGCTATGGCTTTATCTATGTGGACCGCGACGACGCCGGCAACGGCACCCTCAAGCGTTCCAAGAAGAAGAGCTTTGACTGGTACAAGCATGTCATTGAAACGAATGGTGAGGACCTGTCCTAAGGAAGCTGAGACACTCAACTTCAGAGTCTCCTAACCAAGGCGCCCGGCGAGTATGTGCTCGCCGGGCGCCTTGCCGTCTGCGGATTTTGGGACATGCGGCCCGCTTTTTCGACCCATCTGTCGGTACACTAAAAGCACTATGGGTACCCGCGAGCGACATATCGGCCACGCGGCCGCCCGGACCGCGCCAGTTGCGGATCCCAGGGGTGGCAGGCTCTTCGCCATGCCGCGATTCCTTGTTGGCATAACACATCAGGTGTACCGTCATCGCGTCTTTGCTATCGCCGGCGCCATCACCGCGCTGTTCCTCATGCTTTTGGCAGTCTTGCCGGCGCTGTTCGCCTTCGACCCCAAACTTTCTAACGCCGTGCCCGCCTATAGCGAGGTGTCCGAAGAGGTCGTGGATGCGCTCGTCCATTCGAGCTCTCTCCCGCTGCTTGTCGCCGCAATTATATTTTCGATCTGGGGCGTATCGGTCTATCTGCGCTGTTTGGACTATGTGTTGCGTCGCCGCCTTGTGGCCATCGCCACCATCTGCGCCCTGTGGATGATCGAAGTCATTCTCAAGTACAAGTCGTTCACGCCGTTCTATGCCACCGTGCTGTGGTACCTGTACTACGTGCCCATGACGCTCATTCCGCTGCTCTACCAGCTCTGCGGCCTGCGCCTTGCGGGCCTGGAGCAATACCGCCTGGGGCGCCGCTACTGCACTGCGCTGTGGATTGCGGCCATCCTGCTTATCGGATTTGTGCTCACCAACGATTTTCATCAGCAGGTCTTCCGCTTTGACCGTACAAGCGACACCTGGAGTAACGATTACACGTACGGCTGGGGTTATTTTGTCGTTCTCGTGTGGACGGTCTTCGACTTCGTGGCCTTTTTTATCCTGGTTGGTCGGTCCTCGTCCTTTCGCATCCAACGTTTCTCGGGCACGGCGGCGCTCGTGCTGCTGGGCGGCGCGTTCTTTGCCATCTCATATGCGTTGCGCGTGCCCTGGGCATGGAGGCTCAACTTCTCGCTCATCTATTGCGTCTTGTGCGTGGTGGCGATGGAAATCTGTCTCGATTGCGGTGTCGTTCCGTCATATCACGACATCGCCGGCATTTTCGACACCTTGCCGCTTGACCTCAAAGTTCTAACGCGCGACCTGCAGGAAGTCTATGCCACGCCAGTGTCAAAGCCAATGCCGGTGGGCGTGCGCGAGGAGTTGCGGACCCAGGCGCACGGCCGCGCCCATGCCTTTGCCGTGGCGTCCGATCCCGATGTGATGTGCCGTGCCTTTCCACTGCTGGGCGGATCGGCCCTGCTTGCCCAAGACGTGTCGGATCTCAACGAGCTTAACCGTGAACTGGCACATCGTCGTATGGAGCTGCAGCGTCAAAATGAGCTGCTCGCCGCCGACTACGACCTTAAGACGCACCTGGCAGACCAAGAGGCCGAGACCTTGCTGGTCCAAGACGTGGACCAGGCGCTTGCCCGCGCGCTCGAAGGGATGTACGACCTGCTGAGCTCGCTACCGCCGTTGACCGATGAATCGTCTTCGCACGAGCGTTACCGCATGCTGCAGCGCGCCAAGATGCTCGTCGCCTATTGCAAGCGCAAGGGGTCGCTCACGTTGGCACAGCACGGGGAGAGCGGTTTTGATCGCGACCGCATTCAGCTCATTGCCAACGAGCTCGCAAGCGACCTGCGCACCATCGATATCGATTGCGCCTCGATTATCGCCATACGGCGCCCGATGCACGCCAGTACGGTAAGCGCCCTGTACGACTGCGTGTATGACTTTGCGTTTTTTGCCTACACCACCGACCATCCGGCGCTTATGTATCACTTGGGCGATCATGACCGATGCAGTGTCGAGCTGCGTGCCGCGCTTTTTTCCAACGATGATGCAGATCTTTCGCAGACGCCCGCTGCGCAAGAGCTCGAAAGCGCTCTGCAAGGGCGCAACGTGGCATACCGCCTTGAGGGCGAGCCCGGCCAGCTGCGCATGATCGTCTTGATGCCGAGGGCGGGTGAGTGACGATGCAGATTTCGCTCATTCTTCCCCAAATCGTTGCGCTCGATGTTGTCTTTGCCCTGGCTGCGTGTCTGCAGACGATCCACGTCCCGCTCATCGCATCGCGCCGCTCGTCCTATAACCGTAAGGTGATTTGTGCCTACGAGGCGAGCCTTGTGCTTCACCTAGTTATTTCGGCGCTCATCTTGTTCGCGTCGTCTGGCTCATATCTGGTGGCGCCGCTTGACGTTTGCGCCAGGGCAATGGGCGGAGCGTTGTGGCTCAATGCCGTGATCTTTGCCTACGGCGTGGTGCTTATGGTGCGCTATCGTCGCCCCGTCATGCTGGTCGAGCTGCTGCTTGTTGTCACCGTTACACCGCCGGTGGTTTTTGCCATGGGCTCGGCGTGGACCGTTGTCCTTATCGCAGAGGGAGCGTTCTTCCTGTTCCGTTCCATCGCGGCGCTCTTGATGGATGTCCGCAACCGCCAGGAGGATATCACCATGTTCTCGACGATCGAGACCATCAACGTGATTCCCGTGGGCATCCTGTATCTGGACCCGAGGGGCCGTCCGCTGCTCATGAACCGCTGCATGCGCAAAAACCTGGTGGAGCTTCATATGCCCACCGACCTAGGCGATATGAGCGGTACATGGAACGACCTGCGCAAACTCAGCATGCAAATGCCCGAAAGCAGCAGGAACCGTGTGCGGATTAATCTGGACCGCTTTGGTGAGGCGCGCGTTGTGGTCGAGGTTTCTCCCGCCGAGATTCGCTTGTTTGTGCACGATGACGTTATGGTTTCGGGCCGCCTCTTCGAGCGCATTATCGGTCTGGATGTAACAGAGTATGCGCATGCCCATGATCGCC
>UQUL01000081.1 GCA_900544235.1 uncultured Collinsella sp.
TCGCCGCCGACATCCATGTGCTCAACACCGACAACATGGATGTCATCATGAAGGATGGCTGGATTGTCGAGGCTGGCACCTTTGGCGAGGCCAACAAATACAGTGCCTAAGATACCGTTTGTCGATGGCTGGATGTAAAACACGGTATTTGATTGCATAATGCAATGGAGAGGGTCGCTTGCGGCCCTCTTTATTGCTATGGGTGCTATGGACAAGAGGGGATGACGGTGGATTTAAACAGGCTGATTCTGGGCAAGAGCTACAACTCTACCAAGGTCTTTCGTACGGCCCAGCACGTGGTCCAGGCCATCCTGCTCGGTATTGTCGTTCCGGCGCTTATCCTGCTGCTTATCTGGGATTTAACCGATAATCCCAATCCCGTTCCGGGTGTTGTCGTTATTGCCGGCCTGGTCATGCTGTGCTTCTTCTTCTCGTATGTCTTTGTGGTCCCCGACGACCTCACATCGAGCGCAACCGACCGTACGCTCGCTATCGCATCAAAAATATTCGCCTACACGTCGCGCGGCCTTACGCCCGAAGCGGCCCTGGGCGCCTCTAAAATCATCCTGTCCGAGACCATCGCCTCTGCCATCTGTTTTACCGACGGCAAGCAGGTGCTGGCAAGCTGGGGCGAGGACTCGGCAAAGTGCCCTGCCGGCACTCCGGTGGTGCTCAAGACCACGCTCAACGTGATTGAGACGGGTGAGCAGAGCGTGTTTTCGCGTGACGCCTCCAATGAGACGGGCGGCTATTTTCCCCGCCTGCGCGCCGGCATTGTCGCGCCGCTTACCGTGCGCGGGCATTGCGTGGGCACACTCGAGCTGTATTACCCCCGCCTGAGCAGCATCGATATGCGCCAGACGGCCCTTGCCTCGGGTTTTGCCGATCTAATTTCCACGCAGCTCGCTAGCTTTGAGCTCGAGCGCCAGGACGAGCTCACGGCCCGCGTTGAGCTTCGCGCCCTGCAGTCGCAGGTCGATCCGCATTTTCTATTCAATACCATTAGCACGATCGTGTCGCTCGTTCGAACCGAGCCCGACAAGGCGCGATCGCTGCTGATCGACTTTTCCAACTATTATCGTCAGACGCTTTCTGATTCCGATACGCTCACCACGCTCGAGCACGAGGTGGAACAGGGCACTCGCTATATCAATCTTATGCAGGCTCGTTATGGCGACGGCCGTCTGCGCGTCTCGGTCGATATCGACTTTGAGGTGCGCGATTGCATGGTGCCGCCGTTTATCTTGCAGCCGTTGCTCGAAAACTGCATCAAGCACGCGCAGCGCGAGACCGAGCCGCTTTCTATTCATGTTAGGGCTTTCGAGACCGATGACGGTTTGGAGATCATCGTCGAGGACGACGGCATCGGTATGAGCGAAGAAGTCTGCGCGCATCTGTTTGAGCAACATCGCCTGGAGGAGCCCGAGAGCATTACCGCCGACGGCTCCGTCAAGCGAGGTTGCGGCCTGGCGCTCTTCAACGTGCTTCAGCGCATCCATTTCTTTTACGGAGAAGATTCCGGCATGCGCGTGAAGTCCCAGGAGGGCGTGGGAACGCAGGTCATCGTCGAGCTGAACGGCGAGCCGCATGAGCCGGCGCCGTTGACGGCGTAGCACGCGGTTGGATTGAGAGAAAAAGAGGGGAAGCACATATGTCCGAAGGCTGGAACATCTTGGTGGTTGATGACGAGCCTCCCATTAGGGCTGAGCTACGCTATCTGTTGGAAAAGGATACGCGTGTGGGCCAGATTGCCGAGGCGGGCAATGTCACCGAGGCCGTGGAGTCGATTCTCTCGAACAAGCCCAACGTGTTGTTTTTGGACATCACGATGCCCGGCCGCTCGGGAATTGAGCTTGCCGAGACGCTGCAGAACCTAAAGACGCCGCCGGTGGTTGTGTTTGTGACGGCGTTTGCCGAGTTTGCCGCCGATGCGTATAACCTCGATGCGGTCGACTATGTCGTCAAGCCGGTCGAGGACGCACGCCTGTCAAAGGCACTCGACAAGATCGAGGCAGCCTTGGGTGCCCGTCGTGTTATCCACGCTCCGCGCCAGCCTTTGCGTCTGACGGTGGACCGCGGGGGCAAAAAGGTGTTCATTCCCGTGGCGGATGTCTGCTACTTTGAGGCGCGCGCCGATTTTTGCAACGCCGTCTGCGCCGAGGGAACATACCTGATCAATGAGTCGATTTCCTCGCTCGAGCGGCGCCTGGCCTCCGAGGGCTTTATCCGTGTCCACCGCAGTTATCTGGTCAATTTGGAAGACGTGCACAATGTCGAGATCGGCTCCACGGGTCTTATGGAGCTCAGGCTCGATCGCGTAACCTCGACGGTGCCTGTGTCCCGTCGTCGCGCTGCCGAGGTTAAGGCACACTTGGGGCTTGCGTAGGCGGTCTACAGACCGTCGTTTACCACCGCAGGTTTGGCATGACCGTGCGGTGGGCATAATGGGTGACATCGAATGAAATCGAAAGGATCATTATGCCCGCGCTCATTACGCATCATCTGTTTGGCGAGGAAAGCATCGACCGTCTTCCGCAGGGCGTTATTACGTCCGACGAGGAGCGCATCGCCTTTATCCTGGGAAACCAAGGTCCCGACCCGTTTTTCTTCCACATACTCACGCCGCGCGTTTCCGACTGCACGTCGCTTGCTCAGGTCATGCACCGCTCGCGCATGTCGCGCCAGTTCTCGTGTCTGCGCGACGGCGTGTCGCGCCTGCAGCCGCGCGATGCCAATCTGGGTCGCGCCTTTGCGCTGGGCCTGCTGTCGCACTATGTGCTCGATCGCAATGCCCATCCCTTTGTCTACGAGCAGCAGTTTGGCATTGTCGAGTCCGACCCCGAGCTCGAGGCTTCGGGCAGTCAAGTTCACGCTGTGCTCGAAAGCGACCTGGACGTGCTGATGCTGCAGCTTAAACGCGACGGGGCCACGGTCGAGGATTATCCTCCGGCGGGCGAGATCGTCACTACCGACCGCATCAATCGCGTTGCCGGCGTGCTGATGAGCTACGTCGCCGGGCGCGTGTACGGTATCGACATCCCGGCGGGGGAGTACGCCGGCGCCGTCTCGGACATGCAGATACTCTACCGCACTATCGAGCCGGCCGGTTCGGCCAAGACGCGCGCGATTGCCCTGCTCGAGGGCTTGGTGCACGATTATTCGCTGCTCGACGGCCTTGCCCATCGCGTGACGACGGAGCTGCCCGAGCGCACCGGTAACCTGGGCCACCTGACATGGAAGAACCCCTTTACCGATGAGGCCTCGACCGAGAGCTTCCCCGAGGTCTTTGAGCGCGCACTGGTCGATTACGAGCTCACCGTCGCCCGCTTTATCGAGACTGGTGACATGGATGCCGTGACCGGCCATATCAACTACAGCGGCCGCGTACTCGACGCCGACGAGGAGTTCGACCGCGAGGAGTAACAAGTCGCCTCGACCATACTCTCCAATAAGTTGCGGTGGAATAGTTCTTGTTTGGGCTCCTGGAGTCCTTGAATAGGGACTATTTCACCGCAACTGCGTTGGAGCGCGAAGAGCTTGTTCCGGGTAAAGGCCGCGGGTGCCGCTCTCGGCCCCTTTGCCGAATCCTTACCAGCGCTTCTGGACAATTGGGGTACGATGAACTAACTGCATATTGGGCGAATACGAAAGGGCCCCTGTCCATGAAATACACCAAGCTCGAGCGTAACTGGGTTATGTACGATGTGGGCAATTCGGCCCTCGTGTTGCTCAATACCTCGGTGGTGCCCATCTACTTTAACGCCATCAATACCGGTGCTTCCTCGGCAGACCTGGTGGTCGCTTGGGGCAACGCGCAGACGATCGCCTCGCTGGTCATTGCCATGCTCATGCCCATTCTGGGCGCGCTTGCCGATTACGCCGGCAACAAGATCAAGTTCTTCTTGGGCTTCTTCCTCACGGGCCTGGTGC
>UQUL01000082.1 GCA_900544235.1 uncultured Collinsella sp.
TGAAGTTGAACGTCAGATTGTCCAAATGCGGCCCGCGCAGCGTCGAGCCGTTACGCGGTTTGGTAAAACCGCGTAACCCCTACGGCCGCTGGCCCATGCCACCCTCGAGGGTGACGGTCTCGCCGTTCATGTACTTAAAGTCGGGACCGCAGAGCTGAACGACCACGCGGCCGATTTCCTTCTCGACGTCGCCGTAGTGACCAGCCGGCGGCATGTGGACGTTGGCCTTGAACGCCTCGGGATAGGCATCCTGGAAGTTCTCGAGCGCAGCGGTCCAAGCAAGCGGGCACACGATGTTGACGTTGATGCCGTCCTTGCCCCACTCGTTGGCGGCAACGCGGGTCAGGCCGCGGATGCCCTCCTTGGCGGCAGCATAGCTGCACTGGCCATAGTTGCCAAACAGGCCGGCGCCCGAGGCAAAGTTGACCACGGAGCCCTTGGTCTCCTTCAGGTGCGGATAGGCCTTCTGCATGTACAGATAGGTAGCATACAGACCGGAGTAAATGGCCAGGTTAAACTGATCCATGGTGTGATCGGCGATGGTCACGCCCGAGGCGCTAGCCTGAGCATTGTTGACGACGGCGTCGATGCGGCCGAACTCCTCAATGGCCTTGTCGATGACGTTCTGGACGACGGCCTCGTTGTCCTGACCAGCCGAGACATCGGCCTGAACAGGCAGAACCTTGACACCGTACTCGGCCTCGAGAGACTCCTTGGCGGCCTCGAGCTTGGCGACGTTGCGGCCGGTGATGACGAGGTTCGCGCCCTCCTTGGCAAATGCGATATCGATGCCGTAGCCGATGGAGCCAGCGGAACCGTCCTTAAGTGTGGCCTTGCCGCCGCCGGTGACGATCACGGTCTTACCAGTGAAAAGTCCCATACAAAGTCCTTTCAAATCGCGACGGGCACGCCCGCCGACTGCGCGTATCCAACTTCACGCGCCAAAAGCTGAGATGCAACTTTAGCGTGTTCAAGCAAAAATAAAAGACCGCGGTAGGCGAACGGCACCACGTAGTTCGGCGAAGGGATTGTCAAGTACAAACTGGATAAAACGACCGAGTTATTGTTATCAGATCGAGCCATCGAACACGTTTTGAAACTTTGCTGCGGCGCGCGGGATGTCGGCGCGAGACCTTATCATAGGGTGACAAACAACGATGAGGAGCACATGCCTATGACAGACGAGCTGGACCCCCAGACTCAAGAGCATATTGATCATTCCGCAGACGCCGTCGACGACTGCGATACTCCTACCTGCGTCGACGCCTCCACCGATGCGCCCGCCACCGCAGATGCGCCCGCTGCCGCAGATGTGCACGCTGCCGCAGATGTGCACGCCGATGCGGATAAAGCAACAGACACAGACGATACTGTCGAGCATGACGAAAGCGAGCAGCCGGAGCCGAGCGATGCCGAACCCGACACAGACCCCGCGCCACAGGCGGCAGGCCCCATCGAGGTGTCTTCGGAAGAAGAGCTCGATGCCGTCATGGACTCCATGATGGATGCCGTCAAAGCGATGAAAGACGCCGTCGCCGATGCCGATATCGATGCCGAGGAAGAGGAGGCCGCCGAGGCGGCCTCGACCTTTGTGCCCGGCGAGACTCCGGTTGCCGACCAGGGCAGTACCATGCCCTCGTTTCTCCAGCTCGAGCACCCCACGATTGGCGCCGATGCGGTCGATCCGCACGCAGCAGGCTTTTCTGTGGTCGAGGGCGGTACCGGCAATATCGCCGCGCCGCAGACTGCCGATGCGGACGCTGCCGACACCACTCGCCCGACCGCCCCGCACTCCCCCGCCGCGAGCCGCGATCTGGGGACCGCTGTCTCGAACACCGCGAACGCCGTGGGCACCTTTATCGCCCAGGGCGCCTCGGCCATGCGCGAGATGAACGCCGCGAAAAAGGCACTTGCCGATGCCCGCGCCCACCTGACCGAACTTGAGCAGCGCATTGCCGATCAGGCCGAGGAACTCGAGACGCGCCAGGATATCGCAGGCCGCTACGACCAGATCGTCGCCGACCAGCGCCAAGCGATTGCTACAGCGCAAAAGGCCGCCGCGGCAGCCGAGATTGACCGTGATGCCCACGCCGCCAAAGCGACAGAGCTCAAGGGTCAGTTCGAACAAATGAAGACAGAGGATGACGCGACTGAGCTCCGCCTGAAGGCCGCGCTCGACGCCGTGGAGGCCCGCGAGGCAAGCTCTCGCGAGACCGGCAACCGCCTCGTTCGACGTCTTGAGGATTCCAAGCGCATCCGCGACAAGGTGAAGGCCGAGCGAGACGCCGGCATTGCGGCCGCACAACAAACCGTCGACGCCACGCGCGCCCAGCTCGAGACGCTGCGTCATGAGTATGCCGAGCTGCAACGCAATCCCTCGGCAAATCCCGCCAACTATACGGTGCGCACCAGCGAGCTCTCGATGCAGATCTCCGACACGGCAGATGCCCTGCGAAAAGCCGAAGAAGATGTCCCGCGCATCACCGCCGACCTTGAGCACTCGCTTGCCGCAGCCGAGCAGGCCGTCGAGCAGGCTCAAGCCCCCATTGCCGAAGCCAAACGCGCACACCAAGCCGTGACGACTGAGGCCGATGCCGCGCGCGACGAGCTGCAGACGGCGAAAACTGCCGCCACGACGCGCCAGCGCGAACTGCGCGAGAAGATAGCCGCCGAGGACAAGGCACGCCGCGACCAAGAGCAAAGCATCGCCAACGCCCAAGCAGATGCCGCACATGCACAGTCGATCATCGAGCAGGCGACCGAGGTGCATGACCATCCAGAGATCACTGAGTCGCTTGCAGGATCCTTGGCCCGAGACAAAGCCGAACACGCCGAGACCGAGCAAGAAGTCGCCCAGCTCGAGGCCACCGAGGACGCGGTGCGCGAGCGTACCCGCGACTCACGCATCAAATTCACTGGCGCCATCGTCTGCATCGTCGCCGTGATTCTGGTAATCATCCTGATCTGGCTGTTCGCGAGCAAGTAAACCAGCTGCCAAAAAACGCCTCAACTCAGTTGCGGTGAGAAAGTTTCTGTTTAGCCCCAAAAAGGCCAATTCAAGAACTATCTCACCGCAACTTATTTAGATCGACGCAAGGCAACCTATCCCTCTTGCACCGATCTCTTGACATAAGGACTGTCCCCAGGTGCCGGCACAAAAGGAACGTCCCCAACTGCCGGGTGGCGAAAGAGCGTCCCTTGTGACTGGTCATTTAAGAACGTCCATTACAGTCGAAATTGTCAGCCCGGGACCGTCTCGGGCTACG
>UQUL01000083.1 GCA_900544235.1 uncultured Collinsella sp.
CCAACTACGTGTGCGGCGGTCTGATGGCCCTGCACGCCCGCGCCTTTACGCGTGTGGCCTTTGACCCGTTTATCACCCGCGGCGAGGACTTGGATTACCTCTTTAACATGCGCATGTTTGGCTACGACGTGTGGTTCGATAACGAGTGGACCGTGCGCCATCTGCCTCCGGAGTCCGAAAAGCGCTCACCGCGCTTTATGCAGGATGTATGCCGTTGGTACTACGAACGGGCCAAGTTGACATTCGCCGCGCATCAAAAGGAGCTCATTCCCGTTACGGCGGCATCGCTCATGCCCTACCCGGGCCCGTGGATTTCGCGCGAGCTCGACGACCGCGTGCGCAAGACCGCTATGGTCCGCAGCGTGTTTACCCGCGAGCATGAGGGCTACCTGCGCATCTGGCGCCATGGTATCGACGAGGCAAAGGCCTATGCGCGCCAAAACGCTGCAAGCTACCTGCGTTTCCAGAGCTTTTGGCCCAAGATCATGGACGGGCTTTGGCGTGACGCACAACTGATCAGTATCCTGGAGGGGGCCGAATGATCGACCGCCGCGCCCAGCGCGATAGTTCAATATCAATCTTTCGCATCATTGCCGTTGCCTGCGCCATTTGCGTGCTGGTGTACTTTATTTTTGCCTTGGTGACCGGTATCGAGCCGATCGCCACGGTGATTGCCTGCGCGCTGCTGTGCATCTTTCTGTGCATCTTTATCTTTTTGACGCTCAATCCCGATTCGGTGCGCTCCCAGTACACCGAGGAGACGCTCTCGGTGGCCTCGGCCATGCTCGAGGACATTAAGGGCGGTCTGACGCAGGAGTCAGCGCGTTTGGTGTGCCGGCGCATTTTGCCCGAGACGCGCGCCATGACGGTGGCCATCACCGACGAGGACAACGTGCTTGCCTGCGCGGGCGAGTTTGAGGAAAAACTGCTGCCCGATACTCCCATCCACACGCTTGCCACACGCTACGTTATCGAACATGGCATCGTGCAGTCGTTCAACCGTATGGTGGATGTCGTGGGCTCGGACGGCTCGCACAACCAAGTCCCCGCCGGCATTATCGCCCCCATCAAGGTGGGCGATCGTACCGTCGGCACGCTCAAGTTCTACTACAAGACCCCGCGCGCCGTCGACCGTACCCAGTATGCGCTTGCCTCGGGCTTTGCCGAGATTCTGTCCACGCAGCTCGCCATCCACGAGCTCGAGGTGCAAAAGGAGCTCACGGCCCGTGCCGAGGTGCGTGCCCTGCAAGCGCAGATCAACCCACACTTCCTGTTCAATACGCTCAACACCATCGCGTCGTTTACGCGTACCGACCCGCTGCGCGCCCGCGAGCTGCTGCGCGAGTTCTCCTCGTTCTATCGCGCCACGCTCGACAATTCGGGCTCGCTCATTCCTGTGTCGCGCGAGGTCGCGCAGACCAAGCGCTACCTGACGTTTGAGAAGGCACGCTTTGGCGAGGACCGCGTGCTGGCGACCTTCGATGTGTCCGAGGACGTCGAGGACACGCTGGTGCCGGCATTTGTAATCCAGCCGATCGTCGAGAATGCCGTGCGCCACGGTATGGGTGATGGCGATGCGCTGAGGATCGACGTGACGGTCCACACGGATGGCGACGATGCGATTTTGATTGCGGTCGCCGATAACGGCGTGGGCATGGATGAAGGCACCGCTGCCAGACTGTTTGACGAGCGCTCTGCCCGTCCCGACGCCAACTCCCCACAGGGCGGCGGCGCCGGTGTGGCCATGCACAATATTTCGGAGCGCATCCATCGCTTTTTTGGACCGCACTCCTATACGCGCGTCGAATCGGCGCCGGGCAAGGGCACTAAAGTGCTCCTGCATCTCGATTTGTCGGAGAGCATCTTCGACATTCAAGAGTAGAATAATTGGTTGCGGGTTTAACGCCAGTTGGCGGATGCCCGACGTAGTTTGTTGACGAAAGGTTTTATCCCTATGCTGCGTGCGATG
Source organism: uncultured Collinsella sp. (assembly GCA_900544235.1). Classification (GTDB taxonomy): domain Bacteria; phylum Actinomycetota; class Coriobacteriia; order Coriobacteriales; family Coriobacteriaceae; genus Collinsella. Next base: position 1,970 of record UQUL01000083.1, read on the forward strand.
ATTGTGGATGACGAGGCCCCGGCCCGTTCGGAACTTCGCTTCTTGCTCGAGCAGACGGGCAAGATCGGCACGATCACAGAAGCGTCGAGCGTTCGCTCCGCCATCGAGATGCTCATGGAGAGCCGCGTCGATGTCGTGTTCCTCGATATTTCGATGCCTGGCGCTTCGGGTCTGCAGCTTGCCGAGGCACTGCACAAGCTCAAGAATCCGCCGGCGATCGTATTTGTAACCGCGTACAGCGATCACGCGGTTGAGGCGTTTGATGTGGATGCCGTCGACTATCTGATGAAACCGGTCGAGGAGGCTCGCCTGGATCGAGCGATCGATAAGGTTATGCAACGTGCCAAACCTGTCACGGACAGCAAGGTGACCATCGAGCGCATCCCGGTGGAAAAGGGCGGCCGCAAGGTCCTCATCCCCGTGGACGACATTCGCTTTATTATGGCCAAGGACGATTACTCCTGTATTTATACGGTCGATGACCGCTTTTTGTCCACGACCTCGCTGGCACAGTTCGAGGCCAAGCTCTGCGACTTTGGCTTCTTCCGCGTTCACCGTCGCTATATCGTCAACCTGGCGTGTGTCACCGATGTCGAGACGGTTCCCTCGGGCGCTATCCAGCTGGGTATTACGGGCGTGGATGAACGCGTACCGGTTTCGCGCCGTCGCGTCGTGCCACTCAAAAAAGCTCTGAGCCTCTAGTACATTGGCCCCGCAGCCCTGTAGACCAAAATCGTCTGCGGAGCCGTGGGGCTTTTTGCATGAATGCACCAAATCGTTTTGCGGAAGGGATTCCATGAACAGTGCAAGCGCCAAGCGTATCGACATTATCTCGGACACCCACGGCTATCTTTCGCCTGCGCTCCTGGACGAGCTTAAGGGTGCGGATCTGATTATCCACGCCGGCGACCTTACGTCGGAGATGGACTACGAGCACCTGCGCACCATCGCCCCCGTGCGAGCGGTGCTGGGTAATAACGACTACTACCGCGACTACGGCCCCGATGTGGACCGCTTGGCGCTCTTTACCTACGAAGGACTCAAGTTCGCCGTAGCCCACTACCGCGAAGACCTTCCGGTGGGATCCGTAGACGTAGCCA
>UQUL01000084.1 GCA_900544235.1 uncultured Collinsella sp.
GCAGAAGTTGCAGTCGAGGATAACGGCGGCATGAAGAAAACGCTTTCGCTCTGGAACTTCTTCACCATCGGTTTCGGCGCCATCATCGGTACCGGTTGGGTTCTGCAGGTCGGCGACTGGATGGTCGTGGGCGGCGGTCCCGTTCCCGCTATGATCGCATTCCTCTTGGGTGCAATCTTCCTCGTGCCCGTCGGAGCTGTTTTCGGTGAGCTCACGGCTGCTATCCCCATTTCGGGTGGCATCGTCGAGTATGTCGATCGTAGCTTTGGCCGTACGCTGAGCTACATCACCGGATGGCTTTTGGCCCTGGGCAACGGCATCCTGTGCCCGTGGGAGGCCATCGCCATCTCGACCCTCGTGTCCGAGATGTTCGGTAGCCTGCCCGGTCTTGAGTGGCTGCGCGCCGTCAAGCTCTACACCATCCTGGGCGCCGACGTTTACCTGTTCCCGACGCTGATCGCGCTCGGCTTTGCAGTCTACGTCATCTTCCTCAACTTCCGCGGTGCCAGTTCGGCCGCCAAGCTCCAGGCCTTCCTGACCAAGGCCCTGCTCTGCGGCATGCTGCTCGCCATGGGCGTCTCGCTGTTCACCGGCTCGCCGGACAACGCCATGCCCGTGTTCTCCCAGGTCGCCGGCGCTGGCGGCGGCAAGGCCGCTACCGAGAGCACCAGCCTGTTCGCCGGCATCGTGTCGGTCCTGGTTCTGACCCCGTTCTTCTACGCCGGTTTCGACACCATTCCTCAGCAGGCTGAGGAAGCAGCCGAGGGCCTCAACTGGAACAAGTTCGGCAAGATCATCTCCCTGGCTCTGCTGGCCGCCGGCGGCTTCTACATGGTCTGCATCTACTCGTTCGGCACCATCCTCGACTGGCATGAGTTTGTTAAGAGCCCGGTTCCCGCGCTTGCCTGCCTCAAGGGCATCAACATGCTCCTGTACCTGGCCATGCTCGTCATCGCCACGCTTGGACCCATGGGCCCGATGAACTCCTTCTACGGCGCCACGAGCCGCATTATGCTCGCCATGGGCCGCAAGGGCCAGCTGCCCGAGAAATTCGCCGAGGTCGACCCCAAGTCCGGCGCTCCCAAGCTCGCCTGCGTCGTTCTGGGCGTCATCACCGTCGTCGGTCCGTTCCTGGGCAAGAACATGCTCATCCCTCTGACCAACGTGTCGGCTCTCGCCTTCATCTTCTCCTGCGGCATGGTCGCCCTCGCCTGCCTGCGCATGCGCTTCACCGAGCCCGACCTGCCTCGTCCCTACGAGGTGCCCGGTGGCAAGTTTGGCATCTCCCTCGCTATCGCTGCCTGCGCCATCATCATCGGCCTGCTTGTGATTCCGTTCTCTCCCGCCTCCCTCAACATGGTGGAGTGGAGCATCGTGATCGGCTGGTTGGCTATTGGCCTGGCCCTCATGGCTTTCACCAATTCCCGCAAAAAGTAACGCCGAGCCGGGGCGGATCAGGTGCGCGGGCCCCTCTCTTCCGCGCACCGAACCCGGCGCCACTTGGGTAGCTTTGTGAGGCCTTAACCCAACACGGCCTCGCCCACTATATGGATCCATAAGGAGGAACCATGTCCACTAAGTATGCAATCGTTGGCGGTAAGCTCATCGACGGTACCGGTGCCGAGCCGGTCGAGAACTCCCTCGTTCTCGTCGACGACAACGGCAAGATCGAGTACGCCGGTGTTATACAGGACCTTCCCGAGGGCATTGAGGTTATCGACGCCGCCGGCAAGACCGTCCTTCCCGGCCTGATCGACACTCACCTGCACTTCTCGGGCAACCTGACCGACGATGACACCGATTGGGTCATGCAGCCGCTCCTCGAGAAGCAGGCCGTCGCCGTCAAGCAGGCCTACGACTGCCTCACCCACGGCCTCACCACCGTCTGCGAGATCGGCCGCTTTGGTATCCAGATCCGTGACTGCATCGACAAGGGCGTCTTTAAGGGCCCGCGCGTTCTGGCCACCGGCCTCGGCTTCTGCCGCGTTGCCGGTCACGGTGACTCCCACCACTGCACCCAGGAGCTCAACAAGGAATCCCATCCCTGGGGCGACCAGGTCGACGGTCCTTGGGATCTGCGCAAGGCCGTCCGCCGTCGCCTGCGCGAGAACCCCGATGCCATCAAGATCTGGGCTACCGGTGGCGGCATCTGGCGCTGGGACTCCGGTCGCGACCAGCACTATTGCTCCGAGGAGATTCAGGCCGTGGTCGAAGAGGCCAAGATGGTCGGCATCCCCGTGTGGAGCCACTGCTACAACAACCACGCCGCTGCCTACGATTCCGTTCGCTTTGGCTGCGAGCAGCTGATTCACGGCTTCGATATCGATGAGCGCACCATGGACCTCATGGCCGAGCAGGGCACCTTCTTCACCCCGACGATCGCCTTCCTGCCCACCTGGTACGCCACCTATCCGCCCGTCTACGTCCCCGAGCTGCACGACAAGTACGAGGGCACCCTGGTCGAGAAGGAGCTGCAGCGCAACTACGACTGCCTGCGCGAGGCCAAGAAGCGCGGTGTCGTCATGACGATCGGCTCCGACTCTTTCTCCTTCGTCACCCCGTACGGCACCTGCTCCATCGAGGAGATGTACGAGTTCGTCGACAAGATCGGCTTCACCCCGGTCGAGACCATCACCTGCGCCACCCTCAACGGTGCCAAGATGTGCCACATCGAGGACGAGACCGGTTCCATCGAGGCCGGCAAGTGCGCCGACCTGCTGGTCGTCAACGGTGACGTCGCCGCCGACATCCATGTGCTCAACACCGACAACATGGATGTCATCATGAAGGA
>UQUL01000085.1 GCA_900544235.1 uncultured Collinsella sp.
ATCTCGTCGCCAAAGAACTCGATGCGCACGGGCGCCTTTTCCTGTGCGGGAAACACCTCGACGGTGTCGCCGTGCACGCGGAACAGACCGGGCGCGTCGGCGGCGCCGGCATTGGTGTAGCCCATGCCCACCAGGCGCTGCGGCACCTCGTCAAAAGGAATCTCCTCGCCCACCGCAAAAGTGGTGGACTCCCAATAGCGACTCTCGACCGGCGGCACGCAGCGCAGCAGCGCACGGGCCGAGGCAACCATGATGCAGTTGTCCCCGCGCACGATGCGCCCCAGAGCCTCGCAGCGCTGCGCCACCACGGCGTCGTCGGGCGCCTGCTCGCGCCACGGATAGTCCTTGCGCTCGGGAAAACGGCACACATGCGCAAGGCCCACGTAGGCGGCAAGGCTGCGCGCGGCGCGATCGGCCGCGTCCTCGCCGCTCACAATGTAGACCGTCGGTCGCGGACGGCGCGCAAACTGGGCGGCCGCCATAAGCGTACGGCCCGACTGCGACACGGCCAGCGTCACGTCCTCGCCGGCATCGAGTCCGGCCTCGACGGTCTGCAAGGCCTCGGCAGTGTAGAGCTGCGCGGCTATACGGTGAATGAGCATGCTGTTCCTCCGGCATTGCAACGCCAAAAGCCCGCCGGGGCAAGCTCGGCGGGTATGCGGCGGATTTCATTGCCTGTCATGGTAGCGCATGAAGGGGACTCCGGCTCAAGGGCAAACCCAGCCCCGCAAAAAACGCCAGACGAAGATGCGTTCCGCCCTACCCCGCCACGCGCACGCTGGGGCAAAGGTCTGCCAGCGGACACTCGTCGCACTTAGGTTTGCGGGCGTCGCAGATCTCGCGGCCAAAGGTGATCCACTGGTGGTTGACCGACTCCCAATACTCGTGCGGCAAAATCTTGAGCAAATCTTGCTCGGTCTTGAGCGGCTCCTTGGCATGCGTCTTGGGGCTCAGCATCAGGCGGTGCGCGATGCGGTTGACGTGCGTGTCCACCGCAATGCCCTCCACGATGCCATACCCCACGTTGAGCACGATGTTCGCCGTCTTGCGTCCCACGCCCGGCAGCTTCACGAGTTCCTTCATGTCGGCCGGCACCTCGCCGCCATAGTCGGCGACGATCATCTGCGCGGCCTCGACGGCATGTTTGGCTTTGCTCTTGTAGAAGCCGAGTGACTTGATGGTGTCTGCCACGTCAGCCACGCTCGCCCCGGCCATGGCCTCGGGCGTGGGCCACTGGGCAAACAGCTTCGGCGTCACCTTGTTGACCTGCGCGTCGGTCGTTTGCGCCGAGAGCAACACCGCGATCAGCAGGCGGAAGGGATTCTCGTGGTCCAAAAAGCACTCGACCGGGCCATAGCGACGGTTGAGGCGCTCACACACCTCAACGGCGCGCTCGCGTTTGGCGGCATTGGTCTCGCGTGGCATAACGACTCCTCGGCTCAACGGCACAATAAACTTATGGGCACAATTGTCCCACGTCCGAGACGCTTACGCCTCCAAGAATGCGCCGGTCTGACGGCTCCACAGGCTCGCGTACTCGCCACCCGCCTCGACGAGCTGCGCATGCGTGCCGTCCTCGACAATCTCGCCATCGGCCAGCACCACAATGCGGTCAAGCGCCGCCACGGTGGACAGGCGGTGCGCCACCACAATGGAGGTGCGGCCGCGCATCAGATTCTCGAGCGCCTCCTGCACCAGCGCCTCGGACTCGCTGTCGAGGGCAGAGGTCGCCTCGTCGAGCACCAGAATCGGCGCGTCGGTTAGGATGGCACGGGCGATGGCCACGCGCTGACGCTGGCCGCCCGAGAGCTTGACGCCGCGCTCGCCCACCATGGTGTCAAAGCCACGAGGCAAGCGGTCGATAAACTCCAGGGCGTTGGCCAGGCGCGCGGCCTCGCGGATCTGCTCGTCGGTGACGTCGGGGCGTCCGTAGGCGATATTCTCGCGAATGGAGCGATGGAACAGCAGCGCCTCCTGCGGCACGTAGGCAACCTGGCGGCGCAGGCTCTGCTGCGTGCAGCGCGAGACGTCCTGGCCGTCCACGAGCACGCGGCCGCCCTGTACATCGTCCAGGCGCAGCAGCAGCTTGGTGAGCGACGTCTTACCCGAGCCCGATTTGCCCACCAGGCCCACGCGCTGGCCCGCCGCCACATGAAGTGTCAGGTCATCGAACACGCTCTCGCCCGCCGCGGCGTCACGGTATGCAAAGCTCAAGTGCTCAAAATTAATCGCACCTTCGGTCACTTTAAGCTCGGGGGCGTTCTCGTCGTCTGCCACCAGACGCGGCTCGTCCAGTACGCGCGTCATTTCGGCCGCATCGCCCAGTGCGCGGTTAATGCGCTGCATCATGGAGCTTACGTAGTTCAGACGCATGGTGAGGTTGTACGTATAGGTAAAGATCATGACGAGCGCGCCGGCAGAGATGCCAAACCACGCGTTGCCGCCCGCGACGAACACGCTCACCACGGCCATGGTGATGACGATAAGGCCCGAAGTCGTAAAGTTGCGCTGCATCATGGCGTGCATCGAAACCGTTTCGGCATCGCGCGCGGCGCGGTCGGCGGTATCGAACAGGTCGCGCTCAAAGTCCTCGCGCCCACAGGTCTTGACGGCCAGGATGTTCGTGACCGCGTCGGACAGCACGCCCGACAGCTTGTTCTGAGCGGCGGACGTCGCGGCCGAAAGCGGCATGATGCGCTTGTACATAAGCCAGACAAACGCGATGTAGACGACCAT
>UQUL01000086.1 GCA_900544235.1 uncultured Collinsella sp.
TTTGCGGTACGTAAGCGATGCGCCCGCGAATCTCACCTTGCGAAAGCTCGCGCAGGTCGACGCCGTCCAGGCGAATGGCGCCCTTGGTGGCATCGTGGAAGCGCAACAAGAGCTTGGCCACCGTCGATTTGCCCGAGCCTGTCGAGCCAACGATCGCAGTCGTCTGACCGCGACGGCAGGCAAAGCTCAGGTCGCACAGGGTGTCCTCGTCGGCATCGTCAAAGCGAAACGACATGTGGTCGAACACGGCCACCGCATCGGCTTCGTCTTGGGGCTCGCGCGCCCCGTCATCCAGCGTGCGCTCGCCATCGACGATGCTCGGCTCAATCTCCAACACCTGCTGCGCACGGTTCAGGCACGCGGCAGCACGCGGAAGCGTCAGCACCACCATCTGGGCCATCATCACAAAGAACAGGATCAGAATTGCATACTCCAGCACCGCCGAGATGCTCGCGATCTGCATCGCATGGGCGCCCACGCGGTTGCCGCCCACCCACAGCACCGCCACCTCGGCGATGTTCATCAAAAAGAAGCTGGAGCTGTCGAGCCCCACAAACAGGTGGTTGACCTTAATGGCGTTGTCCGCGTAATCGCTAAACACCTCGTCCAGGCGCTGCTCCTCGTGGCGCTCCTTATTGAAAGCGCGGATGACGCGAACGCCCACAATGTTCTCGCGCAGCACCACGTTCATACGGTCGATAAAGCTCTGAAGGCGCATAAAAATCGGCGCGGCGTTAGCCACCGTAAAGACCGCCGCCACCAGCACGATCGCAACCACCACGCCCAGCAGCGTTCCCATGGCGGGATCGATGAACCAAGCAAAAATGATGCCCGCGACGGCCAAGAACGGCACCGGCAGCACCAACTGAATCGTCTGCAGGATAGCCTGTTGAATCACGTTGATGTCGTTGAGTGAGCGTGTGATCATCGATCCCGTGCCAAATCGCTCAAAATCGCTGGCCGCGAGCTCGAGCGATTTGTCGTACACGGCATTGCGGATATCGCAAGCCACGTTGGCGGCCAGGCGCGCCGAAAGATAGCAGCCCAGCACCGTGCCGCCGCTAGCCATGCTGGTCGCAATAAACATGTATAGGCCGTTGCGTAAAATGTAGTCGACATCGCCCGTGGTAATACCGGTGTTGACCATGTTCGCCAGCATCGTGGGAACCAACAGCGTACCGACGTTATCCACCAGCAGCACCAGCAGCGTCACTGCGACAAGCCCTCGATATGGCTTTAGAAACCTCATTAACAGTCGCACGACTCCCCCTCACCTTGATTCTCGGCTTGGCTCTCGGCAGCAATATGCTGCTTAAAGGCATCGCACTCATCGCCGAGTACCTGAGAGAATTTGCCGATCAAGCGCATAATCTCGCGCTGCTCACATGGCTCAAGCGCGCCAAAGGCTCGCTGCTCGGCCTTGAGTGCCGGCAGCGCATAACGCTCGGCAAATCGCCTGCCCTCTTCGGTCAGGCTCACAACCTTGTTCTTACGACTGCCTTCGGCAAACTCCAACGTTGCGAAGCCCCGCGCCGTCAAGGTTTAAATTGCCGAGTTGATGGTCTGCTTGCTGTAGAACCATTCGCTTGTCAGACGGCTTACGGCAATACTGCCGCCCGCCGTGCTGGTGTCGACGAGCATCCAATAGGCGCAGTCCGAAAGGCCGCAGGCGCGCGAGAACTCCGAATAGATATGGTCGAGTCCATTGAGCAACCGGTCGAAGTCGACCAGCGCAACCGCACTATTCATCTATCCCACCATTCAATTGTCCGATTTTTGACCAATTTTGTGTCTCTAGATTAGTCCGAGTTTTGACTATCGTCAACAGGCTCTCCGCAAATGCGTGCACTTTTATGGCCTATCGGCAGAAAAAGACCGCCGGCGCGGGGGCGGCGCCAGCGGTCACGTGAAAATCGAGTTTTATTGCCTGTTAAGCGGCGACGGCTTCATAGACCGTAGCGCCCGAGAAGCTGTCATGCAGGCTCTTGCCGGCAATCCACGGCAGCTCGACGACCTCGCAGACCGTGTTGACCAACTCAGAACAGTCAGTAAAGTGGCCCTTGTCGTTGAGGCTGTCTCTTATACACATCTCCGA